>JAABQI010000243.1 GCA_011391545.1 Rhodoferax sp.
CACCGGCCGCTCGGACTACCCGAACCAGGTCAACAACGTGCTGTGTTTCCCGTACATCTTCCGTGGCGCGCTGGACTGCGGCGCCACCCAGATCACGGAAGCCATGAAACTGGCCTGCGTGCACGAAATTGCCGCCCTGGCCAAGGCCGACATCAGCGAGGAAGTGGCCCATGCCTACGCCGGCCAGGACCTGGCCTTTGGCGTGGACTTCATCATTCCCAAGCCCTTTGACTCGCGCCTGATCCTGCGCATTGCGCCCGCGGTGGCGGCTGCGGCAGAGGCCTCGGGTGTGGCCAAGCGCCCGATCAAGGACATGGACGCTTACCGCCGTCAGTTGTCACGCTTCATCTACTCCACCGGCCTGCTGATGGAGCCAGTGTTCAACGCCGCCCGCAACGCGCCCGACAGCGCCAAACGCGTGGCCTATGCCGAAGGTGAAGACGACCGCGTGCTGCGCGCGGCGCAACTCGTGGTCGAAGGCGGGCTGGCTCGGCCCATTTTGATTGGCCGCCCGGCGGTGATCGAGGCCCGCATTCTCAAGGCCGGCCTGCGCCTGCAACTGGGCCGCGACTTTGACTGCTGCAACCCCGAAGACGACCCGCGTTTTCGCCAGTACTGGGAAACCTACCACCAGGTCATGGGCCGCCATGGCGTCAGCCCCGAGGCAGCCAAGGCGGCGGTGCGCCGCTCCACCACCACCATTGCCGCGCTGATGGTCAAGCTCGGCGACGCCGACGCCATGCTGTGCGGCCTGCACGGCCGCTTTGACGTGCACCTGGACCATGTGCGCGACATTTTGGGCGTCAAGCCGGGCGCCTCCGGCTTTGCCACCCTGAACGCGCTGATGCTGGAGCAATACTCCATCTTCGTGGCCGACACCTATGTCAACGAGGACCCCGACGCCGAACAACTGGCCGACATTGCGCGCATGGCCGCCGAAGAAGTGCGCCGCTTTGGCATTGCGCCCAAGGTGGCGTTTTTGTCGCACTCCAACTACGGCTCTTCCAAACGTGGCTCGGCCCGCAAGATGCGCCAGGCGTGCGACCTGTTCAAGGCCGCCTGCCCCGACATTGAGTGCGACGGCGAAATGCAGGGCGACGCCGCCCTGTCAGAAGACATCCGCAACGCCACCCTGCTCGACAACACCCTGACCGGCGCCGCCAACATCCTGATCTGCCCGAATCTGGACTCGGCCAACATTCTGTTCAATGTGCTCAAGATGACGGGCAGCAACGGCCTGACCGTCGGCCCCATCTTGCTGGGTTCCGCCGCCACCGCGCACGTGCTCAACCCGTCCAGCACGGTGCGCCGTGTCGTCAACATGACCGCGCTGGCCGTGGCCGATGTGAGTGCGCTGCGCTGATTGTTAGACGGCGATCAAATCGCCCTGTGCACCGTAAAAGTGCACAGGGCGTTGTCATTTTTGACCTCCAGACATGGAGCGCCTGGCACCTTTATTGCTGGTTGACATGGGTTCACTCACATTCCTGGAGTTCTCATGTCAAAACGTTTTTTCCTCAAAACTGCAGCCAGCCTGGCTGCTGTCAGCGTCCTGGGCCTGGCCCAGGCACAAACCACCCCGATCAAATTCCAGCTCGACTGGCGTTTTGAGGGCCCCAGCGCGTTGTTTCTGACGCCCGTGGCCAAGGGTTATTTCAAGGACGCCAAGCTGGACGTGACGGTGGATGCGGGCAATGGCTCGGGCGGCGCCGTAACGCGCGTGGCTTCGGGCGCCTACGACATGGGTTTTGCCGACCTGGCCGCCGTGATGGAGTTCCACGCCAACAACCCCGACGCGCCCAACAAGCCTGTGGCCGTGATGATGGTCTACAACGACACACCGGCTTCGGTCATGGCCCTGAAGAAATCCGGCATCAGGACCCCGGCTGACCTAAACGGCAAAAAGATGGGCGCACCGGTGTTCGACGCCGGTCGGCGCGCATTTCCGATTTTTGCCAAGGCCAACGCCATCAGCGGCGTGACCTGGACCGCGATGGACCCGCCGCTGCGCGAAACCATGCTGGTGCGCGGCGACATTGACGCCATCACCGGTTTTACCTTCACCTCGCTGCTGAACCTGGAGGCGCGCGGCGTCAAGGCCGCTGACGTGGTGGTGCTGCCCTACCCGGCCTTTGGCGTCAAGCTGTATGGCAACGCCATCATCGCCTCGCCCAAGCTCATCAAGGAAAAGCCGGAAGCCATCAAAGCCTTTTTGACCGCGTTTGCCAGGGGCGCAAAGGACGTGATGACCAACCCGGGGGCCGCCATCAATGACGTCAAGGCGCGTGACGGCATCGTCAACGTGGCGCTTGAAACGCGTCGCCTGCAACTGGCCATCGACACCGCCATCAACAGCCCGAACGCCCGCGCCGAGGGTTTTGGCCAGGTCAACGGCCCGCGCCTGGCGCTGATGGCATCGCAGGTGTCGGACGCCTTCAACACCAAAACCCGGGTCAATCCTGATGCGGTCTGGAACGGCAGCTTCTTGCCACCCAAGGCAACGCTGGATGTGTTGCCCAAACCATAAGTCATAGGCCATGATGCACAGCGAATCCAGCCCCTGGTTTGTCGACTTCTCCGACGTCTGGCTGGCCTACAACGACGAACTGCTGGAACAAAACCAGTTTGCCGTAGAGGCCATCGACATGAAGGTTCGCCAGGGCGAGTTCATCGCCATCGTCGGACCGTCCGGGTGCGGCAAATCGACCTTCATGAAATTGGCCACCGGCCTGAAGATGCCCTCCATGGGCAAAATTCACATCGACCAGCAGCCGGTCACCGGCCCGCTCAAGATTTCGGGCATGGCGTTTCAGGCGCCGTCGCTGCTGCCCTGGCGCACCACGGTGGACAACGTGCTGCTGCCGCTGGAAATTGTGGAACCCTACCGCAGCAACTTCAAGGCCAAGCGCAAGGAATACGAGGAACGCGCCCGCAGACTGCTGCAAAAAGTGGGTCTGGGCGGTTACGAGGACAAGTTCCCGTGGCAACTCTCGGGCGGCATGCAGCAGCGCGCCAGCATTTGCCGCGCGCTGATTCACGAGCCCAAGATGCTGCTGCTAGACGAGCCGTTCGGCGCGCTGGACGCCTTCACCCGCGAGGAACTCTGGTGCATCCTGCGTGACCTCTGGACCGAGCAGCAGTTCAACGTGATCCTGGTGACCCACGACCTGCGCGAGTCGGTGTTTCTGGCCGACACGGTGTATGTGATGAGCAAGAGCCCGGGCCGTTTTGTGGTCAAACGCGAGATTGCGCTGCCACGCCCGCGTGACCTCGAGATCACCTACACCACCGAATTTACCGACATCGTGCACGAACTGCGCGGCCACATTGGTGCCATGCGCCAAAACGGTGCAGCCAACCCGCCTGAGGTGAGTGCATGAACAAGAAACAAATGGAAATCTGGTCACCCTGGCTGCTGCTGCTGGTGGTGCTGGTGCTGTGGCAGATCATCTGCGCGGGCTTCGACGTGTCGGAGTTCATATTTCCCAGCCCCTGGCGCATCTGGACCCAGTTCTGGGAGTTCCGCGACACCATTGCCGGGCATGCCTGGCGCACCTACTGGGTCACCATGGTGGGCTTTGGCCTGGCGATTGTGGTGGGGGTGCTGCTGGGCTTTCTGATTGGCAGCTCGCGCCTGGCCTATGCCGCCGTTTACCCGCTGATGACGGCGTTCAACGCGCTGCCCAAGGCGGCCTTTGTGCCGATTCTGGTGGTCTGGTTCGGCATTGGCGCCGGGCCCGCCATCCTGACGGCGTTTTTGATCAGCTTCTTCCCAATCATGGTCAACATTGCCACCGGCCTGGCCACGCTGGAGCCCGAGCTTGAAGACGTGCTGCGAGTGCTGGGGGCGAAGCGCTGGGACGTGCTGGTCAAGGTGGGCCTGCCGCGCTCGATGCCCTACTTTTACGGCTCGCTCAAGGTCGCCATCACGCTTGCGTTTGTCGGCACCACGGTGAGTGAGATGACCGCCGCCAACGAGGGCATTGGCTACCTGCTGATTTCGGCGGGTTCCAGCATGCAAATGGGGCTGGCCTTTGCCGGCCTGCTGGTGGTGGGCGCCATGGCGATGGCGATGTACGAGCTCTTCAGCGCGATTGAAAAGCACACCACCGCCTGGGCCCACCGCGGCTCGCAGGACCACTGAACCGCATGGCAAACTAGCGCCATGAGCTGGCACGCCCAACTCGACATAGATTACCGCCGGGAGCAACAGCGCAGCGTGGTGCGCCACAGCCACAACGGACCGCTGCGCATCTTGCAAAGCCTTTACCCCGAGGGAGACGCCATCTGCCACAACGTGCTGGTGCATCCGCCCGGCGGCCTGGTGGGCGGCGACACCCTTGAGATGACCATTGCGGCCAGCGGCGCAGCCCACGGCCTGATCACCACGCCAGGCGCCACCCGCTTCTATCGCTCGCTGGGTGAGCAGGCCGTCCAGCGCACCCGCATCACGTTGCAAGACCAGGCGCGACTGGAATGGCTGCCGCTGGAGGCCATCGCCTACAACGCCTGCCTGGCAGAAAATTACCTGACCGTAGCGCTCGGCCCCCAGGCCGAATTCATGGGCTGGGACATCACTGCACTCGGCCTGCCCAGCGCCGGTCTGCCGTTTGATGAGGGCCATTTTTTGCAGCACATCGAGGTGCCCGGTGTCTGGCTGGAGCGCGGCATGCTGCAGGCCCATGACAGCCGCCTGATGAACGGCCCGCTGGGTCTGGCCGGTCAGCGCTGCATGGCGTCGCTGTTTTTTGTCGGTGGCAGCAAAATCGCGCGGGACCGACGTGAGGCCGGTCTGGAACTGGCCCGTCAGGTCGTCAGTTCACACACGCTGAGCCGGATGGCCGGTGTCACCTGTCCGAATGAGCAGGTGATGGTGCTGCGGGTGCTGGCCCCCCTGGTGGAACCAGCATCAGACCTGCTTCGCCAGGTGTGGCAGGTGTGGCGGCAACACTTCTGGCAATTGCCTGCGAGCGTGCCGAGGATCTGGTCGACCTGATCAGTTGGGGTCAGAGCACGTCGCTTTGCGAGTGGTCTGACCCGCAAGGAAAAAGTCTACTTGGAGTCAGAGCACATCGCTCTGCGAGTGGTCTGACCCGCAAAGTCTCAGGACTTAAATCGCCACCAATTGGCGCACGCCGTCAATCTCCATGTTGGCACCCAGCCCCTGGGCACGCACGGCGCCGCGCTCCATCACCACGTAGTTGTCGGCCAGTTCCTGGGCGAAGTCGTAGTACTGCTCCACCAGCACGATGGCCATGTCGCCGCGGTCGGCCAGCATGCGGATGACACGGCCGATGTCCTTGATGATGCTGGGCTGGATGCCTTCGGTCGGCTCATCCAGAATCAGCAGTTTGGGCCCCGCCGCCAGCGCACGGGCAATGGCCAGTTGCTGCTGTTGCCCGCCCGACAGGTCACCGCCGCGGCGGTGCAGCATCTGCTTTAAAACGGGAAAAAGCTCGAACAGCTCAGGCGGAATCGGCGTGCTGGCGGGCTTGTAGGCCAGGCCCATGGCCAGATTTTCCTGCACCGTCAAACGGCCAAAAATTTCGCGCCCCTGCGGTACAAAACCAATGCCGGCACGGGCGCGCTCGTAGGGCGTGGCGTTGTGGATCGCTTTGCCATCAAATTCGATGCTGCCGCTCTTGATCGGCACCAGGCCCATCAGGCTTTTCAGCAATGTGGTCTTGCCCACGCCGTTGCGCCCCAGAATGACCGTGACTTTGCCCAGGGTGGCCTGCAGGCTGACATCGCGCAGGATGTGCGAGCCGCCGTAGTATTGGTTGATGTTTTTGACGTTCAGCATGGTGTTGCCATCTCAGCGGCCCAGATAGACTTCGATGACCCGCTCGTCGGCCTGTACCTGCGCCAGCGTGCCCTGCGCCAGCACCGAGCCATCGCACAGCACCGTGACGATGTCGGAGATGGTGTTGATGAAGCTCATGTCGTGCTCCACGACCATCAGCGAATGCTTGCCCTTGAGGCTCAAAAACAACTCGGCGGTGCGCTCGGTTTCCTCGTCGGTCATGCCGGCCACCGGCTCGTCGAGCAGCAGCAGCTTGGGGTCCTGCATCAGCAGCATGCCGATCTCCAGCCACTGCTTTTGGCCGTGGCTCAGGTTGCCGGCCTGGGTGCGAACGCTCTCATTCAGGTGAATGGTGTGCAGCACTTCCGCCAGGCGGTCGCTTTGTTCGGAGTCGAGCCGGAAAAACATCGAGCTGGTGACAGCCTTGTTGGTTTTGAGCGCCAGCTCCAGGTTCTCGAATACGCTGAGCTGTTCGAACACCGTGGGTTTCTGAAACTTGCGGCCAATGCCCATCTGGGCAATCTCGGACTCCTTGTAACGCAGCAGGTCAATGGTGCTGCCAAAGAACACCTGGCCTTCATCGGGGCGGGTCTTGCCGGTGATGATGTCCATCATGGTGGTCTTGCCAGCGCCGTTGGGCCCGATGATGCAACGCAGCTCACCCGGCGCAATGTCCAGGCTCAGCTTGTTGATGGCCTTGAAACCGTCAAAGCTCACACTCACGTCTTCAAGGTAAAGAATGCGGCCATGGGTGATGTCCACTTCGCCCAATGTGGCAATGCGCGAAAAGCCCGCCTGTCGGCCGCCCGATGCGGTTTGCCCGGCCCGGGCCGCCTGAGCCGCCTGGTAGGCCTCGAGCCGCCGGGCGCCCTGCTCCATCAATTCGGGGGTCATTTCGCGCCCTCGCTTTTGACAGATGAATTGCCGCGCTTCGTTCGCAATGACAAACCAGCAGATAACTTTCGAACCAAACCCACCACACCGTTGGGCAAAAAGAGCGTCACGCCAATGAACAGCAGTCCCAAAAAGTACAGCCAGAATTCTGGGTAGGCCACGGTCAGCCAACTCTTGGCGCCGTTCACGATGAAAGCCCCCACGATCGGGCCGATCAGCGTGGCGCGGCCACCCACCGCCGCCCAGATGGCGATTTCGATCGAGTTTGCCGGGCTCATTTCGCTCGGGTTGATGATGCCCACCTGTGGCACATAGAGGGCGCCGGCCACGCCGCACATCATGGCCGAAATGGTCCAGATGGTGAGCTTGTAGCCCAACGGGTTGTAGCCGCTGAACATGACACGGGTTTCTGCGTCACGCACGGCCTGCAGGACCCGGCCGAACTTGCTGCCAATGAGCCAGCGCGCCATCAAAAAGAAGCCCAGCAGCGTCACGCCCGTGAGCACAAACAGCGTCATGCGCATCTCTTGTGTTGCCACTGGAATGCCCAGAATCCGCTTGAAATCGGTGAAGCCGTTGTTGCCGCCAAAACCGGTCTCGTTGCGAAAAAACAGCAGCATGGCGGCAAAGGTCAGGGCCTGGGTGATGATGGAAAAGTAAACGCCCTTGATGCGCGAGCGAAAGGCAAAGTAACCAAAGACAAAGGCCACCAGCCCCGGCACCGCCACGATCAAAATCAGCGTGGCGATGAAACTGTCAGAAAAGGTCCAGTGCCAGGGCAGCTCTTTCCAGTCCAGGAACACCATGAAGTCGGGCAGGTTGCTTTTGTAATTGCCATCGGTGCCAATCTGGCGCATCAGGTACATGCCCATGACATAGCCGCCGAGCGCAAAAAACAGGCCATGGCCCAGGCTCAGAATGCCGCTGAAGCCCCAGATCAGGTCCATGGCCAGCGCGCAGATGGCATAACACATGATCTTGCCGAGCAGGCCCACCGCGTAGTCGCTCAGGTGAAACATGCTGTCGGCCGGCACCAGCAAATTGAGCACCGGGGCCACCGCGCAGACCACGATCAGGGCGAGGATGAAGGCGCTCCAGCCTGTGCGGGTCAGCAAGGGTGTGGGCGCAGGGAGTTGAATGGATTGGGTCATCATGTCACGCCTCCGCACTGCGGCCCTTCATGGCAAAGATGCCTTGCGGACGTTTCTGGATAAAGATGATGATGAACACCAGCACGGCAATCTTGGCAAGCACCGCGCCGGCCCAGCCTTCCAGAAACTTGTTCAACACGCCCAGTCCCAACGCGGCATAGACCGTGCCGGCCAGTTGCCCGACCCCACCCAGCACCACCACCATGAAGGCATCAACGATGTAGCCCTGGCCGAGGTCGGGCCCGACATTGCCAACCTGGCTCAGGGCACAACCCGCCAGCCCGGCAATGCCCGAACCCAGCGCAAAGGCATAGGTGTCGATGCGCGCGGTGTTGACACCCATGCACGACGCAATCGGCCGGTTTTGCGTGACACCGCGCACAAACAGGCCGAGCCGGGTCTTGCCGATCAGCCAGGCCACGGCACCCAGCACAAAGAGGGCAAAACCGATGATCACCAGCCGGTTGAACGGCAACGACAAATTGCCCAGCACCTGCACGCCGCCGCTCATCCAGGACGGGTTTTCCACGCCCACGTTTTGCGCGCCGAACACGGTGCGCACCAGTTGCATCAGCATCAGGCTGATGCCCCAGGTGGCCAGCAGGGTTTCCAGCGGACGGCCATACAAAAATCGGATCACGCTGCGCTCCAGTAGCACGCCCATCAGCGCCGAGGCCATGAAGGCCACCGGCACCGCCGCCAGCAGGTACCAGTCAAATGCGCCGGGCAGGTAGCGTTGAAACAGACCCTGCACCACGTAAGTGGCGTAGGCGCCAATCATCATCAACTCGCCGTGCGCCATGTTGATGACACCCATCAAACCGTAGGTGATGGCCAGACCCAGCGCCACCAGCAGCAGGATGCTGCCGAGGCTGATGCCGCTGAACACCGCGCCCAGCTTGTCGCCCCAGGCCAGCCTGGTTTCCACCTCGCGCAGCGCCTTGCCCAGGGCCGCCTTGACTGTGGCGTCAGACTCGGTCTCCAGATGCGCCAGCAAAATGGTTTTGGTGCCGGACTGGTTGCTGGAGCCCAGCAAGGCGGCCGCTTCCAGGCGCTGCGCTTTGTCGGTGCTGCCCAGCAGAGCGGCGGCGCGAACCAGCGCCAATTGGTCCTTGATGTTGGCATTTTGCTCAGTGGCAAAGGCTTTTTCGATCAGTTCCAGCTTGCTCGGGTCGGCATCACTTTGCATCTGCTGCACAGCCGCCATGCGGACCTTGTCATCCTTGGAGAACAGCTTGAGCGCCGCCAGGGCCGAGTCGATTTCTCCGCGCATGCGGTTGTTGTTGATCACGTCCTCGGCATCGTCGGGCAGGGCGAATTCAGCGCCTGATGCCGGGTCGATGCCTTTGTCGTCCTTGACCATGATGGCCTTGCCACGCACCAGCTTGACCGCGTCGTCGGCCAGCGCCTGCAAAAACACTGCCGTGCCTGCGTCAGCGCGGGTTACGGCCTGGTTCAGGGCTTCGATGCGGGCATCGGTCTCGCCGCTGCTGATGGCATTGGCCTCCTCCACGCTGATCGCATGGGCGTTGACTGTCAGACAAAACGCGGTGAATAAAAGTAGTTTTTGTAGCAACATATAAGAACCTGTAGGGTGGGCACGTTGGCAGCGCCCACACTGCAATTCCTTAGACAAGTCGTCATTGCGAGGTGCGACAGCGCCGTGGCAATCCATGTATTCATGGGTTCATGGATTGCCACGCTTCGCTCGCAATGACGTCAGGTGCCTTACTTCTTCACCGGCTCGTCAGGCTTGGAGGCGTTGCCTTCGATGTACGGGCTCCACGGCTTGGCTTTCACCGGGCCGGGGGTTTTCCAGACCACATTGAACTGGCCGTCGGCCTTGATCTCGCCAATGAACACCGACTTGTGCAGGTGGTGGTTCTTTTCATCCATCTTGCTCACGATGCCGCTCGGCGCCTTGAAGGTCTGGCCGGCCATGGCGGCAATCACTTTGTCAACGTCGGTGGTTTTGGCTTTTTCAACCGCCTGTTTCCACATGTTGATGCCGATGTAGGTGGCTTCCATCGGGTCGTTGGTCAGGGGCTTGTCCTTGTGACCGGCGATGTTCTTGGCTTTGGCGTAGGCGGCCCATTTATTGATGAACTCGGTGTTGGTCGGGTTCTTGATCGACTGGAAGTAGTTCCACGCGGCCAGGTGGCCCACCAGCGGCTTGGTATCGACACCGCGCAGCTCTTCTTCACCCACGCTGAAAGCCACTACGGGTACGTCCTTGGCCTTCAGGCCGGCGTTGCCGAGTTCCTTGTAGAACGGCACGTTGGAGTCGCCATTGATGGTGGACACCACGGCGGTCTTGCCGCCGGCGGAGAACTTCTTGATGTCAGCCACGATGGTCTGGTAATCGGAGTGGCCAAACGGGGTGTACTTTTCGTCAATGTCGGTGTCTTTCACACCCTTGGATTTGAGGTAGGCGCGCAAAATCTTGTTGGTGGTGCGCGGGTAAACGTAGTCGGTACCCAGCAGCACCCAGCGCTTGGCCGCGCCGCCGTCCTTGCTCATCAAGTAATCCACAGCGGGTATGGCCTGCTGGTTGGGCGCGGCGCCGGTGTAGAACACGTTTTTGGACAGCTCTTCACCCTCGTACTGCACCGGGTAGAACAGCAGGCCGTTCATTTCTTCGACCACCGGCAGGACGGACTTGCGAGACACGCTGGTCCAGCAGCCGAAGATCACATCGACCTTGTCCTGGCCGAGCAACTGCTTGGTCTTTTCGGCAAACAGCGGCCAGTTGGAGGCGGGGTCAACCACCACGGGCTCCAACTTTTTGCCGAGCAGGCCACCCTTGGCGTTGATCTCGTCAATGGCCATCAGCACCGTGTCTTTCAACACGGTTTCCGAAATGGCCATGGTGCCCGACAGGCTGTGCAGGATGCCGACCTTGATGGTGTCGGCGGCGAATGCAGGCAGCGCTGAGAGGGTGGTGAGCGCGACTGCGGCGGTGAGCGCCTTGAGTGTAAAACGACGTGAATTCAAAGATTGCATGTGCTACTCCAAAGTTGATGAAACCGTTGTCGCTGAACTTGGGCCCGGGGATTGGGTCAGGCTTTTATTCAGCGATGGTGTGACTTTAGGGAAGCACAGGCGTTTGGGAAATACGCCGAGTGGCGTAGAAGCGCCGACCCTCAGCCCTCGAACTGCGGCTGCAGTTGCCGGATGCGGCGCATCGCCATGGCGGCCGCGGCGGTGCGGGTTTCCACGCCGAGCTTGGCAAACACATGCTCGAGGTGCTTCTTCACGGTCATCGGGCTGGAGCCGACAATGTCGCCAATATCGCGGTTGATCTTGCCCTTGACCACCCAGTACAGCACCTCAGCTTCCTTGGGGGTGAGCTTGAAGCACAGGCCCATGGCCTCGATCACACTCTCGTCGCTGACCTCCTGCATGATGATGAGCCAGTCGCCGCCTCCCTCGCTGTCGCCGATTTGCTGATGCAGGCGAAAGCTCAGGCGTTTGGGGCCAAGTTCGATGCTCAGGCGTGGCGGCTCGACGCCGCTCAAGCCCTTCGCCACGTGGCGGCGCAGCCAGGCCAGCACGGGGATCGGTGTGGTGGGCGCGTCGGTACCGTAGTAGCGCATCAGCAACTCGCGCGCCAGCGAGGTTTGCCACATCAGGCGCCCGTCGCTCACGCGCACCGTGATGCTGGCATAACCAAAGGCATCGAGCGCGTTGCGCGTCTGGCGTTTTTCGCGCGCGCCCTGCAGGTGCACCGCCATACGCGCCAGCACCTCTTTCGGCTTGATCGGTTTGGTGACGTAATCGACACCACCGGCTTCCAGCGCGGCCACCAGGTGCTCGGTCTCGGTCAGGCCGGTCATGAAAATGATGGGAATATGCGCCGTTTTCGGATCGGCCTTGAGCTGGCGCGCCACCTCAAAACCGTCCATGCCTGGCATCATGGCGTCGAGCAGCACCACGTCGGGCAGCGCTTGCGCCGCGCGCTGCAGGGCTGCCGCACCGCTGAGGGCCACCAGCACGGTGTAGCCCGATTCGTCGAGCGCGTCATGCAGCACGGCCAGGTTGTCGGGCACGTCGTCGACGACCAGCACCACGTCGCTGTTGGCGCGGTCCAGGGTGCGGTCAAGCGCCTTGCTCAAATTATTGGTCATGGTCAATGCCGGCCAACTGCTGGCTCATGGTTTCAAACTCGAACTGGCGGGCCAGGTCGCGCATGCGGGCGACAAACCCGGCGCAGTCGGGCTGCGCCGCTTCCAGCGCGTCGAGCTGGTTCAAAATGCCACGGTAAAAACCCAAAGTGACCACCTCCTGCAGGGCGTCAAGCTGGACCCGGCTCGGGTAAACCAGCGCCGTTGCCTGAACGGCGATGGGCGGTGCCAACGACGGTTCGGCAAGTTCCCGCCACACCAGGCCCAAGCGCTGTGCCAGCCAGTCCAGCAGATCGGCGTGGCGCACCGGTTTGCAAAAGAAATCATCTCTGGGCAGGCCGACCGCGTTGTCGAGCCCTTTGTCGAAGGCGTTGGCCGAGACAATGGCAATCTGCGCCGCCGGGCGCTGCGTGGCTTGTTCGAGCACCCGCAGCCGGCGCACGGTTTCCCAGCCGTCAATGCCGGGCATGGCCAGGTCCATGAACACGGCATGGGGCTGGTAGCCGCTGGCCAGCAGGTCGAGCGCGTCGTGGCCACTGGCGGCAGTGCGCACTTCGAAGCCAATGGGGTGCAGCACTTGCGTCAGCAGTTCCCGGTCGGCCTCCTCGTTGTCCACCACCAGCACCCGCTGGCGTGGCCCAAGGTAGCCCATGCGCGGTTTGACCGGCGCAGCCAGGGTCTTGTCCCGCTGGCCGCCGTCATTCTTGGCAGGCAAGCTGGCATGCAACTCGGGCAGGAACAGTTTGACCTTGAACACCGAACCAACGCCCGGCTGGCTGCTGACGCTGAGCGCACCGCCCATCAAATCGGTCAGCATGCGGGCAATGGTCAGGCCCATGCCAGCGCCGGGCGCACCCAGGCCAGGTGCATTGGCCCGGGCAAAGGGCTCAAACACATGATTTATATCCTCTGCACTCAAGCCCGGCCCGGTGTCCTCGACCTCGATGTGGGCCATCTCGACGGCATAGCGCAAGCGCAACACCACCTGGCCATTTGCAGTGAACTTGATGGCGTTGCCCAGCAGGTTCAGCAGGATCTGGCGCACCCGTTTTTCGTCGGCCCGCACCACGGCGGGCAGCTTGCCCTGCACCTCGAAGACAAAGCGCAAGGCCTTGCGCTCGGCCTCCAGCGCGAACATGTCGGCCAGGTCCTGCATGAAGTCGGCAAACGCCAGCGGCCGGGGACTGAGCGTGAGCCGACCCGCCTCGATGTGCGCCAGATCCAGCGTGCCCTCGATGAGCGAGAGCAAATGCTCGCCGCCGCGCTTGATCACGGCCACCGCCTGCTTGCGGTGCGGCGGGATCGACTGGTCCTCGCCCATCAGCTGGGCGTAGCCCAGAATACTGTTGAGCGGCGTGCGCAGCTCGTGGCTGATGGCGCTGATGTAGCGGCTTTTGGCCTGATTGGCACGCTCTGCGGCCTGTTTGGCCAATTGCAGCGCGGCATCGGTCTGGCGGTGCAACTCAATTTCACGCAGCAACAGGCTGGTCTGCCGGTTGGATTCATCCTGCGCCACCCGACGGCTCTGGTGCGCCAGCACCACCCACCAGGCCACCAGCCCGGCAATCAGCAGCAAGGCCATGTAGGCCTTGACAAAGCCCGAACGCAGCGCCTCTTGGCCAGTCTGCAGCAAGGGCGCGTCGAAAACCGACTGCGCCAGCGCACCCGTTTCCTGGTGGTACAGCAGGCCAAACACCACTCCGAGCAGCGGCGCAATCACCAGCATCAACAACAGAAAGTAGCCCAACCCCTTGTCCAGCAGCGCCCAGCTGCGCCGGGGCAGCAGCCAGTGCAGCGCCGCCGACCACTGACTGGCCAGACTGGCGTGCGGTTTGCACAGGTCGCCACAACGGGCGTCGAGTGTGCAACACAGTGAACAGATCGGCCCCTGGTAAGCGGGGCAATGCGCCATGTCGGGCGCTTCATAGTCGCGCTCACAAATCACGCAGCGCTGCAGCCGCAGACGCCGGTAGGTACTTGCGTCCGCCGTCGGCAAAGTATCAGCCTGCCTTGCCAGGTAGTACTTGCCGCCGGTGGCAAACGCAATCAGGGGTGAGGTGATCAAGGCGGTGGCCAGCGCGATCAGCGCCGAAAACGCCTGCGCCAGCGGCCCAAAGAAACCCAGGTGGGCCGTGACCGACAGGATGGAGGCCAGCGCCATGGCGCCCACGCCCACCGGGTTGATGTCATACAAATAAGCGCGCTTGAACTCTATGCCCTTGGGGCTCAGGCCCAGCGGCTTGTTGATGACCAGGTCGGCCACCACCGCCATCATCCAGGCAATGGCAATGTTGGAATACAGCCCGAGCACGTCGCCCAGGGCGGCAAACACGTTCATTTCCATCAGCATGAAGGCGATCAGCGTGTTGAACACCACCCACACCACGCGCCCGGGGTGGCTGTGCGTCAGGCGCGAGAAAAAGTTGCTCCAGGCGAGCGAGCCGGCGTAGGCGTTGGTGACATTGATCTTGACCTGCGACACCACCACAAACAGGGCCGTGGCCGCCACTGCCCAGCCGTAATGCGGAAACACATACTCGTACGCCGCCAGGTACATCTGGTTCGGATCGACCGCGCGCTCCGGTGGCACCGCGTGACTGATGGCCAGGTAGGCCAGCAGCGCGCCACCCAGCATTTTGAGCACCCCCAAAATCACCCAGCCTGGCCCGCCCATCAGCACACTGAACCACCAACGCTTGCGGTTGGCCGGTGTCAGGGCGGGCATGAAACGCAGGTAGTCGGCCTGCTCACCCATTTGCGTCATGAGTGCCACCCCCACGGTCAGCGCCGCACCAAACAGGGGCAGACTGAACCCTTCCGACTGGCCTTTGTCACCAATATAGTGCACCACGCCCGCGAACGCCGTGGGCTCGCGCCACAGCACAAAGCCAAAGGGCAGCAGCCACATCACCAACCACAGCGGCTGCGTCCAGACCTGCAGCCGGCTGATGGTGGACACACCGTGTGTCACCAGTGGAATCACTACCAGCGCGCAAATCAGATAACCCCAGCGCGGTGGAATGTCGAGCGCCAGTTCCAGCGCATAAGCCATGACGGCGGCTTCGAGCGCAAAAAAGATGAAGGTGAACGAAGCGTAGATCAGTGAGGTCAGCGTCGAGCCGATGTAGCCGAAACCCGCACCCCGCGTGAGCAAGTCCATGTCGACGCCGTACTTGGCGGCGTAGATGCTAATCGGCAAACCCGCCAAAAAGATGATCAGTCCGGTCGCCAGAATCGCCCAAAACGCGTTGACAAAGCCGTATTGCACCAGCAGCGTGGCACCCACCGCCTCCAGAATTAGAAAGGCGCCAGCGCCCCCCAGCGCGGTCAGCGCCACACGCCACGGCGACCACTGGCGAAAGCCCTGCGGCGTAAAGCGCAAGGCGTAGTCCTCCAGCGTTTCACTGGCCACCCAGGCGTTGTAGTCGCGCCGCACCAGCGTGATGCGCTGCGACGGCGCATCTGAAAGAGCTGCGCTGGATTGAGGCTGGGTTTCTGAAGTCACACCACAACGGTGCAGTATTCATGCCATGCCAGCAGCGTCAGACCACCGCCAAGCAAGAAAAAACCAGTAGCGTCTAGCAGCGTGCGTTGGGTGTCCAACGTAGCGAAGTAAAGGAGGAGGAGCGGACGCAGACCGTTCCGGGGGACATTCGCGGAGTTGGATACCCAACGCGCGCTGCGGGTTAAGCTCAATGACCAGCCATTCGGGCACGGCTTTTGCATCAAGGACCAAATGGAACTCACCCCCCGCGAAAAAGACAAACTCCTGCTGTTCACCGCCGGTCTGCTGGCCGAACGCCGAAAAGCACGAGGCCTGCAACTCAACTACCCCGAAGCCGTGGCCCTGATCAGCTGCGCCGTGATGGAAGGTGCTCGCGACGGCCAAACCGTGGCCCAACTCATGAGTTTTGGCCGCACCATCCTGACGCGCGCCGACGTGATGGACGGCATCGCCGAAATGATTCCCGACATCCAGGTGGAGGCCACCTTCCCTGATGGCACCAAACTGGTGACGGTCCACCAACCCATTGTTTAAGGCTGCCCTATGAAAAACATTGCCTCCTTTCACTCCCTGGCCGCCCTGGCCTTGTTGAGCACCTCCAGCCTGGCCTTTGCGCACGATAACCATGGCCTGCTTGGCAGCCACTGGCATGTCACCGACGTTTGGGGTTTTGTGGCCCTGGGCGCTGCGATTGCCGTGGCGCTTTGGCTGTCGCGCGGCGGCAGGTAGGGCGGCAGATCATGACCCCCGGCGAACTCTTTACCGACGGCCCCGACCATGTGCTGAACCCCGGCAGGCGCACCCAGACATTGGTGGTGGTCAACGCCTCCGAGCGCCCGATCCAGGTCGGCTCGCACTACCACTTTGCCGAGACCAACGGCGCGCTGGGCTTTGACCGGGCTGCCGCACAGGGCATGAGGCTGAACATACCGTCGGGCTCGGCGGTGCGTTTTGAGCCCGGGCAGCAGCGCACCGTGGAACTGGTGGACTACGCCGGCGCGCGCATCGTTTACGGCTTTCGTGGCCTGACGCAAGGCCCACTTTAGAAAGAACACACATGGCAACTCTGGGACGACGCGCTTACGCAGAAATATTCGGCCCCACTGTGGGGGACAGGGTACGCCTGGCCGACACCAACCTGATCATCGAGATCGAAGCCGACCTGACACTGGGCGCGGGTGGCTATGGTGAAGAGGTCAAGTTCGGCGGTGGCAAGACCATCCGTGACGGCATGGCGCAAAGCCAGCGCAGCCGGACCGAGGGCGCAGTGGACACCGTCATGACCAACGCCCTGATCATCGACCACTGGGGCATCATCAAGGCCGACATCGGCCTCAAGGACAGCCGCATCGTGGCCATTGGCAAGGCCGGCAACCCCGACACCCAACCGGGCGTGGACATCATCATTGGCCCGGGCACCGAGATCATCAGTTGCGAAGGCTCCATCGTCACTGCCGGCGGCTTTGACAGCCACATCCATTTCATCTGTCCGCAACTGATCGAAGAGGCTTTGTCGAGCGGCCTCACGACCATGACCGGTGGCGGCACCGGCCCGGCCACCGGCACCTTTGCCACCACCTGCACCCCGGGGCCGTGGCACATCGAGCGCATGCTGCAGGCGGCTGACGGCTTTGCCATGAACCTGGGCTTTCTGGGCAAGGGCAATGCCAGCCTGCCGCAGGCACTGCATGAGCAGATCAACGCCGGCGCCATCGGCCTGAAATTGCATGAGGATTGGGGCACCACGCCAGCGGCCATCGACAACTGCCTGAACGTGGCCGAACTCACCGACACGCAAGTGGCGATCCATACCGACACGCTCAACGAATCGGGCTTTGTGGAAGACACACTGGCCGCCTTCAAGGGCCGCAGCATCCACACCTTTCACACCGAAGGCGCGGGCGGCGGCCACGCACCCGACATCATGAAACTGGTGGGCGAACCCAATGTGCTGCCCTCCAGCACCAACCCCACCCGCCCCTACACCATCAACACGCTCGACGAACACGTCGACATGCTGATGGTGTGCCATCACCTGGATGCAGCCATAGCCGAAGACCTGGCCTTTGCCGAGAGCCGCATCCGCAAGGAAACCATTGCCGCCGAAGACATCCTGCACGATTTGGGCGCGATCAGCATCATGAGCAGCGACAGCCAGGCCATGGGTCGCGTCGGCGAGGTGATCATCCGCACCTGGCAGACGGCGCACAAGATGAAGGCACAGCGCGGCTGGCTGGCACCGCCCAGCGGTCGCAATGAGCCGGTGGAGCAACTGCAGCGCAACGACAACTACCGCGTCAAACGCTACCTCGCCAAGTACACCATCAACCCGGCGCTCACGCACGGCATGGCGCACGAGGTTGGCAGCATAGAGGTCGGCAAATGGGCCGACCTGGTGGTCTGGAAGCCCGCCTTTTTTGGCATCAAGCCCGCGCTGATTCTGAAGGGCGGCTTCATCGCCATGGCGGCCATGGGTGACCCCAATGCCAGTATTCCGACACCGCAACCGGTGCATTACCGGCCCATGTTCGGCGCTTATGGCGGCGCGCTGGCTCGGGGTTCGATCACCTTCATCTCGCAGGCGGGTGAAAACGCCGGTATCAAGGATCGCTTTGGCCTGGCCAAAAACGTGAGTTCGGTGCGCAACATTCGTGGCGTTCGCAAGGAGCACATGATTCACAACAGCGCCCTGCCCAGGATGGAGATCGACGCCCAGACCTACAGCGTGCGCGCCGACGGCGAATTGCTCACCTGCGAGCCGGCGGTGAGCTTGCCAATGGCGCAGCGCTACTTCTTGTTTTGATGCTGCACATCTCCAAACTGATTCCGCAGGGCCAGGACCTTGCCACTGTGCTGCTCAAGCGCGCGACGCAAGTCGAACTCGACTGGGACGTGCGACAAAAAAGCCGCTTTGAAGCCTGCGACTCTGCCGGGCGACAGATCGGCGTCTTTCTGCCACGTGGCACCGTGCTGCGCGGTGGCGATGTGCTGGTGGCCGAAGATGGTTCGCTGATCAAGGTCATTGCGGCACCCCAAAACGTGCTGCGCATCACGCCTTGCACCACGCATGGAACCAGTTTCGACCTGATTCGGGCCGCCTACCACCTGGGCAACCGCCATGTGCCGATCGAGCTAAAGCCCGATCACCTCAAGATCGAGCCCGACCATGTGCTGGCCGACATGCTGCGCGCCATGCACCTCACCGTGGTGGAGGTCAACGAGGCGTTTGAACCGGAGAGCGGCGCCTATGCCAGCGGCGGCCATGCGCACGGCGATCACACACACACGCACTGAAACATGCCCACCCTTGACCCTGGCGCCGTTCCCGCCGCCAGCCTGCTGCAACTCATGTGGCTGGCCTCGCCAGCCCTGCCGATTGGCGGTTTCTCCTACTCGGAAGGGTTTGAGGCTGCGGTCGACACGGCGCGGGTCACAACAGAATCAGACGCCTCTGCCTGGCTGCTCGACCAGCTTGAACTGAGCCTGGCGCGCTGCGATCTGGCGGTGTTGGCCCAAGCCATTCCCGCATGGCGGGTCGCAGACGCCAGCCGCATTGCCGAGCTCAACACCTGGGTGCTGCAGACGCGCGAAAGCAGCGAGTTGCGGGCGCAGACCGAGCAAATGGGCCGCTCCCTGCTCGAATGGCTGCGCAACCACACCACCGCCAACGCATCGCAAATCGGACTTCTGGCCGAATTGCAGCCCACCTACCCGCTGGCCTTTGCGCTGGCCGCCAGTGCCACCGGCGCACCGGTGCGCGATTGCCTGCTGGCCTACGCCTTTGGCTGGGCCGAGAACATGGTGCAGGCCGCGATCAAATCGGTGCCGCTGGGCCAGAGCGCCGGTCAGCGCATTTTGTCAGCGCTGACGGCCGCCATCCCGACGGCCATCGACCACGCGCTGGCGGTGCCAGACCACGCGCGCCAGGCTTTTTCACCGATGCTGGCCATTTTGAGTGCCCAGCACGAAGTCCAGTATTCACGTCTTTTCCGTTCCTGAGCCACACCATGAACCCGCTACATCACATCAAGAACCGCACCAAGCCCCTGCCCCCCTTGCGCGTGGGCATTGGCGGCCCGGTGGGCTCGGGTAAAACCACCCTGCTGGAAATGCTGTGCAAGGCCATGCGCGAGCAGTACGACCTGGTGGCCATCACCAACGACATCTATACGAAGGAAGACCAGCGCCTGCTGACCGTGAGCGGCGCCCTGCCCGCCGAACGCATCATGGGCGTAGAGACCGGCGGCTGCCCGCACACCGCCATCCGTGAGGACGCGTCGATCAACCTGGAGGCCATTGACCGCATGCTGGTGGATTTCCCGAATGCCGACATCGTGTTCATCGAGAGCGGCGGCGACAACCTGGCCGCCACCTTCAGCCCCGAACTGTCCGACCTGACGATTTATGTGATCGACGTGGCGGCCGGCGAAAAAATCCCGCGCAAGGGCGGGCCCGGCATCACCAAGAGCGATTTGTTTGTCATCAACAAGACCGACCTGGCCCCCTACGTGGGTGCCAACCTGGACGTGATGCATGCCGACACCACGCGCATGCGCAGCACGCCCAAGGGGCTCAAGCCCTTTGTCATGACCAACCTGAAAACACGGGATGGGCTGGCACAGGTGGTGGCCTTCATTGAGCACAAGGGGATGCTCAAGGCCGGGTGAGTTTCAGTGACCAAGCGCCAGCCGAGATTTACGGCGTAGCCAGCTTGGCCATGACGGGCGCCAGCCTTTCCTTGTAGCTCGGCTCGACGCGAATGGCCTCGTTGAACGCGGCCAGAGACAAATCATTCCTCTCCATATGCAGGTACGAAAAGCCCAGGCCCAGCCACGCTTTGCCATTTTTGGCGTCCAGGCTGATGGCCTCCTTGTAGGTCTGCGTGGCGGCTCTGAAGTCCTGGCGGGAAAGCTGCAGCCCGCCCAGTTTCATGCGTGCGGCAACAGAACCGGGCTGCAAGGTCACGGCTTGTTCAAAATCCTTTTGAGCCAGGTCGAGTTTGCCTGCTGCCCATTGTTCATCCCCTTGCGTCAACAGTGGATTGGACGCAGGCGCCTGCGCCCAGGCCGCGCTGCCAAACGTCAGCACGGCAGCGCAGAGCAGGCGAACAAGGTAGTGGTGTTTTTTATGCATTGCAGCTGATCCCATTCAAAAAGAGAAAAACGGCTCTTGATGCCAAGAGCCGTGGTCGGGTGAGTGGCTGGCAAGCTTATTTCATGGCACCCTTGCCGTAGCGTTCTTCATAGCCTTTTCGGACTTTTTCAATGGCATCCTTGCCCATGCCGTTGAAGAACCAGTCATGACCACTGATGGGTTTGAAATGCTTGTCCAGCAGCGCATTGGCAAAATCTTCGTTGCCATCTTTCTTGCGAACGACTTCCTTGAGCTCGGGAACCCATTTAAAGTAAGTGTGTTGGCTCACTTCGTAGATGCCATGCCACCAGGCGTAGTCAGGTCCCATCATGGCTGCACCGTGACGCGCCCGACGACCTTCGTGGTGCCAGATCTCAAACCAGGTCCACTTGATCTTGGCATCCATCGGTTCACGCGTCAGGTAGCCCTTGTCTTCCAGCTCTTTCATGACCGCAGCAATCGGCTTGGCGTATTTGTCGTTGTACAGTTCCACCAGATCGTCAAATTGCTTGTAGTGACCCGCCACCGTGTTGGCGCTGTGGCAGGTGATGCAGACGTTTTTCATCTTGTCGCGGCGTTGCTTCCAGGTCAGGACCTGGGTCACTTTGGCCCCTTTGACCTCGTCACCCACGGCCGGCAAGGGCTTGCCTTCGGGTTGATCGAATTCGTCCCCGTTGTCGAGGCGAATCATGTTGAGCTTGGTCGAAACTGCCGGCCGCAAGGTCCAGGAAATCCGCTCGCCAACGTCGTGTGTTGCCTTTTGTTCGCGTGTGGCGCTCATGTGGCAGGTTGCGCAGGTGGGGGCGGCGGTGTAATCATCACCCACCACCCACTTCTTGGACTTCAGGTTCATTTCATTGATGTTGGCGCGGTACAAGATGCCGTGTTTGGATTCGTTGTAAATCTCAAGTTGCGGGTGATCCGGGCCCAAATGGCATTTGCCGCACGTGTCGGGCGT
>JAABQI010000244.1 GCA_011391545.1 Rhodoferax sp.
CGTGCACCAGCAGCGGCACACCCAGGCGCTGCATGGCTTCGAGCGTGGGATAGGTCTTGCGCAACTCTGTCACACCGGCATCGCTGTTGGTGGTGGCGCCGGCCGGGTAGAGCTTGACGGCGACGATGCCGGCCTCCCGGGCGCGGGCGATTTCATCGGCGGGAAGCTTGTCGGTGAGGTACAGCGTCATCAGCGGCTCGAACGCCATGCCTGGCGGCACTGCGGCCAGGATGCGCGCCTTGTAGGCCAGCGCTTGCGCGGTGGTGGTCACCGGCGGGCGCAAATTGGGCATGATGATGGCGCGCCCAAACTGGGCGGCGCTGTGCGGCACCACCGTGCTCAGCGCGGCGCCGTCGCGCACGTGCAGGTGCCAGTCATCGGGGCGGGTCAGGGTCAGTGTATTGGTCATAAAGAACCGCCGTGAGTCAGCAGGTAGTCCCACAGCGCTTGTGCGTTGTGCTTGGGGGTGTCGTGGGTGTGCCGAGCGGCATGGCTGCCTGGCTTGAGCGCTTCACGGTGGATGGGGCGTTCGCGGTAGGCCCGCACTTCCATGGTGATGCTGAGGTCCTTGAGCTCGGGCGGCGCGGCGCTGACAAGCTTGTGTGCGCGCAGATCCTTGCGCACCGCGCTCATGGGTAAAAAGGCCACGCCGTGACCTTCCAGCGCCATGGCTTTGAGGCCTTCGGCCATGTCAGTTTCATAGACCCGGTCGAAGTGGATGGGCGCGCTGCTGTGTTTCAGGATCAGCTCCACCATCTGGCCCAGGTAGGCGCCTTGCGCGTAGCCGAGGTAGGGCAGCGGGCGGCCCGCCTTGCCCGGCAGCTCGAAAAGGGGCTTGCCGTGTTCGTCGGGCTTGGCATAGGGGGCCAACACCTCTTGGCCCAGGCTGACCATTTCGTAGCGGTCGGCGTCGAGTTGGTTGGGCTGCGACGAGTGGTGGTAGGCAATCAGCAGGTCGCAACTGCCTTCCACCAGGCGCATCACGGCATCGTGCACATTGAGCGCGATCAGACGGCTTTTGATGGGGCCAAAGCTGGCGCGCAGGGCCGTCACCCAGGCCGGGAAAAAGGTGAACGCCAGCGTGTGCGGCACGGCAAATTCGATCACGTCCTGCGCGGCCGTGGCGTGGCCGCGCAACATGGCGCGCGTGGTCTGCAGGGTCTGCAGGATCTCGATCGCCTGGTCGTGCAGTGTTTCGCCGGCGGGCGTCAGGCGCGTTGGGTAACTGCTGCGGTCCACCAGGTCGGAGCCGGCCCAGGTTTCCAGCGACTGGATGCGCCGCGAAAACGCAGGTTGCGTCACATGGCGCAACTGCGCCGACCGGCTGAAACTTCGGGTTTCGGCCAAGCTGACAAAATCTTCAAGCCATTTGGTTTCCATGGGGCGAGATTGTCTATCAGACCGGGTTGTTTGATGGGGAGATGGTCGCTCAATTTCCGATCAGCTGGCCATAGGCCTGCCGGGTGGACGGCGCCACTGCCGCCAGCACCTGAGCATAGGCGGTCTGGTGGCGCGCCAGCAGGCGCGTCGAAGCGACCATTTTGGAGCGGCAAAACCAGTGGCAACTGTGCTGCATCAGCATCAGCTCGGCCGACAGGGTGAAGGCCTTGCGCTTGGGTTCCTGGGCCGGGTTGTTCTGGCAGGCTTGCGTGATGCCATGGGCGTGTACGCTGAGTAATTTGCGCATGTCCAGCGTGGTGGCGGGGAAATATTGCGCGACAAAGGGCAGGGCCAGTGGCAGGCGGCTCAAGCGGGCCTGCGGCTCGGAGACCTTGGCAAACTCCAGCACGAAACGGTTGAACTGCTCGCACAAGTTTTGCTCCACCGGCTCCAGGTGTCGCCAGACCTGGGCCTGGCGCTGCTCGTCGGCCTCGCCCAGGGCGCGCTGGTAGCCACTCAGCACATCCTGCATCAGCTTTTCAATCTGGAATTGCCCCAGGTAGCTGCCGAGCAAGGCAATGCGCTGGGCTTGCTCGCGCGTCTTGAAAACGTGCACGGCAATGGCCAGCAGGGTAAAGGCAACAAAAATATCCATGGATGAGTCAAAAATAAAAACAGGCCGCCTGAGTGTAGAGGGCGCAGGCCTTGGGTCTCACTCCGCGCGGGGCTGTTCCGGGTACTGATCCAGATAAACCAGCGCCGCGCGGATGCGCGCAAGGGTGGTTTCCAGCGGCGCTTTTCTGGACACCTCCAGCCCGAGCTGACGCGCAATGTCATTGATGCGCGCCGGATTCAGCGGGATGCCGCCCGCGTCGATGGCGGCGATCAGCTGCGCTGCCTGCTGCGGGGCCGACAGCGGCCTTTTGCGCCGGGTCAACAGCTTGACGAGCCTGCTCAGCATCAGGAGGCTTGGGATTTAGCCAACGCGCGCCCGACCGGTGGGCGGATAAACCGGGTCGGTGTAGCCCGGCGTGGAGGGATGGCCGGGCTTGACCAGACTGTCCACCAGCGCCTCGTCTTCGGGTGTGAATGCGTAGTCGAGCGCGGGCAGGTAGTCTTGCCACTGCTTGAGCGTGCGCGGCCCGGCGATGACCGAACTGACCACCGGGTTGGCCAGCACCCAGGCAGTAGAAAATTGAGCCAGGCTCATGCCCCGGTTTTCGGCGTGCACCTTGAGTTGTTGCGCGATCAGCAGGGATTCCTCCCGAAACTCGGTCTGTGCCAGGCGCCGGTCGCCACGGCCGGCGCGGCTGGCTGGGTCGGGTGCCTGACCCGGCAGGTATTTGCCGGTGAGCACGCCGCGCGCCACCGGGCTGTAGGGTGTGACGCCAATCCCGTAATGCGCGCAGGCCGGCAGCACCTCGACCTCGGGCATTCGGTTGAGCAGGTTGTAATAGGGCTGGCACACGACCGGGCCCGGCATGCCAAGCTGCGCCGCCAGGTGCACCAACTCGGCAATGCGCCAACCCCGAAAGTTGGAGACACCCCAGGCGCGAATCTGGCCAGCGCGCAGCATGGCGTCGAGGGCGCGCAAGGGCTCTTCCAGGTTCATGCCATCAAAGTCGCGGTGCAGGTACAAAATATCCACGCAATCGGTTTGCAGGCGCGCCAGCGAAGCCGCGATTTCGCGCTGCATCCAACTGCGCGAGTAATGCCCCTCATTGACCCGCTCCGACATGGCGTTGCCCATCTTGGTTGCCAGCACCCAGTCGTGGCGCTGCCCCTGAAGCAACTGGCCCACCATGGCCTCAGACCCACCCTTGCTGTAGACGTCTGCCGTGTCGATGTAGTTCACGCCGTGGTCGCGGGCATCCGCCACGATGGCTGTTGCCTCCGTCAGCGCGGTCTGGTCGCCAAACATCATGGTGCCCAGGCACAGGGCCGAGACTTTCAAATTGCTTTTGCCAAGGTTGCGGTATAGCATGGGCGTTTTTGATGGGTTAATTTAAAAGTTGGGTCAAGGACCAAAAAGCGTGACGTTTGCGAATCGTCATGAAGACATGTATTTTGTACGAACAAAATGGCTATCGATCAAGCCTGTGGTCCTGAATATGCTATTTCAGGTCGCAGGCGTCACATACTGGGGCATTCCTGATGACATCAAGACTTCTGAAATCTGCAGCGCTGACGGTGCTGCTGGCGAGCTCGGTGATGACCATGGCGGCCAAGCCTGAAGGGGCAGGACAGGCCAAGCCGAGTCAGTCCACGGCGCAGGCCAGGCTCGAAATTCAAATTGGCAGCTATTTCCGGGATGAGCAACGCCAGGCCGCGTCGCGTTATTACGCAGGCGTGCGGGCTAAAGGGGGCTGTCCACCGGGGCTTGCCAAGAAAAATAACGGCTGCATGCCACCCGGCCAGGCCAAAAAATGGCAAATTGGACAACGGCTTCCCGCCACACTCGTTCGGTACCAGGTGCCCAGCGCGCTGATTGCCCAAATCGGGATTGCGCCCGCCGGGTACAAGTATGTGCGCGTCGCCAACGACATTCTTCTGATCACCCTTGGAACCATGATCGTGGTGGACGCCATTGAGGATCTGATGCAACCCTGAGCGCGCCATCCCTGAACAACTACTTACAAAGCAGTGCCCAGGAGCGAGGCTGTGGGTTTAGACTGTCATTTTCCTCAACTCTCCGGAGTACTCATGAAATTGGCTCAAAAATCCTTGGCTGTTTGTCTCATGTCTGCCGCATTGCTTGGCAGCTTCAGCGTGTCAGCACAAACGCAAACCCCACAAACCTCGCCCAGCAGAAGCTTCACCACCGATCTGGCCAAAGCCAATCTGGCCAAAGAGGGCATGACTGAACCGACCGCAGAGCAGCTTTCGACGGCCGAAACCAGCATTCAGGCGCAGCGGGATTCAGGCATGGGATGGGGCCAGATTGCCAACTCCCTCGGCTTGAGCCTGGGTTCTGTCGTCAGCGCGGCCAACCGTGCCCAGCCCGCGACACAAAACGCTACCGGGGCCAACAAGCCCGCAGAATCCGGCCAGTACGGCCAAAGTGCGACCGCTTCCAGCCGCAGCGGCACCAGTGCCGGCGGCAACAGTGGTGGCAAGGGTGGCGGCAACAGCGGTGGTGGCGGCAACGGCGGTGGTGGCGGGCGCGGCAAGTAAACGACCTTTTCAGACCAGCCAGCCGCAGGGCAAGGATGGCACGACTTTGATGGCTTGATAACGCTCAAGAAACGGGCGACCCGAAAGCGTGCGAGCAGGCTACTCCGAACTCTGCTGCAGCGCCCACATTTGCGCATAGCGGCCGTTTGCGGCCAGCAGCGCAGCGTGGGTGCCGCGCTCCAGAATGCGACCGGCTTCCATCACAAGGATTTCATGCGCATCGACCACGGTCGACAGGCGGTGTGCAATCACCAGCGTGGTCTTGTTTTTTGCCACGCTCTGCAATTCGGCCTGGATGGCGCGCTCGTTGGCCGAGTCGAGCGCCGAGGTGGCCTCGTCAAAAATCAGGATCGGCGGGTTTTTCAGCAGCGTGCGGGCAATCGCCACGCGCTGCTTTTCGCCGCCTGACAATTTGAGGCCGCGCTCGCCCACCATGGTGTCATAGCCCTTGGGCGTGGCGGCAATAAAGTTGTGAATGTGCGCCGACTTGGCCGCCTCGATCACCTGCTCACGCGTGGCGCCGGGCTGGCCGTAGGCGATGTTGTATTCCACGGTGTCGTTGAACAGCACGGTGTCCTGCGGCACGATGCCAATGGCCTGGCGCACGCTGGCCTGCGTGACCTGTTTGATGTCCTGCCCGGCGATCAGGATCTGGCCGCTTTGCACGTCATAAAACCTGAACAGCAGCCGCGCCAGCGTCGATTTGCCCGAGCCCGAGGGCCCGACCACCGCCACGGTCTTGCCTGCGGGGATGTCAAAGCTGATGTCGTGCAGGATCGGTCGCGCCGGGTCGTAGGCAAAGTTCACATGCTGAAAGCGCACGCTGGCGCTACCGGGGCTCAGTGTCAGGGCCGGCGCCCCAGGCACATCGGCAATTTCACGCTCGCGCTCCATCAGGGTGAACATTTTTTCCAGGTCGGTCAGGCCCTGCTTGATTTCGCGGTACAGCACGCCCAGAAAGCCCAGCGGAATGTAGAGCTGGATCATGAAGGCGTTGACCATGACCAGGTCGCCCAGCGTCATGCGGCCGTCGACCACGCCCTGAGTGGCGCGCCACAGCATGGCCACCAGGCCGGCGGCAATGATCAGCTGCTGGCCGGTGTTGAGCAGGCTTAAAGTGGTCTGGCTCTTGAGTGCGGCCTTGCGGTAGCGCTCCAGGTTTTCGTCGTAGCGGCGCGCCTCGAACTCCTCGTTGTTGAAGTATTTCACCGTCTCGTAGTTCAGCAGCGAGTCGATGGCGCGGCTGTGCGCGGTGCTGTCGAGCTCGTTCATCTCCTTTCTGAACTGGGTGCGCCACTCGGTCACCACAATGGTGAAGGTGATGTAGAGGACGAGCGCAATGATGGTGATCCAGGCAAACCACATGTCGAACTTGACCGCCAGAATGCTCAGCACCAGCGCCACCTCGATCAGCGTCGGAAAGATGCTGTAGAGAGAGTAGCTGATGAGCGAGTGCACCGCGCGGGTGCCACGCTCGATGTCGCGTGTCATGCCGCCAGTCTGGCGTTCCAGGTGAAAGCGCAGGCTCAGGGCGTGCAGATGGCGAAACACCTGCACCGAAATACTGCGCGAGGCACCCTCGGTGGCCTTGGCAAAAATCAGCTCGCGTAATTCGGCAAACAGCGTGGTCGACAGGCGCAGCAGCCCGTAGGCCACCAGCAAGCCCAGTGGCACCACCAGCAGGGCCTCGACACCGATCGGCCCCTTGGGGTTCATGGTGTCGACCAGTTCCTTGAGCAGCAGCGGCACACTCACGTTGGCCAGCTTGGCGCCCACCATGAAAGCCAGCGCCGCGATCACGCGCCATTTGTATTCCCACAGGTAGGGGAACAGGCGCTGCAGGGTGGCCCAGTCGGAGCGCGCAAGCGCAGGGGCTTTGGGGTCGGACGGCGTGCTTGAGGTGGCGCCGCTGTGACGGCTGGATGAATGGCTGCGCATGGGGGACAATCCTGACTATTTGCGGGACAGAACGCAGCTACACGAGATGAGCCAGCGCTGTCCCCAACACTTTGTAACCCAGGATTGTGCCCATGTCTGCAAACAGTGCCTCCAACGCCGTGCAATTGCCCATTGACGAGGAATTGGTGCTCAAGGTGATCCCGATGCCGCGCGATGTCAATGCCAACGGCGATATTTTTGGTGGCTGGGTGATGGCGCAGGTGGACCTGGCCGGCGCCGTGATCGCATCCCCGTATGCCGAGGGCCGCATGGCGACGGTGGCGGTGAATGAATTCATCTTCAAGCAGCCGGTGCGGGTGGGCGACATCCTGTCGTTTTTTGGCAAGCTGGTGCGCATTGGTCGCACCTCGATCACGGTCAAGATCGAGGTTTATGCCGAGAATTTTCGCGCGCAGGGCCAATACACCAAGGTGACCGAGGCATCGCTGACCTATGTTGCCATCGACGACCAGGGCAAGCCGCGCGAAGTGCCAAAGTCAGCCGCCTGACTGCTCCCCGACGAGCCCTAAGACACGATGTAGGCGGCCGAGCCGGTGGACAGCAGCTTGCCGTCGGCACCCAGAAACTCCATGCGCGTGGTGGCCACGCGTGACCCCAGACGCATCACCTCGGCGCGCAACTCGAACCACTCGCCTATGCCGGGGCGCAGGTAGTCGATGCGCAGGTCGATGGTGCCGAGCTTGGCAAAGCGCTGCAGGCGCTGCGTGGGCGACTCGTTCATGTGGCGCGCGCCAATGGCCGCCATCACCGCCAGGCCGCCCAGGGCGTCGAGGCTGGCGCTGATGACGCCGCCGTGGATGCGGTTGTAGGCGTAGTGCCCCACCAGCTCGTTGCGCATGTCGATGCGCCCTTTGACCCGGGTCGGGGTCACTTCGCTGATCTTCAAGCCCAGCATGCGGTTGAAGACGATCATTTCCTCGAAGATTTTTTTGACTCCAGTGATGAACTCGTCTTCAAACTGGACGTCGGCAGGGGGGGTGATGTGATGCGGCATGCGCTGATTGTCAATGACCCTGGCGAGTCACTTTTTCAACAGGGAGGGGGTGGCGGTCTGGATGCGAAAAGTGCTGCGGATCAAGGCCATCGCCTGCGGGCCGTCCCACTCACGTGCACCCACGATTTTGCTCAGCACCCGACCCTTGGCATCGACCAGCAGCGTGAGCGGCAGGCGGTTGGCGCCGAGCATGTTTTCCAGCTCCAGCTGGCGGTCGATGTAATGGTTCAGCGTAGCCTTGCTTTTGCGCAGAAAACCCTTGGCCGCTTCGGGATGGTCATCGGTCGAAATGCCGATGACGGTGAATTGCTCGCCCAGCTCGCTCCAGGCCAGTCGCTCCAGCGAGCCCATCTCTGCGATACAGGGCGGGCACCAGCTGGCCCACACGTTGATGATCAGGGGCTTGCCACGAAATGCCGAGAGTTTTTGGTCCGGGCCGTTGAGCCCGCGCATCGTCGCCTCCCGCAGCACGCTGCCCACGGCCACCTCGCCCGGAGTTTGGGCTTGAACACTGGAACCCGTGACCAGGCCGAGCACCAGGGCGACGGCGGCAAATGCGGCGCGCATGCCTAGAAGGCGCTGAAATCGGGTTTGCGTTTTTCCATGAACGCGGAAAACGCCTCCTGCGCCGCTGGCTCGGCCAGCATGCGGCCAAACAGCGTGCCTTCTTCGGCCATGCGCTGCGCCACCAATTCGGTTTGCCCCTGCTTCATCAGGCGCTTGCTGGCGAGCACTGAACTCATGGGTTTGGCGGCCAGCTTTTGCGCCTGGCGCCGGGCCAGTGCGTTGACCTCGGCCGGGGGCACGATGCGGCTGACCAGACCCATTTCAAGGGCCGCCTCGGCCATGAAAGGCTCACCCAGCAGCAGCGCCTCGGCGGCGCGGCCGTAGCCCATGCGCTGCGGCGCCACCAGGCTGCTGGCTGCTTCAGGGCAGACCCCGAGGTTGACAAACGGCATGGAAAAGGCGGCATTGTCACCGGCATAGACCAGGTCGCAATGGAACAGCATCGTGGTGCCGATGCCCACCGCCGGGCCACACACCGCCGCCACGATGGGTTTGGTGAAACTGCTGATGGCGCGCATGAAACGGAACACCGGCGCGTCCAGCGTGGTGGGCGGCGTTTGCAGAAAGTCGGCAATGTCGTTGCCCGCGCTGAAAATGGTCTCATGCCCCTGAATCACCAGCACCCGCACAGCGGCGTCGGCCTGCGCCTGGTCCAGCGCATCGGCCATGCCGGCGTACATGGCGGTGGTGAACGAGTTTTTCTTGGCAACCCGATGGATCGTGAGGGTGGTGACACCGCCGGTGGTGTCGAGCAAAAGGTCAGTTGTCAAATTTGTCATGGGCGTAGGTTATCAGACTCAGACGCGCTCAAAGATGCCGGCTGCGCCCTGGCCCATACCGATGCACATGGTGACCATGCCGTATTTGCCCTGGGTGCGCTGCAGCGCGTGGATCAGGGTCGCGGCGCGAATCGCGCCGGTGGCGCCCAGCGGGTGACCCAGCGCAATGGCGCCGCCCATCGGGTTGACCTTTTCCTGGTCCAGCCCCAGCGTGTTGATGACGGCCAGCGATTGGGCGGCAAATGCCTCGTTGAGCTCGATCCAGTCCATCTGGTCCAGCGTCAGCCCGCCGTTTTTCAAGGCGGCGGGAATCGCCTCGATCGGGCCGATGCCCATGAACTGCGGCGGCACACCCTTGGCGGCAAAACTGACAAAACGCGCCAATGGCTTGAGGCCGAACTGCTTGACCGCTTTTTCGCTGCACAGAATCAGCGCACCGGCGCCGTCCGAGGTTTGCGAGCTGTTGCCCGCCGTGACGGTGCCACGCGCGGCAAACGGGTTTTTCAGCTTGGCCAGACCTTCGAGCGAGGTGTCGGCGCGCGCGCCTTCGTCCAGGCTGACCACACGTTTTTTCTCGATGACTTCACCAGTGACCAGATTCGGCGAACGGTCAGTCACTTCGATCGGCGTGGTCTCAGATGTGAAATAACCCGCCGCCTGCGCTGCTAGCGCCCGCTGGTGCGATTGCAGCGCGAAGGCATCCTGCGCCTCGCGGCTGACTTTCCATTGGGTGGCCACTTTTTCGGCGGTCAGCCCCATGCCGTAGGCAATGCCGATGTCTTCGTCACGCTCGAACATCAGCGGCGAAAACGACGGCGCGTTGCCGGTCATCGGCACCATGCTCATGCTTTCAACGCCGGCGGCGATCATCACGTCAGCCTCGCCCACACGGATGCGGTCAGCCGCCATCTGGATCGCCGTCACGCCCGAGGCGCAAAACCGGTTGATGGTGACACCGCCCACGCTCACCGGTAAACCGGCCAGCACCGCGCCAATGCGGGCAATGTTCAGGCCTTGCGGGCCTTCGGGAATCGCGCAGCCGCAGATGATGTCCTCGATGGCATTGGGGTCCAGCCCGGGCGCCTGTGCCAGCGCCGACTGCAATACCTTGACCAGCAGGTCGTCCGGCCGCGTGTTGCGGAAATAGCCGCGGTGCGATTTGCCAATGGGGCTGCGCGTGGCAGCGACGATGTAGGCTTCTTGAACTTGTTTCATGGTTGTATCTCAATCAGTTGTGGACAGAGCAAATTTGCTTCGCAAATCTTGGTCTGCCCCGCAAGGTTATTAGTTTCGTACGGGCTTACCCGTTGACATCATGCCCATGATGCGTTCCTGGGTTTTGGCGTTGCCCAGCAAGGTGCCAAACGCCCGGCGTTCCAGCGTCATCAGGTAGTCCTCATCGACCAGACTGCCGGCATCGACATCACCACCACAGACGACCCAGGCAATCTGGCAGCCGATGAAGTAGTCATAGGCGCTGATGAAGCCGCCGTCGCGCATGTTGACCAGTGATCCCTTGATGGTGGCCAGGCCGCTGCGGCCCGCGACCGGGAACTGGCGCTTGAGCGGCGCGCGGTAACCCGAATCGAACATGGCCTTGGCTTCGTTGAGGGCGACAAACAGCAACTCGTCCTTGTGCGGCACGATCACGTCGCTGTCCAGCAGATAGCCCAGCTTGCGTGACTCATGGGCACTGGTGCCGACCTTGGCCATGGCGGCTGCGGTGAAGCCCTCGGTCAGGAATGGCAGCAGGTCTTTGCCGGTTGAGCTGGCCGCGTTTTCTGCCGCACGGCGGGCAATGTAGGCCAAGCCGCCACCGCCGGGCACCAGGCCCACACCCACCTCGACCAGGCCGATGTAGCTTTCCATCGCCGCCACACGTTTGGCGGTGTAGGCAGCCAGTTCGCAGCCGCCGCCCAGCGCCAGGCCACGCACGGCAGACACCACCGGCACGTTGGCGTAGCGCAGTTTCAGCATGGCTTGCTGCATTTCCAGTTCGGCCTCCGCGATGGCCTTGACACCGCCCGTCATGAAGGCCGGCAGCATGGCCTGCAGGTCAGCACCGGCCGAGAACACCTCGTCGTTGCTCCAGATCACCATCGCCTTGTATTTGTCCTCGGCCAGCGCCAGGCCTTGCAACAGGCCGGCGATCACGTCCGGGCCGATCGCGTGCATCTTGGTCTTGATGCTGGCAATCACCACCTCGTCATCGAGCGTCCACAGGCGGATGGCATCGTCCTCGAACAGGGTGGTGCCGGCCTTGGCGGCAGAGGGCGCTTGCGCGCCCAGCACACTCTCGGGGAAGTGCTGGCGGGCATACACCGGCAACTTGCGCACCGGCACAAATTGGCCCGTGGTCGGGTTCCACGAACCTTGCGGGGTGTGCACGCCACCGGCATCGGCGACGGGGCCCTTGAACACCCAATCGGGCAGCGGCGCGTTGCACAACGCCTTGCCCGCGTCGATGTCTTCCTTGACCATGTTGGCCACGGTCAACCAGCCGGCTTCCTGCCAGAGCTCGAACGGGCCCTGCTTCATGCCGAAGCCCCAGCGCATGCAAAAGTCGACGTCACGCGCGTTGTCGGCAATGGTGCCCAGATGCACGGCGGCGTAATGGAAGGCGTTGCGCAAAATCGCCCACAGGAATTGCCCCTGTGCCCCTTCGCTGTTGCGCAGCAGTTGCAGGCGCTCGGCAGCGGGCTTTTTCAGCATGCGGGTATAGACCTCGTCGGCCTTTTCACCGCCAGGCACATAGGTTTTGGTAGCAAGGTCAAAACGCAAAATGTCGCGGCCGACCTTCTTGAAAAAACCAGCCTTGGACTTTTGTCCCAGGTTTCCCATCTCCAGCAGGGTTTTGAGCACCTCGGGGGTGGCAAAGCTGCCGTAGAACGGGTCAAACTTCTCTGGGCCTGCGCTGGCGTCCCCACTCAAGGTGTCCTGCAGCGTCTTGACGACGTGGGCCATGGTGTCCAGCCCGACGACGTCGGCAGTGCGGAAGGTGCCCGAGCTGGCGCGGCCGAGTTTCTTGCCGGTGAGGTCATCGACCACGTCATAACTCAGGCCGAAGTTCTGCACCTCTTTCATGGTGGCCAGCATGCCGGCAATGCCGACGCGGTTGGCAATGAAGTTGGGCGTGTCCTTGGCGCGCACCACGCCCTTGCCCAGACGGCTGGTGACAAAGGCTTCCAGGTCATCGACGATGTGCGGTTCGGTGGTGGGTGTGTTGATCAGCTCGACCAGCAGCATGTAGCGTGGCGGGTTGAAGAAGTGGATACCGCAAAAGCGCGGTTTGATTTCCTCGGGCAGCACCTCACTCAATTTGGTGATGGACAGCCCCGAAGTGTTGGACGCGACGATGGCGTGCGGCGCCACAAACGGCGCAATCTTTTTGTACAGGTCAAGTTTCCAGTCCATGCGCTCGGCAATCGCCTCGATCACCAGATCGCAATCCCTGAGCAGTTCCATGTGCTCCTCGTAGTTGGCCTGCTGGATCAGCGCGGCGTCTTCGGTGACGCCCAGCGGTGACGGCTTGAGCTTTTTGAGGCCGTCAACGGCACGCGTCACGATGCCGTTTTTTTGGCCCTCTTTGGCCGGCAGATCAAACAGGATCACAGGCACTTTGCAATTGACCAGGTGCGCGGCAATTTGCGCCCCCATCACACCGGCGCCGAGCACGGCGACTTTTTTGACATTGAAGCGAGACATGTTTTTCCTAGCTATTTCATTTGATCAACATCGTCACTGCGTTCGCAATGACGGGAAACTTTACTGGACGCGCGTCCAGGTTTGGGTACGCCCAAAGAACGCGATCGAGCCGCGCACCTCAAGCTTTTTGCCACCTTCGATCGGGGTCATGCGCAGGGTGTATTCCTTGCCGTTTTCCGGGTCGAGGATCTTGCCGCCTTCCCACACTTCCTTGCCTTCAGCCTGTTTGGCGCCGCGGATGATTTCCAGCCCCAGCATGGGCTTGTCCTTGCGGTCGTCGCTGCATTCGGTACACAGCCTTTTTTGGTCGGCATCCTTGCGCAAGAGTTTGTCGATGTGGCCATTCAGGACGCCGCCTTTGTCAGCGATCACGATCAGGCTTTTGAGCTCACCGGTTTTTTCATCCGTGCTATGCCAGTTGCCGACCGGTGTCATTTGCGCCTGGGCAGCAGCGATCGTCAGGGTTGCGGCAGCAGCAACAAGCAGATTCTTGAGGATTTTTGGGTTTGTCATGTCTGTCTCCAGTGGTAGGTCTTGGGAAGCGGTGATCGGGAAAGTGTGCAGGGGTCATCAGGCCAGCGCGGCATCGGTGTCCATCAGTACTTTACTGCCTGTGCGCGCGGTGCGCATCAGGGTGGCGGTCTCGGGGAACAGTTTGGCAAAGTAAAAGCGGGCGGTTTGCAGCTTGGCCACATAAAACGGGTCGCTGTTGCCAGCGGCAATCTGACGCAGCGCCACTTGCGCCATGCGCGCCCAGAAATAGCCAAACACCAGGTGGCCGGCCACGCGCAGGTAGTCCACGGCGGCCGCGCCCACCTCGTCAGGATTCTGGAAACCCTTGAAACCAAGCTCGGTGGTGAATTTGGTCATCTGGTCACCCAGAATCGCAACCGGGGTGATGAATTCGGCCATTTTTTCGTTGACGCCTTCCTCGGCCACCAGCACGCCAATGAGCTTGCCGAACTTTTTGAGGGTTGCGCCGTTGTTGGAGAGCACTTTGCGGCCCAGCAGGTCCAGGCTCTGGATGGTGTTGGTGCCCTCGTAAATCATGTTGATGCGGGCATCGCGCACAAATTGCTCCATGCCCCATTCCTTGATGTAGCCGTGGCCGCCGAACACCTGCAGGCAGGTCGACGTGGCCGTCCAGCCGTTGTCGGTGATGAAGGCTTTGACAATGGGGGTCAGCAGCGCCAGCAGTTCGCCGGACTCCTTGCGCACCGCCTCGTCGGGGTGGTTGTGCTCTTTTTCGAGCAGCATGGAACTAAAACACATCAGGGCGCGGCCGCCTTCGGCATAGGCCTTGGCAGTGAGCAGCATCTTTCGCACATCGGGGTGCACGATGATCGGGTCGGCGGCCTTGTCTGGCGCCTTGGGGCCGGACAGGGAACGCATCTGGAGGCGGTCCTTGGCGTAGGCCAACGCGTTCTGGTAGGCCACTTCGGTCAGGCCCAGCGACTGGTTGCCCACGCCCAGGCGGGCGGCGTTCATCATGACAAACATGCCCTGCATGCCCTTGTTGGCTTGGCCCACCAGCGTGCCCACGGCGCCGTCGAGCACGATCTGCGCGGTGGAATTCGACTTGATGCCCATTTTGTGCTCCAGGCCGCCGCAATAAATGCCGTTGCGCGCACCGACTGAACCATCGGCATTGACCATGAATTTGGGCACGATGAACAGGCTCACGCCCTTGATTCCGGGCGGCGCGTCGGGCAGGCGCGCCAGCACCAGGTGGATGATGTTCTCGGTCAGGTCATGCTCGCCGGCGCTGATGAAAATCTTGTTGCCGGTGAGTTTGTAAGTGCCGTCGCCCTGCGGTTCGGCCTTGGTGCGCATCAGGCCCAGGTCGGTGCCGCAATGGGGTTCGGTCAGGCACATGGTGCCGGTCCACTCGCCGCTGGTCATCTTGTGCAGGTAGGTGGTCTTTTGCTCAGCCGTGCCGTGGGTGGCCAGCGCGGCATAGGCGCCGTGGGTCAGGCCCGGGTACATGGCCCAGGCCTGGTTGGCCGAGTTCATCATCTCGTAAAAGCACTGGTTCACGATCAAGGGCAGCCCTTGCCCGCCAAACTCCGTCTCGCAGGCCAGCGCCGCCCAGCCGCCTGCCACGTATTGTTGGTAAGCAGCTTTGTAACCCGTCGGGGTGGTGACGGCGTGGCTGGCGACATCGAATTTGCAGCCTTCAGTGTCACCGCTGATGTTCAAGGGCAGCAGCACTTCAGCGGCGAATTTGCCGCCTTCTTCGAGCACCGCGTTGATGGTGTCGGCATCCATCTCGGCATGCGCCGGCATGGCTTGCAGGTCGGCCGTGACGTTGAGGACTTCGTGCATGAGAAACTGCATGTCGCGCAGCGGGGGGGTATAGGTGGCCATGGTGGGTTCTCCTTGAGCAATAGGTTGATTTAGGTGGAAGGGTTTGCGCTGCGCTTGACGGTCTTGCCATAACGCAGCAGGATGTTTTCAAAGCCGGTGTGGGCGCGGGCAATGGCGCCCGGGTTTTTCAGGAAGCGCGCTTCGTAATGCAGCGACAGAATCAGGCCGTGGATCTCGAACGCCATTTGCGCCTCGTCGGCATCGGGCACCAGATGCCCCTCTTCTTTGGCCAGCGCCACGGCGCGGTGCAAGGCTGCCAGCCAGGCTTGCACCGAAGTGGCCAGGGCATCGCGCACCGGGCCGGGACGGTCGTCAAACTCGACCGCGCCGCTGATGAAGATGCAGCCCGACTGGATCTCGATGGCGACCCGTTTCATCCAGTTGGCAAACAGGCTGCGCACGCGCGGCAGGCCACGCGGGGCATCCATGGCCGGAAAAAAAACCTCATTGGAAAAGCGCTGGTAGTACTCGCGGATGACCGAAATCTGCAGTTCTTCGCGTGAGCCGAAATGGGCGAACACACCGGACTTGCTCATGTGCGTGATCTCTGCCACCGCGCCGATGCTCAGGCCCTCCAGGCCAATTTGCTCAGCCAGGCCCAGTGCCGCATCGATGATGATCTGCTTGGTCTGCTGGCCTTTTTGCAGCGCTCGCGCACCGCTTGAGCGTTTGCCAGTGGATTCACTGGTGGCAATCGGTGTGGAAGGATTCATGGTCATGCTGCATAAATAGTACGATCGTTCTATTCTGCAGCATTTAGCATGCCGGTGCCACCCGGATGTGTGTTTTAGATGGTGTCATCTAGGGCTTTTGCGGGTAAACCCCTAGCCCGCTTCCCTGGCCGGTCCTCTTGCTACACCACCAGCGGGTCTTCCTGCATGGCTTCAATCTGCTCTTGCAGCATGTGCAGCTGGCCCTGCCAGTAGTCGGTGGAGCCAAACCACGGGAAATGAATGGGAAAGGTGGGGTCGTCCCAGCGCCGGGCCAGCCAGGCGCTGTAGTGCAACAGGCGCAAGGTGCGCAGCGGTTCGATCAGCGCGAGTTCGCGCCGGTCAAAGGCGCGAAATTGCTCGTAGCCGTCCACCAGGCAGCCGAGCTGGCGGGTTTGTTGCTGTCGGTCGCCGCTCAACAGCATCCACAGGTCTTGCACTGCCGGCCCCATGCGGGCGTCGTCCAGATCGACAAAATGCGGCCCCGGCTGGGCGCTGGCGGGCAAGCCCAGCGGCGTCCACAGAATATTGCCGGGGTGGCAGTCGCCATGCAGGCGAATCTGTTGCATCGCGCGGTCCGGCTCGAGGTCGCCAGTGGCAGGATTGGGGGGCGGTCTGGGGCCGCTTGCGCCAGCCAGGCAGGCATGGGCGGCAATCAGATCAAGCGCTTGTTGCGAGGCTTTGGCCCAGCGTGACTGCACGTCGAGCGGCACCTGGTCGTGGGCCAGCAGCCATTCGCGCGAGTCGATGCCAAAGCTGGCCAGGTCGAGCGCGGGGCGCTGCGCAAAGGGCTTGATGGCACCCACGCTATGGATGCGCGCCAGAAAACGGCCGATCCATTCCAGCACTTCTGGGTCGTCGAGCTCCGGCATGCGTCCGCCGCGCCATGGGCACACGCTGAAGGCAAAGCCGCCAAAATGGTTCAGCGTGCCGCCGTTCAGGGTGAGCGGGCCGACCACGGGGATTTCCGCTGCGATGAGTTCCTGCGAGAACGTGTGTTCTTCCAGAATCTGACCGTCGCGCCAGCGCCCGGGGCGGTAAAACTTGGCGACGACGACCCCGCCGTCTTCCAGGTGCAACTGGTAGACGCGGTTTTCGTAGGAGCTCAGGGCCATCTGCCGGCCGTCGCCGAACAGCCCCACGCTGGCCAGCGCATCCATCACCACGTCAGGGGTGAGCGACTGGTAGGGGTGGGCCGACGTGGCGCCGTCGTCAGGCATTGCTATTGGCACGAACCTCTTCGATGCTGGTGAGTCCCGCCAAAACTTTGCCAATGCCGTCCTGGCGCAGGGTGCGGAACTTGCCGGATTTGAACGCCTCGATCTGGATCAGTTCCGAGCGCGCCCCGGTTTGAATCAAACGCCGGATACCGGGCGTCACGCTCATCAATTCATGCAAACCGATGCGACCCGACAGGCCGGTGCCCATGCATTCAGCGCAGCCCGGTGCACTGCAGTGGTTAAGCCAGCCCTGCGGACCGTACTGCTCCAGCCATTGCGCCAAGACGTCTTCTGGCTTCGGGCGCATGTCGTCCGGAAAAGCGGCCAGGTAGTCATTCAGCAGTTCCTCGACATAGTCATCTTTGGCGCGCTCGACGACGCGGCAGGCCGTGCATAACCTGCGCGCCAGACGTTGCGCCAGCACCGCCAGCAGCGAATCGGCGAAATTGAACGGGTCCATGCCCATGTCCACCAGCCGGGTGACGGTCTCAGCCGCGCTGTTGGTGTGCAGGGTGGACAGCAGCAAATGCCCGGTGAGCGAGGCCTCGATGGCGATGTGGGCGGTCTCGGCGTCGCGGATTTCGCCCACCATGATGATGTCGGGGTCCGCGCGCAGGAAGGAGCGCAGTGCCTTGGCAAAGGTCCAGTCGATTTTCGGGTTGATCTGCACCTGGCGCAAATCGGGCTGGGTGATTTCGATCGGGTCTTCAGCCGTCCATATCTTGCGCTCGGGGGTGTTGATATAACCCATGATCGAGTGCAGGGTGGTGGTTTTGCCCGAACCCGTGGGCCCCACGCTCAGCACCATGCCGTAGGGGCGGACGATGGCGTCACGCAGCTGCGCAAAGTTGCTGTCGGTCAACCCCAGCTTGTCCATGACAATCGGTTTGGTCGATGTCAGCAAGCGCATCACCACGTCTTCCAGGCCATTGGCGGTGGGGATGGTGGCTATGCGCAATTCCAGCCGGTGCTTGCCGGAAAACTTGCTGAAATTGATCTTGCCGTCCTGCGGCTTGCGCCGCTCGGAAATGTCGAGGTCGGCCATGATCTTGAGCCGTGCCACCAGCGCGGCGCGGTAGGTGTGCGGCAACTCCAGGTAGGGCGCCAGAATGCCGTCCTTGCGGAACCGGATGCGCACCTTGGCGCGCCGGGGCTGCGACTCCACGTGGATGTCTGACACGCCGCGGCTATGGGCTTCGCTGATCATCGTGTTGATCAGGCGAACCAGCGTGTTGTCGGACTGTTCAATGGGTTTTTCGCCTTCTTCAATGGCATTCCCATTGGCGTCGCTGTGCTCCATCGACTCCAGCAATTCCATGGAACTGGTGAGGTCGTCATCAGGTGGCGCGAAGCCGGGCAAGTCTTCACTCAGGGCCTGGCGGTGCAAACCGAATTTTTCGTAGGTTTCGCGAATCTTCAGCTTGATTTGCTGCTCATCGCCCAGGGTGGCAATGACCCGGCCCTGCACCAGAAACTCCAGTTCCTCGATCATCTTGCGCTGGGTCGGGTCCACCGCTGCCACCACGGTCAGGTTGTCGCGCGACAGCAGCGGAAGCACGTTCAGACGCCTGGCCGTGACCATCGGGATTTTCAGCAAGGCGGAGGACTCGATGGGAAACAGCTTGACGTCCACCACCGGATAGCCCATCTTGCGGGCCAGCGCAACATTGAGATCGTGCCGGGTCAGGAAGCCCATCCTGATGAGAAGTTCGCCCAGCGGCACTGACCGCTCTGTTTTTTGCCTTTCGAGGGCTTGTTGCAGTTGCACTTCGGTGATGTAGCCAAGGCGGGTCAGGGCCTCTCCCACCCGGATGATGGGCATTTTGGATTGTTCGGCCAGGGCCAGCATCAACTGCTCGGGAAATACCACTGCCGTGTCCAGCAGGTAGTCTCCCAGCTTGCGGCTGCGCATGCTTTGCTGCTCATCTGCAGCCAGGTCGACCTGCTGCTGCGTGACCACCTTGTCGGTCACCAGCAGTTTGCCGATTTGGCCGCCCACACTGAAGCTCGAATAGGCTTCACGCGGAATAAAAACCTGCTCAACCGCGCCCTGATCCCCGATCGGCGGGAACAGGAACACGCCGTAGTCGGTATCGACATAACCGATCGTCTGGCCCGAAACCGGGTCCCCCTTGACGAGTTGCAGGTGGTATTCAGCCGTGGCGCGGTAGCCCAGAATGTCGGCAAAATGATCCGGGGTGATCACCTCCATGGGGTAAAGCTGCTGTTTCAGGGCCAGGCGTCTAAACTGTGAAAAAGCCAGGGACACGGGTGCCTGAGATTGCTCGATCTGGATGACTGCGGTGCGTTTGACGGGGTTCAGGCGGATGACCCGGCAGCGCCTTATCAAGCCCGTGAGACTCTCAAGCTCACACTCCTGCGGCTTGCTCCAGGGCTCGGCAGCGCTGTAAACCGCATAGGGCGGCGTGGGCCAGACAAAGGTGTCCAGGGGCTCCGTCTCTTTCACATGGGTTGGCTTGTTCATCCCCTGCTGCAAGGACTTTGCACTGTCTTTCGAGGACAAGGAATTGTCACTGGGCATCATGGCCTCGGCATCACAAGACTGAAAAATGTAAAGAGAACCATCAAACTCCCTCAGTTTTTGTCGTTGAATCAAGGCTGATCATCATGCCTGAATTTGTCGACAGGATACAGCGTTTACCCAAAATTTGACGATTGTTTGTGGTTAATCTTGGGTTCAGGCTCTAAAAATGCTGGTTCTTTTGCGCTAAGGTGCTCAAGGATTGTGTTCATAAGTATCCAAGGACCTGGAGAATTTCATGTTTGACTACCTCATTGTCGGGGGCGGCTCAGCCGGCTGTGTGCTGGCCGGGCGACTCTCCGAAGACCCGGATGTCAAGGTGGCCTTACTGGAAGCGGGGCCGGTTGACAACAGCGTGCTGATCCATTGCCCGGCGGGCCTGGCGGTGATGGCCAGGTTCGGCTTGTCGGGCTGGGGGATCAATACCGTGCCGCAACCCGGCTTGAACGGCCGCCGCGGTTACCAGCCGCGCGGCAAGGTGCTGGGGGGGTCCAGTTCCCTCAATGCCATGATTTACACCCGCGGCCACCCGGCTGACTACGACGCCTGGGCAGCGCAGGGCAACCCGGGCTGGTCGTATGCCGATGTGCTGCCGTATTTCAAAAAGGCCGAACACAACGAGCGCGGCGCCGATGACTTTCATGGCACTGGCGGCCCGCTCAATGTGATGGACCTGCGCAGTCCCAATCCGTTCAGTGAACGCTTTGTGCAGGCGGCTGAGCAGGCCGGTTATCCGCGCACTGCCGATTTCAACGGTGCCGTGATGGAGGGCGTTGGCCACTACCAGGTGACGCACAAAAACGGCGAACGCCACAGCGCCGCCAAAGCCTACGTGACGCCCAACCTGTCTCGGCCCAACCTGACCCTGTTCACCGGCGCGCACACCACCCGCATCCTGATGGACGGCAAACGTGCCGTGGGCGTCGAGTATGTGCACGAGGGCCAGACCCGGCGCCTCAAATGCCGCCGTGAGGTGCTGCTGTGCGCCGGCGCGATCCAGTCGCCGCAGATTTTGATGCTGTCGGGCATTGGCCCGCGCGAGCACCTGCTGGCGCACCAGATCCAGCCGATCCATCACCTGCCCGGCGTGGGCCAGCATTTGCACGACCACATCGACGTGGTGCAAGTGGTGGATGCGCCGCGCGCCAAGGACCTTTTCGGTGTCTCGCCCGGCGCTGCGTTCAAAATCCTGCAGGGGATCTTCGAGTGGCGCCAACACCGCAGCGGCATGCTGACCACCAACTTTGCCGAAGCCGGCGGCTTCATCAAGAGCGATCCGGCCGAGGTCGTGCCCGACCTGCAACTGCACTTTGTCATTGGCAAACTCATCAACCACGGCCGCACCACCACGCTCGGCCATGGTTTTTCCTGCCATGTGTGTTTGCTGCGGCCGTTGAGCCGTGGCAGCGTGCGCCTGGCCAGCAAGGATCCGCTGGCACTGCCGCTGGTGGATCCTGCCTTTTTGAGCGAGGCAGACGATATGGCGCGCATGGTGCGCGGTTTCAAGCAGATGCGCCACATTTTGGCGCAGCCGGCGCTGGCGCAGTTTGGCGGGCGCGAACTGGCGGCCACTGCCACTGCGCGAACCGATGCCGAGATCGAGCAGGCCATTCGCAACCTGGGCGACACCATTTATCACCCGGCGGGTAGTTGCCGCATGGGCCCCGGCCCCATGGACGTGGTCGATGCTGAACTGCGCGTGCACGGGCTGCAGGGCCTGCGCGTGGTCGATGCCTCCATCATGCCGGGCATCGTGAGCGGCAACACCAATGCGCCGGTGATCATGATGGCCGAAAAAGCCGCCGACCTCATCAAGCACGACCCTGCGCGCGCTTGAGGGGCGGGTGCTAGCATGCAGCCCTGCAAGCTGCATCACCGCCATGACCTACCAAGCCAATCCCGCCCGCTACGACACCATGCCCTACCGCTTTTGCGGCAAAAGCGGCCTCAAACTGCCCGCCATATCGCTCGGGCTGTGGCACAACTTTGGCGATGCCACGCCGCTGGCCACGCAGCGCCAGATGTTGCGCACCGCGTTCGACGCGGGCATCACGCACTTTGACCTGGCCAACAACTACGGCC
>JAABQI010000245.1 GCA_011391545.1 Rhodoferax sp.
CCAAGGCCCGCCATCTATCCATCCTGGGCAACTGCTCCGCAGGGCGTCTCACATAGGTAATGATGGCTTGGACATTGGCAATCATCGTTTGAATGAGACCGACTTCTGCATACATGGGCGTCAGGTGTAAACCGGTCTTGCCACCAGAATGGTTTGCGCGCCCCACCGCTGCCAGCAGTAAAGGACGGCGGGTCAATGTCTCGCGGCGCGCCAGTGGGTTGGCCGCCCGCAGATACCAGCACCACCAGCTGTGGACCAGCGCCACGGCACGCGCCGTGAGTTCGCTGCGGTGCAAGTCTTGCGTGGTGAAGCCACCCCAGTCCCACTGGTTTTTCAACTCGTCAACGCCGCTCTCGCAGTCGCAGCGGTCCCGGTGGATCTGCCCGTTGGCGCTCAACTCGTAACCAACGTCAGTGACCAATACCGTGTACTCTCACAACTGGGCGTCTTCCTGCGCCTCGTCGTAGTGGTTGACGACAATTACGGTGGCCGGTTAGAGGCCTAAACCGGGCGGCGCTCCTCGCTCCAGCCCGCCAGGCGCAACTTATCCTCGATGGCTTGCCAGCCTTGGCTGGATTCATTGGCCCCTGTCCAGTCCTGGCGGTTGAACAAGGAGATCAAGCGAAGAACGCGCGTGGCTACTTTGTTTCCCAATACCGCCAGTTGTCTACGACTGGTCACGGCCATCTTGGCCAAACAAGATGAGGAGTGGATGACCGCCAAAATCTACCTGACTATCACGCCCTGACGCCACGTATTGACAACCGCCCAAAAACAGATTCCGGAAATTTACAGAAAAGAAGTTGCTTTGTCGTGCGGCGAGGCCTTCGCTTGATGGTTCCAGCGAACGCGCATGGTTTGCACCGCCACATATTCTTCACTGGCCGGTGCCAAGGCCGTCATTTTTTGCGCCCGGTGAGTTCACCCATCGGGCGAGTGTGCCAAAACCCAGGTCTCCGTATCAGTTCAAGAAAGAACCGGTTGGCAACTGGTGTGAGGTGGGGCTGACAGTTTCGTCCAGCCAGTCTAGCGAGATCGCCTCCGTCCATCGGGCACGTCGCATGTGGCGAACCAGCGCACCGACTAACTGGTGAAGCACTGAGCGACTTGCCAAAAGAATTGCAAGCTCTACGTTGTCAACACCTAAAAAATGCAATTCGAGTGAATTGCCACGCTGCTTAAGTTCTATTGCGCTTACCAAGACTGGGGATCCACCGGAAACCTTGAGTGCAAGCTCTTGGTTTGGTTCGCGCCGAGGTTTGGTGATCACGGCAATATGCTCCATTGCCACCGCGTGGTCGCGCAAAGACTCTGGCAACCTTGCTGCAAGCCCATGGGTTGACTTGAGGTTACCAGTCAACACTGGCAACAAACGCACTGCCAGGCGTCGCGTCAACCATAAGGACAGGCATTGACCCTTCGCGTCATCCATATCAAGCCGGATACGATCCGGCTCAGGCTGGTACGAGGGCACCAACCGCTGCGCCTTCAATATGAGAGGTAGCCCATTGCTCATCGACGATCCCCGGCAGCAAAAGTTGCCATCTTCGGTCAAGACCTTGCCTGGCGCGAAATCTCCACAGTCCAACGCTCCCAGGCCGGGTCGGTTGCCGGAAGCAAAGCTAGCAGACGGGCTTGTGTTTTGGTCATCAATCCAAGAGTAGTTGCAAATTCATTTTCTCTTCGTGCTAGCTGCAAATCTGCTGCGCCAAGGTCTGCCCACGTCCTCAACCCTGCCTTGATGCCCAATTCAATGCTTCTGCGGTATTCACGGGCAGACTGAACCAATTCCAATGCGGCAGCAGCACGCGCACGTTGCCCAGCCAATGACTTCCAGTCTGCACCGATCTGGGTTGTCAACCGATGTATCAATGCCTCACGGTCCAATTTTGAAGCCTCGTAAACAGCGACCGACTGGCGATGTGTTGCGCTTACACCTCCCCCAGAATAGATAGGAACCAATAACTGCAGCCCGATCACCGACTTGTTGTATTGAGTCCCCAACACGGAATTGGCAGTATCGTTCTCACCGCGAGCAAGGGAGCCGATCAAGTCTAGAGATGGCATGTGATCTGAAAAGTTCTGAGAAACACGCTTTTCGAACACCAATTCCGTCGTACGTGCAGCAGACAACTCTGGGTTGACCGCCAGAACATGGCCCAAAAACTCCTCCTCGGATCCCGGTATAAAACCGAACTTAGCTTCCTTCGGCAGCCTTTGGTCATTAAACTCAGTTACCCCGAGTCGGGTGAGCACATTGAAGGCTTGCACCCTGGCTTGCAGGTTCAAGGTTGACTCGATACTTTGCGCACGGGCCAGTGACAACTGTGCAGCAGCCTCGGACATAACGTCTCGCGTCCCTTCTCCGGCACTAAATCGCTTCTTTTCCTGATCCGCTGCTACGGCTACCGATACAAGCGTGCGCTCGAAAATATCATGCGCAGCCTGCGCTGTCAAAACATCCAGCCAAGCCTCAGTCGTGCGGACCCAAAGATCAGATTGCGCGGCAAGCAGCTTGGCTTCACCATAGTCAGCCTGCAATCGCCCTATCTCCAGACCCGCAAAATCCCGGGGCCGGTACAGCGCCTGCCGCAATGTCAACTGGGTGTTGATGGTCGGCCCTTCAAAACTGGACGACTTATCGCCCAGCGTGGTCGTCTGATTCAAGCGCTGTTGAGAACCTTGCAATGAAAGTTGAGGCAACAGCTTTGCGCGGGCGATGGACACATTTTCCAGGGCTGCATTGCGGTTGGCTACTGCCGAAGCCAATGTCGGATCAGAAACAAGTGCCGCCTGCAAAGCTGTTGGCAAATCCACAGCAACGGCCGGAAAGGCACCAAAAATGGCAATGGTGAAAAAAAGTGCTTTCAAGATTTCACTCCTCTTTCATGGCCGATGCCAACCGCTTGGTCAGTGGATGAAGCAAATAAGTCAACAACGAGCGCTCGCCCGTCTTGATCAACACCTCGGCTGGCATCCCCGGTTGCAGAACACGGTTGCCCAACAGTCTGAACCCCTCTGGCAACACTTCAACACGTCCCAGGTAATATGTCTGCACCCCCGCACCCATGTTTTCTGTCACCGCATCGCCAGACAGCGACACCAAACGCGCATCGAGCACCAGCTGAGGGGTATTTGCGAATCCTGAAAACCGCACTTCAGTCGGATCGCCTGCACGCACGCGGTCAATCACGTGTGGGGGAATCTTGGCATCAACCAGCAGCGTCTCTCCCTTGGGCACCACATCCATCAGCTTCTGACCTGGCGTGACAACCCCACCTGGCGAACTCACCGTCATGCCAACGATCTGGCCATCAACCGGTGACCTGATCTGAACCCGGGCTAACTCTTCTGTGATCGCCTTGAGCTTTTCTTGTCCTGCTTGCACCTCACGCCGCACGTCTGCCAACTGAGCGCCGGCCTCTTTATGGTATTCCTGGCGAAGTTGAATCATGCGCATCCTAAGCTCGGCAATTGTTTGCTGAGCTCTCAAACGACTGGCCTGCAATTCGGCCAGCATTGCTCGCAACTCAGCCTGCGACTGCTCGAGCTGCAACACCTGGTTGCGCGGTGCATAGCCCTCAACAGACAGTTCCTTGACATTCTTCAATTGCTCAGCTTGCGATTCAGCTTGTACCTTGCGACTCTCTATCATGCTTGTAAAGCCGGTGATTTGCGCCTCGGAGCCCGAAATCGACTCACGGATACCCCCAAGCCCAGCGTCCAGAGCAGCTCGTCGCGCCGCGAAGAGCTGCGTCTGGGTCGCCATGTGCTGTTTGATAAGAGGATCGTTGGCTCCCGCCAAAAGATCCGGATGGAATTCAATCATTGGCCTGTCCACCTGCTCTGCCAGCAGGCGGCTCTCTGCAGCTCGCATGCCCATGTAATTTTGTCGGACAGACTCAAAATTTGCCCGCGTCGTCGCGTCACCCAGTTCCACCAGCACGTCGCCAGACCTGACCATCTGCCCCTCCTTGACTGGCACGTTTTTGACAACACCTCCAGTCATATGCTGGATGACCCGTCTCCGGGTTTCGATCGATACCGTGGCTGGCGCAGACACACCTTCGTCAAGGGGCGCCAATCCAGCCCAGAGCAAAAAGCCACCAAAGCCTACCAACAACACCCAAAAACCCAAACGGATCGGCTGATTGGTGTCAGTCGAAAGTGGTTTTCCCTCAACATCCGTGATGTCGCTTTCGGCCCCAGAAGCTCGGTTACTGCTGCGGCGACTAAAAATGCTACTCATACTGATACCGTCCTTATCTGAGCCAATGGATCTAACTGGGTGATTTCGCCGTCATTCATGACCAACACCCGGTCCGAGACAGAAAGAAGATTGCGTTGATGCACCACCATAAAAATGGTACTACCCTGATTCTTGAGATCTTGAACCGTGCGCACAAGAGCCGCCAACCCGACATCGTCCAGATTGGCGTTGGGCTCATCGAGGACCACCAGCGCGGGGTTGCCATAAATGGCGCGTGCCAAACCCACGCGCTGCTTCTGGCCACCCGACAACAGTCCACCAGCCAAACCCATGGGCGTGTCATAGCCCTTGGGCAGACGCAGGATCATCTCGTGAATGCCGGTGCGTTTCGTTGCCTCAACAACCTTGGCTGGATCGACCCCGCCAAACCGACCAATATTTTCCGCCAGGGTGCCATCAAAGAGTTCAATATCCTGAGGCAAGTAACCAATATTTGGCCCCAGCTCCTCACGCGCCCAACCCTGCACAGGGTGACCGTCAAGCAAGACCTGGCCCTCGGTTTGCGGCCAGATGCCAATCAGACAGCGCGCTAGCGTCGATTTACCGGCACCAGAAGGGCCAATGATGGCCACGACCTCCCCCGCCAGAAAGCTTGCATTCAGTCCCTTGAGAATTGGCTGCGGACGGTTTGTGGCTTTGGCCACCAGATCAATCAAAGTAATCTGTCCACTTACCATGTCTACCGGATGTCCTGCCACGCGTTCGGGGTGCTCGTCAAGCAGGTGCTCCAAGCGCGCGTAAGCGCGGCGCGCATCCACAAACTGCTTCCAAGTACCCACCAAGGTGGTGATCGGTCGCAAGGCATTGGACATCAAGGCATTGGAAGCCACCATGGCGCCGGGACTAAGTTCGCCACGGATCACCAGCACCGCGCCCACAGCAAGCACAATCGACTGCTGACTGTATTGAACAAACTTGGCAAAAGCCTGAACACGGCGCGCCATTCGAAAAGCATCAACCTGTTTGAGCAACTGGTTTTCGTAGAGTGATAGCCACTGACTGCGCAGATTGCCCAACATACCCATTGCCAGCACTGGCTCCGCATTTCGCAGCTTGCTGGCCAAATAGGTATTCGACTCCACGGTACCGTCCATGGCCTGCTCATGCAAACGGGCCGTCAGATGGTGACCGCCCCAAGCCAGCAGAGACAGCAACAACACAAACAGCACAGAAACCCAGCCCAGCACGGGGTGAAGCAAAAACAAGACCAGTATGTAGATGGGCGTCCAGGGTGTATCGAAGAACGCGAATAAGCCATTCCCTGTCAAAAACTGCCTCAGGTTTGTCAAATCACTGAAGGATTGCACAGGGTTGTGGGTTGCCTGGTTCAAATTGGCTTCAAAGCTGGCTCTGAAAACACGTGCGTTGAGAAACTCATCAAAGCGCACACCAGCGCGAACCATTAGGCGGGAACGCAGCCAGTCTGCAAACGCCATGACAGAGAAAAACACGACAATGACCAGCGTGAGGGCGATCAATGTGAATTCATTCTGGCTCAGCAGGACGCGATCAAAGATCTGCAACATGTAAAGCGTGGGAGACAGCATCAGTAGATTGACAAAAAAACTGAATACGCCTACCCAGGCAAATTCGCGGCGAAACGTCCATATGCTGCGTCCTATGACACTCCGAGCCAACCATGAGGGGCAAGTCATCACAGTGCACCTCCTGTTGATGCTGCTGTCAATGCAGGCTTCAGTGCAAGCTGCTGCGACTGAACGGCCTTCTGTAACGCCGTCAGCACTTCTGCAGTGGGACCGAACAAAGCCACCTGGCCATCACGCAACACCAGCATTTTGTCTGCCACCGCAAGCACACTGGTGCGGTGCGACATGACGATCGTGGTGCAACCTGCCGCCTTCAACTGGCGCAAAGTTTCCGCGAGCGCTTGTTCACCCGCCTCATCCAGGCTGGAGTTCGGCTCATCAAGCACCAAAAACCGGGGCCCGCCATAAATGGCGCGGGCAAGCCCCACACGCTGACGCTGCCCACCCGAAAGAAAAGCGCCATCCTCGCCAATGCGGGTATCGTAACCCTTTGGCAAGGCTTCAATCATGGCATCCAACCCGACCAGTCTGGCGGCAACACGAACTTTGTCCATGTCAACGTCACCAAATCGTCCAATATTGTCAACCAGAGTGCCGTCGAACAACTCCACACCCTGAGGCAGGTAACCGACATGGGGACCCAGTTCATCCTTGTTCCATGCATAGACGTCCACACCATCCAGCCGGACTTTGCCCGTAGCTGCCGGCCAGACACCTGTCAGCAATCGTGCCAGTGTGGTCTTGCCTGCCGCCGACGGACCAACCACAACAACGACTTCACCTGGCTGTGCTGAAAAGCTGACCCCCTTGAGAATGGCCACCGGACTGCCCGGGGCGGACGCCACCACGTTCTCAACAGTCAAACGCCCGACAGGTTTCGGCAACGGCATGCCAGGCTCCGTCGCTGGCACCCCCTCCATCAAAGTTTCAAGCCGACCATACGCGTCACGCGCGTTCACCACCAGACGCCACTGGGCCACCAATTGCATCAAAGGTGTCAGGACCCGTCCGCCAAGAGTGGAGGCCACGATCATCATGCCCCCCCCCATGGGGTCACCTTTGATCGACAGCCAGCAGGAAGCGCCAAGAATCAACGAGCCCTGCATGTACTGTATGAACCGCCCCGTGGCGTTGTTGAGTCCGCCATGATCCGATGCATCAGCCTGAAGTTGCAGAAATTTCCGCTGCACACCCATCCACCGGCGCTCAATGCCCCCCGACATACCCATGGACTCGATCACCTGGGAGTTGCGCAAAGTACTGTTAGCGTAGTTCTGGGCTTCGATGGCAGACCGGTTGGCCTCTGTCAAAGTAGGCATCGTGCGCTTTTCGGTCCGCACAGCAATCACCACTTGCACGGCAGCACCCAGCAAAGCCATCAGACCAAGCCAAGGATTTATCATGAAGACAATCACCAAAAAGAACAATGAGGCGGGCGTATCCATGATAGCCATGGAGGCAGATGAAGATAGAAATTCACGTAATGTCTTCAGGTCATTGAACAGTTGCGTGTTCCCGTTGCCCCCACCATGTCGCAGGTTGGTTTCAAACGCCGCGTTGAAAAGTCGTGACCGAAGTGCAACATCCACCTGCAAGCCGGCTTGATTCATCACCTCGGTCCGAACCAGATCCAAGACCTCCATCATCACGTAGGCACCAATCACGAGCACCAACAACATGAGCAGCGTGATGTTGCTTCGGCTGGTCACAACCCGGCCATAAACTTCCAGCATAAAGAAGGTTGGAGCCAATACCAGCAAACTGGTGATCAAACTGAAAAACAGCGCCTTCCGATACAGCGGCGCATGCCGCATCAATTCCCTTCGGAGCTCTGAAGGCTGTCTATTGGCTGCAGAAGCAGAGGTCATGTGGATTTTCCTGTGAAAGTAGCTTGCCAACAACACCAAATGCAGGCCCTTATTCCGAGACCATTGACGAACAAATCGCGACCCGGTGAGGTGAGAATAAATTCATATATGACTCATTGTACATAGTTCTTATATGAATAATTTACAGATTCAAAAACAATCAAGCATGACGTAAAAACGACAGTGACTCGAATTGCCATTGAACATGTTCTTTGTATACTTCACGACAGACAACTTGCCGCATGCGGCCCACACCATGAACACAGCCCCCCCCCCAACCGAGGGCGTCGTACGCATTGTCTGTGCAACCCGTCATGACCGCACCGGGTTCTTCACCCTGACCCTGCTTGGGAAATCGCTCCAGGCGCTACGTAGAATGCGGCGGGTGGAATTATCTCTGTTTGTCAATAACAAACAAGGGCTGCCCAAGGTCTACAACAGCGCCATTGAACAAGCAAGCAAGAGCCCAGCCCTGCTCGTTTTTGTGCATGACGATGTTATGTTCTGCGACTTCTTCTGGGCTGACAGGCTTCGCGCCGGACTCGGGCGTTTCGACCTGATCGGCCTGGCCGGCAATTGTCGCCGTGTACCGCGTCAGCCCTCCTGGGCCTTCATCAACGAGCAGCGCAAATGGGATGACAGAGCCAATCTCAGCGGAGTCATTGGCCATGGCCTTGCCTACCCGCCAGCCAATCTCAGCATTTATGGCCCCCCAGGGGTTGCAGTCAAACTGCTGGACGGACTACTTTTGGCCAGCCACAGCCAGACACTGATCGACAGCGGACTCCGCTTTGATGAACGCTTTGCGTTTCACTTTTACGACATGGATTTTTGCCGGGCAGCAGAGACGCACAACCTGACTATGGGCACGTGGCCCCTGTCAGTGGTGCACGCCAGTGGCGGCAATTTCAAAAGCGCGGCCTGGCAAGAGGGCTACGCCACTTATCTGGACAAATGGAGCAGCTGAAAGCTCCCTTGACATCGCGGGTCCACGACTGCCCAATCACACCAGATAAAGATCAACCCACCAACCCGGAACTCTCCTGACAGTCGTGGCATCACCTCGCTCATGAGGCACCCAGTCGCAATTTGACGCGCAGGTTGGCAAACAGCTCTTCTTCAGAATATTTGCCCCGGACTGCAAAAAGTGAATGATCGTGCAGACCAGAATCCGGCACCGGCAGACCTGCCTTGCGGTAATGTGCACGCCAGTTCGATTCATACAAAACCGTATGCCTCCCGGTCCAGGCCATGCGCAGCTTGTGGTGCCGCATCAGGGCCAGCATGACACGATCGCACGCCCCGCTCACCCCCTTTGGAACCAGACCCCAGGCCGGCCACAAAAATGCCGCCGAGCGCGCCATCGTGATGCAGCTCGTATCTACATGACGATGACTCAAGTCTTCCTGATCCTCCAGGCGCAAATGCTCATGTCCGGGCAAAAACACATGCCGGTAGGCAAACACTGCATCCAGCGGCTGACCCTCTGTTTGCCCCCTCTCGTAAACTGCCACCACCGAGGTCACATGGTCGGGCTCAAACAGATTATCTGCATCCAGAAAGCAGAGAATATCGGCCCCCTCGTTCAGGGCGCAAATTGCGCCCACCGCCCGAGGCGTATCACCAAAATCAGCATGTGATTGTGGCAAATCTATGCATGACAGACCCGGATAAGCCTGCGTCACCTCAGGCTGCGGATAGCCGTCAGCCACCAAATAATGCTGGATATTGGGGTACGTTTGTGCCAGCACGCTGTCAATACAACGGCGCAAGGTGGCCGCCGGCTCCTTGTAATAAGGCGTCACAACAGCGATCTTCATTAAATGGCAATAGGCTGTAACAAGCCCCACGGGTTACTCATATAGGGTCGAGTATATTCATCCTTTGCATGGCGAAAACCGTTACATCATGAACTTGGCGTTAACCACCATCCCTCTGGAGACACTACCCCGCGTCACCGTCGTGGTCAGTTTTCGTGAGCGCTGGCGCCTGACCCTTGCCGTGCTTGAAGCGATCGTGCAACACACACCCAAACCCTACCGGTTGTGGGTACTCGATTGCGGCATGCCCGCCGACCTGCGCGCAGCGCTGAACCAGCGCTGCGACAACTGGGGTCTGGTGCTTGTCTCCCTGGAGCCGGGTTTGTGGCCGAACCAGGCGCGTGCCAGGATTGCCCCACAACTTGTCACCCCTTACACCGTCTTCATTGACAACGATGTGATCGTACAACCCGGGTGGCTGCAAGCGCTGCTGGCCTGCGCCGAGGAAACGGGCGCCGGCATCGTCGGACCGCTGTACTTGTGGGGCGCCGATGTAAGAAGCGACCTGATCCACATGGCGGGTGGCGAATTGACGACCAGCACAGAAAACAACGGCCTTATCATGGCCGAGCGCCACCGCCACATCAATGCCAAGCTTGGTGACGTAGCGGCAAGCCTGCGCCGCGAGCCTTGCGGATTCGCCGAATTCCATTGTCTGTTGATGCGACGCGAAGTGGTGCAGAACCCCGACACCTTCGACCACGGGATTGTTTGCGTGCACGAACACATCCATGCCAGCCTGGTGGCCAATCAACTTGGCTATGCGACCTGGATGGAGCCAGCCGCGCGGGTTTTTTACCTGGCAATGGCACCCTGGCACCTGGGAGAATTGCCCAACCTGCGGCGTCGCTGGGCCGGCCCTGCGGCCGAACGCAGTCTGCGCCGCTTTGCTGCACGCTGGAACGTGATCGACGACGCCCGCTCCTTTGGCGGCGTACGCGGCTTTATACGCAACCATATCGAGACCAAAGACCCCCTGCGCGCGGCGCTCCAGCATCCCAGCAGATCCGAGGCCCCAATGGCGTGCACCGAGCTTGCGCAAACCCCGGCCGCGCTGGTTACCCAGGCGGCACGGCGCGGCTACCTGCGCCAGGACCTGAAGGCCATTGCCAGCGCCTGCCAGATCGCCTTGCGCCTGAGCGACGGCGGCTATCGGCCCTGCGGACGACCCTTCATCAACCACCTCATCGGCACTGCCAGCGTGATGGTGCACTATGGCTTTGGGCTGCGTCTGGTTCTTACGGCGCTGCTGCACGCCGCCTACAGCCATGGTCAACCCTCCGACCCGGCACAGCCCGCCGAGCCCTCGGCGTTGGCCTTGCAAACGGCAGCCGCATTGGGCGGCGTCGGCTCCGCACTGGAGCGCGGCGTGCGCGCCTACACCCTGCGCCAACAAAGATTTCATGCCTTGCGGTCGGCATCCACAAAAGTAGCTGCAATGCACATGGACGACATAGAACTCCTGTTGCTGGAGACCGCCAACGACATCGACATGCACCTCAGCCTTGAAGTCGCCGTCACCGGTCGCACCGACTTGCCAGAACCCCATTTGCTCGACCTGATGGCAAGCACCTGTCAGGCCGTGGGCGTTCCCGGCATGGGTCAGACCCTACGCGACGTTCGCCAAACCGAAAGCCTTGGCCTGCGGCTGAACTTCCACCCTGCGCCTGGCAGTTTCAGGCTGCAGGCGCAAGGCACTGTGGCCATGGCGCACGCCGTAAAACTACCCGACGCCTCCTGAAGCAAAAGCACCGCACGGCAAAGGGTTAAGGTTTCACCGTGATATTTCTGGCAGGAAGGCCCCGCTCTGCGCGCCGCGCGGCAGCCAGATAGGCCGCCTCCAATTGGTGCGCCTGGCTCGCGGCGTTGAACACATCGGTCCTGGCGGTATTGCGGCGCATAAAGTTTCGTATCTTGTCCAGTTCAGCGGGGTGATCAAGCAATCGCACCGCCAGGTTGACGTAGGCAGCCCTGTCGGGCTGCACCAGCGCCTGCAACCCGGCCGAGCGCAACAGCGCGCCGCTGACCCGTGATGCAAAATTGGTGCCTTCCAGCGCAAGCACGGGAACATTGGAAAACAGGGCATCTGCGGTTGTCGTGTGACCGCCGTAGGGCCAGGGGTCCAGCATCAAATCACAGCACTGCATACGCGCCAGATGCACCTGCTGGAGCTGTTTTGGCGCCCACAATATCTGCGCCCGGGGCACCCCCGCCGCCTCGCTGGCGGCCAACAAATGACGGCGCGCCACCTCGCCCGGATCCAGCACCCAGAGCACGGTGCGGGGCGAGCGTCGCAAAATCTGCATCCAGGTCAGCCAGACCTCGCGCCCTACCTTGTCGATGGCATTGAACATGCCCGCCACGCGCACCCCCATGGGCAGGCCAACTGCCTGGCGCGAAGGCGGTGGGGGCAGTGTGCGAGCCGCATAGTCATTGACCTGATAGGTGGGATGGATGCGGATCACCTTTTCGGGAAACAGCCGCTCTTTCCCAGGTGGAATCGTGTAGGAATCGGCCACGATGTAATCAACAAACCGTCCGCCGGCCGAACCGGGGAAACCCAGGTATGAGATCTGCACCGGTGCCACCCGATGCGCCAGGATGCTCAGGCGGTTAAACCGCGTCGGACCATTCAGATCCACCAGCACATCAAGCCGGTGGCTGCGTATCAGCTCGGCGGCCGCGGCATCGCTCAGGGCCGCGATGCTGTGCACAGCATCAAAATGCGACAACACCTGGCGCCTGATTTCCGACCGGTCATCCCAGCCGCAACAGTAGGCAAACAATTCCAGCTTCTGCCGGTCATGGTTGCGAAACAGCCCGTGAACCAGCCACGAGGTCGCGTGATTACGGTAGTCGCTTGACAGATAACCCACGCGCAAGCGGCGCCCAGCCAGCGGCTCTCCTGGTGGCAACGGCACGGCGGGCAGCTCCGGCACCAAGCGCTGCGACCATTGCCGCACCATGCCGATGTTGGTGACTTCGTCGGCGCACCACAACAAATGGGTGCGCGGGCCTTCGATCACGCTGGCAAAATTACCAGCCTGGTAGGCAGCACTCAGCTGAGCCGTCAGCGCCTCGACCAGATCCCAGGCAGCCGCAGACAAGGCCGTTGTCAAAAAAATGCCCGCCTGCGCCAGCGGCCGGCCCAGCTCGTCATAGGCAATCTGCGCAGCCTGCAAACCCACCTGAACCTGCCCCTGGCGCACCAACAAATTGGCGGCATCCAGGCGCTGGGCTGCAGGCGCCTGCAAACGCACAACCTGCAGCGCCGCATCGCAGGCAGCGGCAGAACGGCCGGCCTTCTCTTCCAGAACGGCCAGACTGAGCCAAGCGCGAGTGAGCTCGCTGTCGGCCTGCAGGGCCCGCTTAAGCAGGGCCAAGGCTCTGGGCGGGTCCAGTCGCTGCAGCCAAAGACCTGCCTGCATCAGCCACTGCGACACCTCAGCCGGATTGCTGCTGGCCTCAGCCTCAGTTTGCAGCACCGATGCTGCCGCCAAATGCTCACCCCGACCCGCCAACTGAAGCGCATGCTGCACAACTGCAGGCTGTTTATTCGTCATGACCCGGCCCTTGCCTGCAATCGGGACTTTTCGTTTCAACAATTTTTTGCTCAAACAGAAATCTCCTGCAAATTCAAGTTGCCCGGCTGTAGGACAGACAACGCCAAAGAAGGATCTGCCAGCACCACCAGCAAATCACCAGGCCGCGCCATGGCCAAACCGATTCGAATGGCCGCTGCCGGATCGCGCTCGGTGCGCATCCTGGTGTCAGGCACGCCCGCCGAACGCATTTCATCTTCAAAACACTGCAACATGGCACCCAACGGGTCGGGTCCCGCGTAATCAGCGGCTTTGGCCGTGCGCTTTGGATCGGCACCCAAAATGAAACCGTCAAAGCAGGGTGCAAGCAGCGGTACGGCATTGCGCAGATGGCTGGCAAAGCGGCTGCCAAGGTTGAGGCTCACCAGCCAACGCCGGCCTGTCACAGGCAAGGCGCGCGCCACTTCGCAAATGCCGCGCGCCCCATCGGGGTTGTGCGCGTTGTCAAGTAACACTTGAAAGGGGAATCCCCCGATAAAGTTATAGCGACCCGGATTGCTCGTTGGTGAACTCACAAAACCCGCCATTGCCTGGCGGATCGTCGCATGCGCAAGACCCTGGGCATGCGCCAGCGCGATGGCAAACAAGGCATTGGTCTCGTTGTAGCGCAGCAGTCCGCCAAGCGTGGCCGCCAGTTCGGCCACCGGCATCAGCGGCGACCATGCCGAACCTTGCGCCAGCACCACCCAGTCGGCTCCCTCATGCGCGCTGATGAACACCGCCTCCCCGCCCTGAGCCAGCTGCCGGGCCAAAGCTGGGCTTGCTGCATCACGGGCCACCAACACATGGCGCCGCGTGCCCGCGTGCGCCAGCATGGCCAGGCACAGGGGGTCTTCAGCATTCACCACCACGGCCTTCCGGGTTCGTGCCAGCACCCCCGCCTTCAGGCGCGCCATGGTCTCCAGAGAGTCCACGCCATCCACGCCCAGATGATCATCCTGCACATTAAGCAAGGCCGACACATCGTAATAGTCGCCCGGGTGGCCAAAGACAATCAGCCCCTTGCGCGGCATCTCGATCACCGCTGCCTCCACCGACGGATCCGTCAGCAGCAGGACACCCCCTGGAAACCCCGACAAATTGCGCGGCGTCACCAGGTTGTCTCCCACCCAGATCCCTTGGGTGGTGCAAACCCCGGCGCGGCGCCCGGCCACGCACCAGATATGGTGCAGCATGCGGGCCGTGGTGGTCTTGCCGTTGGTCCCCGTGATGGCCGCCACCGGGATGCGCCCGGGGGAAGTAGCGCCGGCAAACAGCCAGTCCACAATCTCGCCATTGATATCGCGACCGGGTGCGCCCAGCCAGTGCACACGCAGACCCGGCTGGGCATTGACCTCGCACACCGCGCCACCAACGTCAAACCAGGAACGGCTAATGTCGGGGCACAAAAAATCGACGCCGCCAATATCGAGCCCCAGCAGGCGCGCAGCGCGCTCGGCCACCCGGCAGTTGTCCGGGTGCACCCGATCAGTCACATCTTCGGCGGTACCGCCCGTGCTGATATTGGCCGTGCGCCGCAACTGCACAAAACGGCCCGCCGCCGGCACGGCCTGCGGACTCAAGGCCTGCTGCGCCAGCAGGCCCAGCCCCTCGGGATCAAGACTGAGCGCCATCAGCAGGCTGCGTTTGTCACTGCCACGGCGCGGATCGGCATTAACTTGCGCCAGCAACTCGGCCACCGTGTGCACGCCATCGCCCGTGACACCGCCAGGCACGCGCCGCGTGGCCATCACCAGACGCCCGCCCACCACCAGCATGCGGTGATCGTCACCCGGCACATGCTGCTCCACCAGCACCGCGCCCGGGCTCCATCGCGCGGCAGCGTCATAGGCCGTTCGCAGCAAGGCATCGTCACAAATGCCTGGCACCACGCCCCGGCCCTGGTCCTGATTGGACGGCTTGACCACCACCGGCCAGCCCAGCTCTCGCGCCCATTGCTGTGCCTGCTCGAAGCTGGTCACCTGGCGGGCACGGGGCACCGGCACGCCCCCTGCCTCCAGCCACAGGCTGGTCTGGTACTTGCGTCGGGCAATGCGGGTGGCCAGCACGCCGGTGCCGTCGGTAAAGGTACTCTCCAAGCGCCGTGCCGCCGCGCCCCAACCCAGCTGCAAAATCTCGCCACCCGGCAACAACGCCACCGGGATACCGCGCCGCCTTGCCGCCATGGCAAAGCGCACCGTGCTGGGCGCCAGCCCCCGGGGCCGCACTGTGTCGAGCCACTGCGCAGTCTGCGCCGTCAACTCCGCTGTCGCAGACGCCTCCAGCCACGCCTGCAGCCAGCGCAAGGCCAAATCCAGCGCTCCATTCAGCACGGTGCTGCGCTGCCAGGGCAAGGCCAGCCGGCACACCGTCGGACCCGACACCATCACCTGTCCGGCCCCCACCGGATCACGGGCCAGCCGCTGCAAGGCCACCACCAGCGCCACAAACCATGCACCCAGACCATCGTGCGGCGGGCACGCCAGAAAGGCATGCGGCCAACTGGCTCCGCGCTCCTCATGCTCCAGGCCGGGTACCGGCTCGGCAGGCCAAAACTGCGCTGCCGCCAGACCCAGCCGCCGGGTCAACGCCAATGGCTCGGGTACAGGGCCCGTCACGTGCAACAGCACGACAGCCGTGGGCCCATCCAGCAACACCTGCGCACCTTGGTAGGCCTTAAGCTGTGATAACTTCAGTTCCAGCGCCATGCATCCGCTCCCGGCAGGCCATCTTCAGCCTTCATCCACCACCCCCAGCACGTCGAGCTTCACCAGCCACACCAACGCCCGCAGGCACAAGGCCTGGCGCGCAGCCGGCAAGCCCTGCACCAGCTGCCGTGCGCTGCGGGAGCCCGCCGCCAGCCCCGTCAGCACATGCTGCAATTCCTCATTTGACGGCAACACCTTGTCGGTAAAGTTCACCATGGCCAGCGTGCGCCAGCGTGCCAATCGTGCCGGTGCATCGGGCCAGCGCAGGACCAAGCGGGATTGCGGCGTCAGCACCCGCGTCGGGTAACTGGCAAACATGGCCCAGGGGTCGCCGTGTGACGGCCAGGGCTGTGCCAGGGGTTTTAGCGCCGGACCCTGCTGGCGCCGGATTTCTGCCAGCCGCGCCCACAGCGCCTCATAACGAGGCATGATGACCGACCAGTCAAACACCTCACGGGCGCGCTGCCGTCCCGCATCGCCCATGCGACGACACAGCGCGGGCGAGGCCAGCAAGCGCCCCAGCGCCAGCGCCGCTGCAGGCACATCAACAGCCACCATCGAACAGGTATGGCCGCAGTACATGTCGTAGCTGTCGATCTCCAGCGCATGGCGCGACGCCAGATCAACGCCCAGACCGGATTGCGGCATCAGCGTGGCCACGCGAAAACCATCAACACCGTCGCGCACCGTGTCCTTGTAACCGTCCCAGTCCGACACCACCACCGGCAGCCCCGCCGCCATGGCCTCGATAGGCGTGATGCCAAAGGTCTCCTGCAAATTGTCAGAAAGCGAGCAAAACACATCGGCGCCGGCCCAGGCGTGCTGGTAATTGTCGCCCTCGCGCCCATCAAGCGACAGCACACGCACACTGGGGCACGCAGTGCGCGCCGCGTCGGCAAAGGCCTTGCCAATGGCCGCATTGAAATGCTTGCCGCACTCGACCAACAGCACCTTCTGCCCGGCAGGCAACCCCTGTGCGGCCAGTTCGAGCGCCTGGTACATGGCCAGCGGATGCGCCTTGGCATGAAACGACAGCCGTCCGGCAAACAGCACCACCCGGGTGGCCGCGTCGGCACCCAGCGCGCGCCGACCGGCTGCGCGTTGCGCCTGCGAAAACTCAAAATCGTCGGCATGAATCCCCAGCGGAATCACCGGCAACTGCGGCAGCACCAGCCGCTGTGCGCCCAGGCGCTGGCGCAGATAGTCAGCCTGCGCCTGCCACATGCGCTGCACGGCGGCCTGGCCCGCCGTCGAGGTGCAAATCACGGCATCCCAGGGTTGCACTGGCGCCGTCAGCAAACCGGTCAGCGACTCCATGGCGGAGGTCGACGAAATGGTGTGCGTAATGCCACACAGGCTCCATGCGCCATGGCCAAAACCCGCACGCTGCCAGGCGTACGCACCAATTCCCGGCCCAGGGTAAAAAATCGCGCCGGGCTGCGCCAGACTGCCCAGCGAATGCTTGTCCACCACGCGCACCTGACCCGTGCGCCCGGCGGCTTTGGCAGCGCGCACAAACGCCCTGGCATGCGCCTGGTCCTCAACCTGCAGCCAGAACTCGCTGTTGCGGCCGTGGGCCAGGAACCCGCGCAGAAACGATTCACCAGCCGCATGACGGCCCATCAACTTGGGGCCACCCGTGCTGTATGCCTCAGGGTGAAAAAACAATGCCGCCGTGGTTTGGGCGGGCAACAATGAGCGATCCATTTCAGAGGGCATGCCGGCGCGGCTTGGCCGCGTCCTCCTTGGTGCAAGCATCCAGTTTAAGGGCCATCGCCTGCAACATCGCCATTTCCTGCGGTTGGTGCTGCCGGCACTGGCGCAGAGCTTGCTCGACCAGCGCAACGGCCTTCGGCCAGTCACCCCGCATCCAGGTGGCCGTGACGCGGCTCCAGGCAAAATTCTGGGCCAAAAGCGGAAAACCACGCATATTGCGTGCAGAAATGGCAGAATCAAAGTACGAATCTGGCTCGCGCCAGTGTTCGCCGTAAAGCGCGTCAAGCCAGTCCCCCGTATCCCGCAAGGCCCACACCTCGCCAGCCGGGCTGAGCTGGCGCCGCAAGGGGACCGAGGGGTAGTCCAGCACGCGATTCCATTCCGAAGGCACGCCGCGCAGCGACATGCCGCCCAGCAAGCGTCGGCTGCCCGGTCCCGGGATCAGCCCGCAGAGATCAAGCGTCAGCCCGCCCTCCACGCCTTGCGCGTCCGGCACTGGCCAAAGGTAACTCGCCAAATTGATCCAGGGCAGACCCAACGGAACCCGTTGCCACCCCATGGCCCGCAGACAGGCGTCGGCCCTGCGCATTTCAGGTTGCGGAAGCGCGATGTCCAGGTCTTTGTCATGGGGCAGCAGGCGCCCCTCCCTGGCCAGTCCGAGCGCGCTGCCTGCGTGGGCGAAACCATGCAAACCGGCACTTGTGAATGCCGCCAGCACACGCCACAGTGTGGCCTCGCCAAGCGGGCCATCCAAAGGCTCTGGCCCTTTCTGGCGAAGCAGCACCGGCGCGTCATCAGGCCGCTCCAACAGCGTCTGGGCACAAGCGCGCCAGGACACGAGGGCTAGGTCCAGTTGCAACTGGTGCCACTGCGCCAACGCCAGCATGTGCCACCACAAGGTCACTTGCGACACCATCACCGCTGCCCCATCAGCCTCGCGCAGGCATTGACGCGCCGCCCGCTCCACCTCGACGGCACGCCCCGTGAACAGCGCCGTGCGCCATTGCGCAATCGGCAGCTGAGCCGGCATGCCCGCCCCGTTCATGCCGGGCGACTGGCCAGCGCGTCGATCCAGGCCAGCTGGCGCGGCAGGCACACGCTGCGCAGGTCGTAGTGCGCCTGAGCAAAGGCGCGCGCATTGGACCCCAGCCGTGCCCGCTCGGCGGGGTCGGCCAGCAGCGCGCACACCTCATCCGTCAGGCCGGCCTGGTCAAAGAAGTTCACCAACCGACCGGTGTCGCCATGGCGGATCGCTTCTTTCAGGGGCTGGGTGTCGCTGGCCACCACGGCGCAGCCCGCGCTCATGGCCTCCAGCAGGCTCCAGCTCAGCACGAAGGGGTAAGTCAGGTACACATGCACGCTGGAAAGCTGCAACAGCGCCAGAAAATGCGTGTAAGGCACATGGCCCAAAAAGTGCACGCGCGCCATGTCCAGCCCCGGCTGCACCTCCTGCTGGTAGATCTGGCGCCAGGTCTGGCCCTCGGGAGGGCGCGCGCCGTAGCTCACGCCATTGCCGCCCACAATCATCACATGGGCCTTGGGCCGGCGGCGCAACAGCTCGGGCAAAGCGCGCATGAATACATGGTAGCCGCGGTAGGGCTCCAGATTGCGATTGACAAAGGTGATGATCTCATCGCCCCGGCTGAAGGCATGGCCGCTCTTGAGCGACAGCTTGACTCCCGGGTTGGGACGGATGACCTGCGTGTCGATACCGTCGTGCACCACCGTGATGCGGTCACGAAACGGTTGCGGAAATGTGCTGGCCTGCCACTCGGTGGGTGAAATGCCGGCATCAGCGATGTCGAAATGCAGAAAATTGTTGGTGTTCTTGAGCAGCAGGCGGCAAGGATCGGTGTGCGGGCTGGCCGGCGGAAATTCGGGATCAAAATTGGCGTCGCCGCCATGCGACTGGTAAAAGAACTCGCAATAAATGCCCATCCGGGCCTGTGGCCAGACCTCTTTCAGGAACAGGCTCTCGCCCCAGCCCGGATGCGCCACGATCACATCGGGCGTGAAGCCGCTGTCGCGCAGCTTTCTGGCGGCATGAAAACTGGCCTCGGCGCGAATCACCTTGGATTCAAAATCTGCCAGCCAGGGGTGGATTTCCTTGGCGGAACTGCGCTGGGCCGTCGCGCGCGACAACCTCAAGCCCTCAAAACCGGGGCCGCCGCCAAACTTGTTCATGCACAGCGCGGCCACACGGTCGCCACGCGCCAGAACGGCCGGTGCAAGATGCTTGAACTGGCCCGGAAAATTCTGGTGGACAAACAGCACATTCATGGCACAACCCGCCCCGCTCAGGCCGCCTTGGGCGCGGGCGAGCGCATGGGAAAGTGGCGGCTGGCCAGTGCCTGCAACGCGTCGTTGTCAAGCCGCGACCTGCTGGCCACCACCCACAAGTCGTGCGCGGGTCCGGCGCGCTCAATGCCGGCAACACTGGCAAAGCCGGCAGCACGCAGCGTGGCCAGCAGCACCTTGAGCGTAAAACCGCAATGGTGCGCCAGCGCCAGCTGGCCTGCCGCCAAGGCGCGGCGCGGACCATACAGCAAGTCAATCGCCGCCACGGCGCCAGCCGGGCTGGTGTAGGCGGTCTGGCCAAGCTTGTCCTGCGCCACCAACTCGGCCAGCGACTTCAGGTTGGGGCAGGACAGCACGGCATAGCCGGTGGCATTGAGCACGCGCACAAACTCGGTGAGCGCCTTGGGCACCTCGTGCGGATACAAATGCTGCAAAGTGTGCCGTGACAGCAACGCCTGGCAGCTGCCGCTGGCCACGGCCGACAGGTCGGTCTGCGACGCCAGCAGATCGGGCTTGGCGTCCGGATTGGCATCGACCCGCGTGATGGACCAGGCCTTCGCCTCGAAGCCGCGCACGGCGGGTGCCCCAGCGGGGCCGCTGCCCACATGCAGCAAACCGGGAAGCCCCGTCGACTGAGGCGTCGATGCCTTGGCGGCGGGCTTGGGCGCTGGGGAACTGGATTTGGTGGCCATATGGAAAAAACTCCGGAATGAAAAATGAAAAACACCCAGCTGACCGGGCGTTTGAAAAGCAGAGCGTGGCGCTCGTGGCACGCAATCATACTAGTTAATAATGGGTGCCAATTGACCGCTCCCGACCCAGGAAATCCAATCTTGCCAACTGCAGCGTCATAGCCCTGCCCAGCACATCGGATCAACGCGGGCAACTGACGTTCTTTGAAGCTGGGAAACACCTGCCCATTGACATTCAAAGGATTTTTTACATTCACCATGTGCCAGCCGCCGCGACGCGGGCAGGCCATGCCCATCACCTGCTGCATGAATTCATCGTCCCCATCACCGGCAGTTTTGATGTCACGATCGACGATGGTCTTGACAGCCGGCAGTTCCGGCTGGACCACCCCAACTTGGGCCTCTATCTGTGCCCGATGGTCTGGTGTAGCCTGACCAACTTTTCGGCGGGTGTCGCGCTGGGATCAACCAGCGGGTCAAAGCGGCCGGCGCCCAAGGCGC
>JAABQI010000246.1 GCA_011391545.1 Rhodoferax sp.
GTCGGCCACCATGTAGCGCGGGTTGGCAATCGGGGTGTAGGGGAAGGCCTGGCCGATGATGGCGCAGGGCACGCCGTTGATCTCGCGGATCACGTAGGGCTTGAAGACCGGGTCGCCAAAGTCGTTGGTCTTGACGTTTTGCGCGACAAAGTCGACCTTGCCGGCAAAGTCTTTCTCGATGATTTCCTTGACACGTTCCATGCCCAGCGTGAACTCCCAATGGCCGGTCATCACGTCCACGCCCAGCAGTTTGCAGGCGTCGACCATGTCCTGGCCGTTGGTCCACAGCGCCGTGCCTGACCCCTGCCAGGTGTCGCCACCGTCGAGCAGCAGCGCGCCCGGGCGGCTGGCTTTCATGCGCTTGACCAGCGTGGCCAAGTGGGCAAAGCCACCCACCTTGCCGTAACGCTTGGCGGCTTGTTCATAGTCGAGGTAGGTCAGCGCATGGGCCTCGGCGGTGCCGGGGCGAATCTTGGCGACTTTCAGCAAATGCTCGCCCACCAGATGCGGCAAGTTTCCCTTCATGCTGCCAAAGCCGAGGTTGATGCTGGGCTCGCGGAAATGGATCGGCATCAGTTGCGCATGGCAGTCGGTCATGTGCAAAAACGACACATTACCGAATTTTGGAATGTCGTAGAGCCCCTTTGCGGCGCTAGCCACATCCGCCTGTGCATAAGCGCTCAGCCCCATGCCTGCCATGGTGCCAGCGCCCAGCACCTGGAAAAATTCACGTTTGGTCAAATTCATTGTGTTGCCACCGAAAGGTAAAAATTAAAAAGCCCGGGCAGGCCGGGCCATGTGGAAAAAAACAGCCTAGTTGTTGACCGGCGACTTGGGGTCGAGCAGCAAAGCCATCAGGTCTTTGGCCTGGGCCTCGGTAATGATGCCCTTGTGCACCGCCCGCGGCATGGACGAGCAGGCGTTGTACGCCCTGGCGTTCCAGATCTTGCCCCAGGTGTACTCGATGATGGCTTTGGAGGCCGGGCTGGTCGGGTCGGCAATCACGCCGCGGGTCTTGCCATAACCGGTCAGGCTCGGGCCAATGGTGCCGAAGGAGATTTCTTTCGGGTCCAACTGGTGGCAGTTGTAACAATTGCCGCCGTTGGCGGTATCGGCCTTGTCGGTCCAGGTCAGGCCGCGACCACTTTGGGCCAGCTTTTCACCGGCCTTCCAGTCGCCCAGGTACTTGCCGTCAGCGGGCCATTTGATGGTCTTGAGCTGGGCATCCTGCAGTTTGATGGCCAGATCAGGATCGATCGGTTTGCCAGCCACGTCGGCCGCGGTGCAGGCTACATTGATGTCCTCGGGTGTCAGTACCGACACCTTGACAATGCCTTCATCGCGGAATGACGCCTTGACGACATCGGCGGCCATTTTGTCGAGGTCTGCCGTGCTCGGGCCTGTGGCGCAACCCGCCACCAGCAATGCCGCCAGCGCAGAGAGTGCAAATGCATGTTGTTTTTTCATGGTGATGTTCCTTTGCATTAGCGTTTGATGGCCGGGGCAATTGACTTGGAGCCCTGGCTGTTCACCCCCAGATACACCCCCAGGGCGATCGTGGCGTCACTGCCAAAACCGGGGTACGGAAAGCGCTGCTGGCGGTAGCAGTCGTTGAGCCGCAATTGCATGCTCCACATCTGGCCGTTCGACACGCGGTAGGCCGGCCAGGCGGCAAAGCCCACGCCGTCACCCGGGTTCTTGGTCAGGTTGGGCAGGTCTTGCAGGCGAATGCGCCAGTCGTCGGCGCCGTGGCACGAGGCGCATGAAAAATCATGCGCGCCGCCGCGCTGGAAAAACAGGCGCTTGCCAATCTCGTAGGCCACTTGCTCTTTGGCGTGGGCCTGGGGCAGGTTGAACTTCATGTCGCGCGATTCGGCGGCGATCCAGGTGGCCAGCGCGGTGACATTGCTTTGCTCGCCTTTGCCAAACGGTGTTTTGGCAATCTCTGCCGCATTAAAACCCTGCAAAGTTTCCATGCAGGTGACCAGGCGCGACTCGAGGTCCTGCACCTTGTTGGTGTCTGCAAAGTAACGCGGCAAGGTCACAAAAACAGCCTTGACCACACCGGGACCCTGACCCAGATCACACTGTTCCAGCGAGGCGTTTTTGGGGCCGCGCTTTTGCTTCCACAGGTCTTCACCCTTGGCCTCGAACAACTCGGCCGGGTTGCCGTCGGCCAGCATGGCACGGTACTCCTCGATGGCCAGCACCGCAGCCGATTTTTGGGCATGGGCCGCCGTGGCGGTCAGGGCGGCCAGTGCCAGCATGGACACAATTTTTTTCATTTTTCAGGTCTCCTCGTGGGGGATGGATATGCCTGTGTAACCGGGTAAACAACGACGCCCCCGGGCACACGAACGGCAAGAATCAGGACACCGTGGCTTCGTCGGTGCGGCTGTCGCCCTTGTTGTCTTTCCAGGTGATCGCCACCTTGTCACCGGCCTTGGCGCCCTTGATGTTGAACTGCAGGAACGGGTTCTTGGACACGGCTGGGCCCCATTCGGCGGTCATCACGACCTTGCCGTTGTGGCTCGCGGAGACTTCGTTGATGTGCCATGCGGGCACCACTTTGCCAGCGGAATCCTTGCGCTGGCCGGACTCCATCTCATGACTCATCAAAACACGTACGGTGGCTTTGTCGCCAGCTACTTGGGCGCGAATGCGCATTGGATCTGCCATTTTGAAACTCCTGAAATCAATAAATTAAAAGTTGGTGCCAATCATTTGGCCTGTGTGTCGAGGGTGCGCTTGCGCAGGCTTTAGCCGCCGCAACCACCCAGGGTTACTTTCACTTCTTTTTTGGCGAACAGCGCCTTGCCGTCGTTCATGATGGCCACGGCATAAACGTCCGAGGACTGGCCCATCTTGGAGCGGGTGGCAAAATTGGCATCCACGCTGTCGGTCACGTTGAACAGGGCGATCAAGGCCGCCGGGTTCTTTTCCACCAGCAGCAGAATGTGTTTGACACCAGCCAGGGTGGTGCTCGCCGTCAGCGGTACCACGGCGCCGTTTTCGGCGATGTCCGGGCCGCCAATCGTGACGTCCTTGCTTTCAACCGGGGCGCCGGCACCGAGGGCCTTGAGCACGTCGGCCACGGTTTTGGCTTCGAAGGCCGCCGTGTTGTAGGCCAGCGCGTATTGGGGAAACAGACCGGTGGTGGCCAGCAGGCCTGCCACGATGGCGCTGTGTTTGAGTGTCTCGCGACGAGTTTGCATTGAAATCTCCTTCTATAAGTTCATACTAAAAATGACACCAACCGGACAGTGCTGGGCGCTACTTGCCAGCCCCTGCTGCCAGCCAGACCGCAATGGTTTTGGCATCAGCAACGCTCAAGGCCTGGGGCGGCATGGGGATCGGGCCCCAGACACCGGCACCGCCAGCTTTGATCTTGGCGGCCAGGTAATCCACCTGACCACTGTATTTTTTGGCAATATCTGAATACGCCGGCCCCACAATCTTGTTGCTCATGCCGTGACACACCAGACAGGCATGTTTTTGCAGCAGGGCCATTGCTTTTTTGGCATCCGGCTTGCCCGCATCGGCGCCAGGGGCAGGTGCCTCTACCGCCGGTTTGGGCGCCACAGGTGCGGCTGGTTTGTCGCCAAGCTTGGGCTCTGGCCGCGTGGTGTCGGCTCCGAGCTGTGCGCCCACCAGGCGGTTTTGCTCGGCCAGGTTGCCGTGAGCATTGCGCGCAAAATCAGGCAGGAACGAGTCCAGCCTGGGCTCGGGCGTGCAGTCTTTCATGCAGGCCACATTGCGGGTGTCGGGCTTTTGGCTACCGCCAAACTCCTTGCCGGGCCACAGCGCGTGGTCAGTCGTCATGCCGTTGCGGTTGGGCATGCGTTTCTGCACATCATGGATGGTTTTCTCGTTGAGCGTGAAATCATCGGGCACGATGGTGGCAATGTTGAGCATGAACGCCACCACGGCATAGACCTCGTCGGTCTTAAGGGTCTTGGGCGCGGTCCAAGGCATGGCGCGGTTGACAAAGTCCCACACCGTCGAAATGCTCGCCACCTTCATGAAGGTGGTGCGCCCCGGGTAACCTGGCGTCACCAGGTTGGCGACATGGCCTGTTTCGATGTCCTTGGGCTGAACGCCGCCAATGATGGGGCTGAAAAACTCGCCCGACTCGCCGAAGTAGCCGTGACAACTGGCGCATTTGGCCTCCCAGATGTCCTGACCCTGCGCCACGGTGCCCGAGCCGGCGGGCAGGCCCTTGAAGTCGGGACGCACATCGATGTCCCAGGCCGCCACTTCTTTGGGCGTGGCGTCACGCCCCAGCCCGGTAATTTTGGCAGCTGACTGGGCAGCCGCTACGCCTGCAAGCGCCAGCAGCGCCAGGCTGATGATTGCTTTACGAAACCTGAACATTTTTAACCTCGCCGTTTTCCTGCACCAGCCACGACTGAATCGCATTGTTGTGATAAATCGAGCGCGTGCCGCGCACTGCCCGCAATTGTTGGTAGGTGGGTTGCACAAAACCGGTGTCATCCACGGCCCGGCTCTGGATGATGGTGGGCTTACCGTCCCATACCCAGTCAATGTTGAACCGCGTCAGCGCCTTGGACATCACCGGGTCCTGCAGGCGCGCAGTGCGCCAGTTGCGGCCACCGTCCATCGAGACATCGACCTTTTTGATCTTGCCTTTGCCGCTCCAGGCCAGGCCGGTGATGTTGTAAAAACCCTTGTCGAGCAGAACCTGGCCGCCCGACGGCGTTGTGACCACGCTTTTGCATTCCTGAATACCCGAATACTGGCGGTGCTGGCCACTGGGCATCAGGTCCATGTAGTGAATGGCTTCATCCTTGGTGCCGTAGGGCTTGTCGCCCAACTCGATGCGGCGCAGGTACTTGACCCAGCTCACACCCTGAATGCCGGGCACGATCAGGCGCAGCGGGTAACCTTGCTCGGGGCGCAGCATTTCACCGTTCTGGCCATAGGCCACAAACACCTCACCCGACTTGATCAGGCTCATGGGAATGGTGCGCGTCATGGACGAGCCGTCGGCGCCTTCAGCCAGCACAAACTTGCCGTTCTTCAGATCGGCACCGGCGAGTTCCAGCAGCGTGATCAATGGCACGCCGGTAAATTCGCTGCACGACACCATGCCGTGGGTGTACTGCACCGTGGGCACGGCCACATTACCCCACTCCACCGCCGTGTTGGCACCGCATTCAATAAAGTGGAAACGAGAGACCGCCGGCAGACGCATGATTTCATCGAGCGTGAAGACCTTGGCCGCCTTGACCATGCCGTTGATCATCAGGCGGTGTTTGGACGGATCGATGTCCCACCAGCCCTGGTGATGGCGCTCAAAATGCAGGCCGCTGGGGGTGACGATGCCAAACAGCGATTGCAGCGGTGCAAACGACACCGAAGCCTGTGTGGTCTGGGTCAGGCCCGGGCTTTGCCGGCGCTGCACGCCCGACTCATATTGCGAGGGTTTGCCATAACCGTCGTTTTGCGCCACGCCCTGGCCCAGGCCCACGCTGTGCGCCGGCAAGGTCAAAATGTTCGGGTCGCCACCCTCGGTGGGCACAGGATTGCCTTGCGCCAGCGCCGCAGGCACGGCCGCGCCGGCCGCTGCGGCAGCAAAGGCACTGCGAATGAAGTCGCGACGACCTTTCTTTGCTTCTGAAAAAACGGTTTTGATGCCGTCCTTGTTCAGAAAATTCTCGGGGGCCTTGATCAGCCTGCCCGAGCTCAAACTTTGTTCCATTCAAAAACTCCTGTTACGCGTTCCATCTACCACTCGCGGCGCGCCGCAAAATTTCCAAAATATCAGACAGGAACCTCAAAAACGGTCCCGCCACCCTCCAGATTGGCACACACCAGCCGGCAAACCAGGGCTTGCGAGTCATGCGCCAGACGGTAAAAAATCTGATGCCCACTGCGCCGTTTGGTCAGCACGCCTGCCTGGTACAAGACCTGCAGATGCCGCGACATATTGGGCTGGGAGGCCTCAATTTGCGCCAGCAAATGCGTCACATTCTGTTCACCGTCACACAAGGCCCGGATGATCTGAAGGCGCACTGGCGTGGACAAAACCCCAAAAAGCTCAGCCGCGCGTTCCAGCGTCAGCGTGGGAATTTCCGGGAATCCTGCACCGCTCATTGCTTAAATCCATATATTAGGATTTGTTAATGTAATACAGGAAAAAAAATTGAGAATAGGGGTTTTTACTTATTTGAAGCGGTAATAGTCGCGATTGAGCACCGCCGCGACCGAAGTCACTTCCTCGGGGAAGAAGCCCAGATTCAGGGTGGTGTTGCAGGCCTCAACCTGGCCGCGCAGCAGGCCCAGGGAATTGACACGGCCAGCCGGGCGATAGATCGCGTTGCCGTCTCCACCCACATTGCGAATGTGGCAGGCGTCACACTGGTTCTCGGCGATGAGCTTTTCGCCCAGCTTCAAATCAGCCCCCTCGTAAAGCGCTGGAACGTCTTGCGCCAGGGCAGCTGCGGCCACCCAGGCTGACACGGCAAACATGAGGTGTTTCATAGCGAGATCGGCTTCCTGTAGGACAAGGGGCTCCACCAAAACATGGTGCAAACCAGATCAGGCACCCTTCATGGTTGCCAGGATCTGACGTTCTTCAATGATCACGCAAGGGGCAAACCATGCCTATCAGGAAATACCCTGACTGGGTACCGACTCAGTCCCCGACAAGAACTCCGGCTGGTTCACGCGGTAGATTCGCCCCTGCTTGTCCAGTTGCTTGATCACCCCCTCGCGCACCAGGCGGCTGATCTCGCGGCTGACGGTTTCGAGTTTGAGGTCAAGCATGGCGCCCATGTCTTCGCGCGAAAAAAGCACTGTCATTTCATGGTTGCTGGGGCTGCGCATTTTCAGCACCAGATTGGCGACCCGCTGACGGGCTGTGCCAAAGTTCATGTCCGCCAGCCAGTCGTCCGCATCTTTCAGCGCGCGCTGCCATTTGTTCATCAACTGGGTGTGTAACCTTGGGCTGCTCGATGCCAATTTTTGAATCACGTTGAGCGGAATGCGGCACACCGTGACCGGTGTCAAAGCCACGGCGTCGGTGTCATAACGCGCCCCCGCCAGGGCCTCCAGGCCAATGACATCCCCGGTGCGCAACACACGCACGATGCGCGGCCGGCCATCGAGTGTGCTGCGCACCAGCTTCACCATGCCACTGCGCAGCGTAAAGATGCCCTGCGCCGCACTGGCTTCGCCATACAAGGCATCGCCTTGCGCGTATTCCAGGTCGTCGATGGGCACATGGATGCGGGAAAAATCATGCTCGTTGAGGTCGGCAAACAGCACCATGTCGCGAATGCCGCACTGGCGGCAATCCGAGGTGCCGCGCCAGGCCGAATCAGTTTTGATGGGAATCATCGTGATGCCCTTCAGCCGGCCACAGCGGCACGCGCCGTGCGCAAGCGATCATCGAGGTAGGCCCCGTAAAAATCCGGAATGTAGCCTCCCACCATGCGCTCAGCCACTTCAACGCCACCGCGACCAAAGAACAACAGGGTGGGCGCCACCTTGACGCCCCAGCGGCGGATCAACTCGTCCTGGGTCTGGCTGGTGCCGCTGAAGTCTTGCACCAGTTGGCGGTTGCGCATGTCGAGCTGGACAATCGACAGCCCCGCCTGCCCCTGCATGGGCGCCAGGTAGTTGTCGCGGGCAATCACGCAAAACGGGCAACCCACAAGACTCACCATGACCACCAGCGGGCTGCCCTTTTTGAGCGCGGCGGCCAGCGTATCGGGCAGCGAAGTCGGCACTGGCAGGGTTGCCGCCAGCGCGGGGCCCGCACCCACCAGACTGGCAGCAGCACCGGCCAGCACGCATTGCCGGCGCGTCAGGAGAAATGGGCGGTTTTTCATCATTTGGCCTCGTGTTCGAGCTGCAAGTAAGTGTTGTACGCGTTCATGCGGTTGGCCGATTTGAACAGAGGCAGGTGCTCAAACCTGGACCAGTCGGTGTTTTTGTAGGCCTCTTCAAACGGCTCCATGGCCTCTGCGGCGCGCCCCATGGCGGTGCGCAAATATTCCAGGTAGTCGCGCGTCTGCTGCATGTCGTGGTGGGCATCGTTGGACACCGGGCCGTGGCCGGGCACGATCACCCGGGTGTCAAAGGACAACAACTGGTCAAGCGCGATGATCCAGTGGCGACTGTCGGCCTGACCCACAAACGGAATCCGGTTGCGAAACACCAGGTCGCCGGCGAACAGCACTTTCTCAGCGGGCAGGTAAAAAACCAGGTCTTCGGGCGTGTGGGCCGGGCCAACAATTCGGGCCTGAAACAGCATGCCGCCGATCAGCACATCCTGGTCAGTATCGATCCAAGCGTCGGGCTTAACCAGACGGGTGTTCTCGTCAATCCACGGAAACAGCTGCTCGCGCGAAGCATCCAGGCGCAGCTGCGCCGTGTCGCTGTTGAGGTAGATCAGTGCCGCCCGGTGCGCAAAAATTTTGGCGCCCATGTCCTTGAACACCTGCAAGCCATAAATGTGGTCCGCGTGGTAGTGCGTGACCAGCACATGCGTGATGGGCAGCGGCGTGATTTTTTTGATCTCGGCCACCAGCCGTTTGGCCAGGGCGGGCGAACCCAGGGCGTCGATCAGCACCACGCCGGTCGGTGTCACCACGACGCCCGCGTTTGAAATGAAATTCTGGTTTTCGGAAGAGCCAAGTTCGGAAACGCCCTGCACATACCAAGCCGAGGGCGAGACCTGCTGCAGTTCCATCGGCGGCCCCTCGGCCGCCTGCGCTGCGCCCAGGCCAGCCAACAGGAAGGCGAGCAGCCAAGGGCCCAAACGCCATCCACAAAGTATTTTTTTCACTGTTGCCTCCAAAAGAGCATGAGTCAAAGCATTCTTATGCCTGTAATATAAGCGAAATACAAATTACGTGGGGCCAAAATGAACTTTGCAAGCCTGCTTGAACGTTACGGCGAGGTCACGGTGCTGGCCCTGGGGGGGCTGGTCATTGGTGCGCTGTTTGGCTTTTTTGCCCAGCGTTCCAAGTTCTGCCTGCGGGCTGCCACGCTGGAATTCTGGCACCGCAGCCATGGCAAAAAAATTGCGGTCTGGCTGCTGGCCTTTTCCAGCGCCGTGGTGGGCGTGCAGTGGCTCATCCTGAGTGGCAACATGGACGCGGCCAGCACACGGCAAATTTCCACCACTGGCAGCATTTCGGGGGCGCTGGTCGGCGGGCTGTTGTTTGGTGTCGGCATGGTCCTGACGCGGGGCTGCGCCAGTCGCTTGCTGGTGCTGTCGGCAAACGGCAATTTGCGCGCCCTGCTCTCGGGCCTCATTTTTGCCGTGACGGCGCAAGCCGCGCTGGGTGGCGCCCTGGCTCCGTGGCGCGAAAACATCAGCAGTTGGTGGACAGTCGATGGTGGTGCTGCGCGCGACCTGCTGGCCCTGACCCACGTCGGGCCCTGGGGCGGGCTGGCATTTGGCCTGCTGTGGCTGGCCGCCGCGGTCTATTTTGCGGTGCGCAGCGGCTGCGGTGCCTGGAAATGGGCCGGTGGCATTGGTGCCGGACTGGCCGTTGCGGCGGGCTGGGGTTTCAACTACTGGGTGTCAAAAAACTCCTTTGAAGTGGTTCCTGTGCAGGGCCTGACCTTCAGCGGCCCGTCGGCCGAGTGGCTGATGCGTGTGGTGGCTTCGCCTGCGCCCGAGATCGGCTTCAATTTTGGCCTGGTGCCCGGCGTCTTCCTGGGTTCTTTCCTTGGCGCCTGGGTGGGCAAGGACTTTGTGCTGGAAGGCTTCAAGGACGGCTACAGCATGCGGCGCTACATTGTGGGGGCCATATTGATGGGCTTTGGCGCGATGCTGGCTGGCGGCTGCGCCGTGGGCGCCGGCATCACCGGAGGCGCCATTTTTGCGCTCACCGCATGGCTGGCGCTGGCGGGCATGTGGGTCGGTGCGGGCCTGGCCGACCGCTTTGTCGACGCCCCCGCCAGAGCGCAGGCCAGCCATGCCCACGGACACGCCCATGGGCATAAACCTGCAGGGGTGGTGCCGTGACATGCGGCCATCACGCTGTTTAGCGCTTTTTACCGCTATTTGCCGCTGATGTAGACCGCCACCGCGGCCATCTCCAACGGCGTCATCTTGCTCACAATCGCGTGCATCACGGCGTTGTCGTTGGTGCGCTCACGCTGGTTGAACAGCGATAGCTGCGTTTCAATGTAAGACGCGTACTGCCCCGCAAGCCGCGGCAGGGTGGCTGTGCCCAGACCGTCCTTGCCGTGGCAACTGGCACAGGCCGGCACGCCGCTGCTGGGGTTGCCGTTGTTGAAGATGTAGAGCCCCACACCCGCCAGCTCGGCATCCTTGACGGCCTCGGGCTCTGCTGGCTTGCTCTCGAAATACTGGCCCAAGGCCAGCATTTCATCGGCGGTGAGGCGGCTCGACATGTCGGCCATGGCCGTGCTTTTGCGCTTGCCGGTCTTGAAGTTTTCAAGCTGCTTGGCAATGTAATTGGCATGCTGACCGGCCAGCTTGGGGAATATCTCGCTGGCCGACTCACCGTTTTCACCGTGGCACAAAAAGCACGACCCCATGACAATTTTTTTCGCCCGCGCCTGGTCTGCCTGAGCCCAGGCAGAGCCCAGCGCAAGCACCAGCGCGGACGCGATCAAGGCTTTGTCAAGTCGCATCATGTTTCACACCAAAGTGTCAGCCCAGATGTTTTTCGCCCAAGCCAGCGCGTAACGCCCTTCGAGTTCGTTGGCCGCTTTGGAGACGCCGCCCGAACCCGCCACCGTGACCATGGTTTTCTTGACCGGGTCATAGGTGTGCACGCTGGCCACATGCACCACGTCTTCGGCACTGACGAAGCTGTAGCAGGTGTTGTTGTAGATCGGCGAAGGGTTGGGCGTCTGGCCCGTCAACAAGGCGACCACCGCCGCGGCGCAGGTTTTGCCATGCTGGTTGGCCATGTGGCCCGACTTGGGCATGGCAGGTGCCGCCAGGATCGAATCGCCCAGCACGTGGATGTTTTTGGCCGCCTTCGACTCAAACGTCAAAAAGTCCACCTCGCACCAGCGCTTGTTCGCCGTAGCCAGGCCAGTCTGCACGGCAATGGCGCCAGCGCGCATCGGTGGAATCACGTTGAGCACATCGGCCTTGACATCGTCCTGAAACTCGAACTTGAGGGTGTTGCTTGCGGCGTCCACATCGACCAGCGTGTGCTTGCCACGGAATTCAACCATGCCCTGGTAACGCTCGGCCCAGGCCTTCTTGAACAGGGGCCCCTTGGAGGTGACGTCTTCATTGGCGTCAAGAATAAGCACCTTGGACTTGGGCTTGGCTTTCTGGAAATAGCTGGCCACCTGGCAGGCGCGCTCGTAAGGGCCGGGCGGGCAACGGTAGGGCGCCAGCGGAATCGACATTGCATACACACCGCCATCAGGCATGGCCTCGAGCTGCTTGCGCAGGGCCACGGTTTGCGCCCCGGCTTTCCATGAATGCAGGACCTTGTCCTGCGCGCCAGGCTTGGCCATGCCGGGCAGGGTTTCCCACATGAAGTCAATGCCGGGCGACAGGATCAGGCGGTCGTAGGGCAGCTCTGCACCACCAGCCAGCTTGACGATGCGCTTGTCGGCATCGATGGTGCGCACGGTGTCATGCACCACGGTCACGCCGTGGTTTTTGGTGAGGCCGTCATACGGCGTGGTGATGTCGGCCATGGTTTTGACACCGCCGAGCACCAGGTTGGACATCGGGCAGGAAATGAACGACGCATTGGGTTCCACCAGCGTGACGGCAATGCCATAGTCCGACCACATGCGCACATATTTGGCGGCGGTGGCACCGCCAAAACCGCCTCCCACCACCACCACCTTGGGGCCCTTGCCGCCTCCCGTGGTGGCACAGCCGGAAAGCATGCCCAATGAGCCCAATGCACCCAAAGCGGAACCAGCACCCAAAGTTCTGACAAATTGACGACGTAACATGTTGATTCCCCTTATTTCTTCAATGCGGCAAAGTAAGCGGCAAGCTGGTCAATCTGCTCGTCGGAGTAGCCCGCGGAGAGCTGGTGCATCAGCGTGGCGGGTTTTTTGCCCGATTTGAAGTCCTGCATTTTTTTCAGCAGGTCTTCCTTCTTTTGACCCGCCAGGCTGTCCATGCCCTCAAGGGCGACGCCCTTGGTGCCATGGCAGGCGGCGCAGGAGGCCGCCATGCTGCGCACTTGCAGCGCGTCGGCACTGGCCCAGGAGCAAAGGCTGGCGAGCACGAGGCCCGAGAACATTCGATTTATTTTTTTCACGTTATCTCCTTGAGTTGTCCAATAATGAAAGAACCCATCCGTTCACGGGACAAATAAATTGAAATTTATTTATCAGTCGCTTCGGATATATAAATGGTACTGTGTGCAGCGCCAAGCTGGTCACCGTACAAACCCGCAATGGTTGCAAATAATCAACAGGAGACAAGCTATGCAGAAATTTTTGGTTTCTTTCTTTCTGGTTCTGAGCGCCACGCTCGCCAGCGCCCAGGGGGTTGGGGTGGTTTATCACATCACCACCGACCTTGACACCGTTGCCGCGGCCATGAGCAACATCCAGAACCACCTCAGTGCCGACCCCAAGGTCAAAATTGTGGTGGTCACCAACGGCCCGGGCATCGACTTTCTGATTTCCGATGCCAAAGACAGCAAGGGCCGGGAATTTTCGGGCGCGGTGGCCGACCTGGCGGGCCAGGGCGTTGAGTTCAGGGTTTGCAACAACACGCTGGTGACACGCAACCTCGACCCCGACAAGCTGCTGATGGAGTCCACACTGGTGCCCTCCGGCGTGGCCGAAGCCGCCCGGTTGCAGCTCAAGGAAGGCTTTGCCTATATCAAGCCCTGAAGCGACAGTGAGCGCTGTCATTGACCGGCAGCGCCCACTTTTTGCATTTCCTGATGGTTAAGACAGACTCAAGCTGGTTTTAGAAGCGGTGGCTGTACATGAACTGCCAATTGGTCTGACCGTGCGAAATTTCGATGCCATCAGGTGTTGTTACCGTGACATCAGGCGCCATCGTGACCGACATGTTGAAATCACCCGCTTTGGATACTTGGTAACCCAGGCCCAGCGTGTAGTGATTCTTCACGGTTGCAGGGAACAATGGATTCACATAGGCATCTGGGATCGGGTTATCGGCCAGGTTCATGCCCGCACGCAAGGTGAGCGCGTCGTTGGCTTTCCAGGCCACGCCCAGGTTCAGGACAGTTTGATTTTCCCAGTTTTGCGGCATGGCGAAACTTACCGATCCACCCATTTCCACACTGTCGTAGCGCATCTTGAAGCTTTCCATGGCATCGTCCCAACCAATGTATTTCAAATCTGCGGCAAACAGCAGGGAGGGACTTGCCTGCCAGCTCGCACCGATGGCCCACACTGAAGGCATCTGGAAGTCGACGACCGTAATTTTTCCGTGATCAACAAAACCACCGATCGCCGAAATGCTGGCGTCACCGTTGCCCGTTTCCATGTCGTCAAGTGCCGACTTGAACTGGTAGGAAGCACCCAAGGTGACATCCTTGTTGACCTTGTAAGTGGCCCCCAGGGCGGCGCCAAAACCTGTGGACTTGGCTTCACCGGTGAAGTCGTTGTCGTCCGAAAAGTCGATACGCGCCCAAGGGGCTCCAGACAATGGCCCGAGAGCCATGGCCAGATTGCCACTGGCGTCGGTCACCATTCCGGCCAACTGTGCGCCAGAAGCTGCCATGCGCAGGTCCAGCGACGACCACATGAATTTCAGCGTCGCGCCAACCGTCAGAGCTTGATTAACCTGGTAGGCCACAGGAAAGATCACATTGCCAACACCCAACTCAGAGCGCACAGGTGAACCCGACCCCATGGCCAGAAACGAAGTTGCGTCGTATTCAGTGCCCATGCCGCCCTGGGCAAAGATGCCCAGACCATAGGTGAGCGCACCGGTGCGCCGGGTGTAGCCAAAAGCGGGCATCAAATAAGACGTACCGCCTGATTCGGCAGTCAAGCCATACGCAGGAATGCTGCTCGTTACATCCGGACCCAGAATACCAAACGCCACATCCAGGCGCGATGTGCCGTCGGCCATCATGCCCAGCGTGGCCGGGTTCTGCGCCATGCCGGCGTTGCCGTGGTCAATGGCCTGTGAGGCGCCGCCCATGCCGGTGGAGATCGGGCCGTAGCCTTCCATCAGCATGCCGTTGGTGGCATGCGCGGCCCCGGCTGCAAGCAGCGCGCACAGGGGGGTGAGGTAAAAGAGTTTGCGGGTTGCTTTCATGGTTGTCTCCAATGGTGTTTGTCAATAACTACTCTAGGGTTCACTTTGGGGTGATGGGTGATGGCCAAAAGCGCCTGGCTGGCTTACCAAAAAGCCAGCAAACGTCCTTTGACCACTTTGGATTCGATGCGCGTCAGCGGGGTATTGCCTTTTTTGATGCAATCACCGCTCTTGGCGTCAAACTGCCATTGGTGCTTGGGGCAGGTCAAGGTGGTGCCCTTGATTGCCAGTTCGGGAATGTCCGTGCTCTGGTGCGGGCAGTGGCTGTCATAGACCTGGTAAGCTTTTTTGTCGCGGTAGACGAACAGGCCGCGTCCCTGGCACTCGGTGCGCATGACCTCGCCGTCGGGCACATCCTTGGCGGCCATCACATCGCGCCATTCGGCAGCGGCAGGCGCTTTTTGGGTGATGACTTCCGGATCAAAACCGGGGATGTTCATGTCCAGAATAATGTCCACCGCCCAGGTGATCTTGGCCAGACCGAGTGCGGGGAAGGCCATCAGCAGCGCATCAAGCACTTCCATCGGGGTGCAACCCTCACGCAGGGCGCGGCTCAGGTACTGGCGAAACCCGCGGTCGGTTTGCGAATAAACCTTGGTAATGACCGAAATCAGGTTACGCGTCTTGGGGTCAAGGTGGGTGCCTGTTTGCTTCAGGAAGGCAAAGTAGTGGCTGATGGTCTCAGGCCGGGTTTTAATCAAATAGTTCAGTGCGTCACTCATGGCGAAATTCCTTGAAACATTAAAAAATTCAAAACAAGAACGGGTTGATCGGCAAGCCCCATGACCTTCTGAGCCACGCCCCCAATCAGGGCGCGGGCCAGCCTTGCCTCGCCGCGGCTGCCCATCACGATCAGGTCGGCCTGGCACTCGGCTCTTGCCGCCAGGATTTCCCTGTAGGGTTTGCCAATCCTCGCTTCGCCGCGTGCTTCCACGTTTTGCGCTTGCGCCAGTTTGAGCATTTCGATGACAAAGGCCGCGGCCGGCAGGCGCAGCGCTTCATCAGGGACAACACTGACCAGGTGCAGCGGCAAGCCGCATTGGGCAGCCACGGCAATGGCGGTGGCAACTATTTGCCGGCCCTGAGCCGTGGCCTCGGCGGCCACCAGCACACGCTTTTGCCACATGCTTGCCTCGCGCGGAACAATCAGAACATGGCATGGCGCGTGCGCCACCACCTTGGTGACCATCTCGCCGACCAGCAGATTGGCCAAAAAGCTGCGCTTGCCGCGGCGGCGAATGATGATCACGTCGCTGCCCTGCGCCGTGGCCTCTTCCACGATTTCCTGGTAGGGCTCCGCGCCACGGCGCAGGCGCAAGTCAATGCTCACCCCGGCCGCCCGGGCCTGTTCACGCAATTGGGCTATTTTTGCCGCTGCTTCCTGCTCGGCCTGCGCGGCAAGTTGTGGCGCAATGGCTTCATATTCGGGGTTACTGACCAGCGGCAGCACTGTGGCCAAGGGCAACTGGCAGCGCTGCGCCAGGGCAATGGCCATGGCCTCGGCACCGGTGTCAAAAGGAGTGTGCTCGGTGGCGAGCAGCAGGCGCGTGAATAACTGTGCCAAGGTCAATGTCCTCCGGTGAGCAGGCCGGAGGCCGCCAACAACAACACGATCAGGATGACCGCACAAATCACGGCATAGACATAGTCCTTGCGCTTGGCATACAGCAGCATCAGGCCAAATAGGGGGGCCATCGAACTGCCCGCCAGCAAGGCGATGCCGATCAAATTGGATAAATCGCCATGGTAGGCCAGTGGCAACCAGCCCCAGCCCATGGGCGTTGCGGTGCGCTGCGAATACTCATTGACGGGCAAGCTCCAGAGGCCGGGCAACTGCTCCAGTGGCACGTAAGGGGTCAAAATGCCAAACACATAGGCGGCAAAACCGAGCAGCAAGGCCAGCACCCCCAGGCGTGTGCTCCAGTCAAGCAAAAATGCATAGCGCGAGGACTCGTCCCGTTGCTCCTGGGCATGCTGCTTCTGCGCTTCAGTGATGTTTTCTGTCGTCATTGATGGTTGGCCCTCAGATCCACACGCCCAAGCCCTTGAGCAGGGCGCGCAAGCCGGCAAACAGCAGCAGTGTAATGACCATCTTGCGAATCACCGAGCCCTTGAGCACGTGCAGCAAACGGGCGCCAATGCGCGCGCCCAGCATCATGCCCACCACCGACGGCACGGCAATCATGGGCAGCACGGCGCCGCGGTTCAGATACACCCAGGCGGCAGAGGAGTCCACCAGGGACAGCACCAGGCCCGAGGTGCCGGCAGAGACCTTGAGCGGCACCCCCATCAGCAAATTGAGCGCCGGCACATTGGCCCATCCGGCGCCGATGCCAAACATGCCAGCCATGACACCAATCAGCAAAAACACCAGCAGGCCCAAAGGCGTGCGGTGCACCTGCCAGTCAATGGCACGGCCGGAGGCACCGTCAATAAAGACGCCGTGAATCCCCAGGGCACTCGACAGGCGATCGGGCTGCGCCACATGCGGAAACTCTGATTTTTTGGCCGCCAGCATGAGGATAACAATACCCAGCACGATCACGCCCAGCGCGATCTGGATGACGGAAGCGGGCAGCGCCAGGCCCAACAGCGCCCCCGCGATCGAGCTCATGCACGCCAGCAGCGCCAGCGGCAGCGCCAGCCGAACGCTGGCAAGACCGCCACGCAACAGCATGGGACCGGCCGCCAGTGCGCTGGCCAGCGCCACCAGCAGGCCGGCACCGCGGACAAAGTCGAGGTGAAACGGAAAAAAGCCGCCGATGATGGGCACAAACAGTGTGCCCCCGCCAATGCCCGCGGGAACGGCCACGATGCCGATCAAGAAACAGGTCACAAACAGCGCAAGCGGCCAGAACCACCAGGGCATGGCGCTGGAGGGCACCACGCTGTTGGCGGCGTGTGCAGGCAGCGTCAGCCACAGGAAGACGGCCAGCGACATTCCCGCGCGGCGCAACATGAGAAACGACGCCCCGGTGGGCCGCGGGCGAATGGCAATATCGGTCATCGGAAGGAATCAGTTGGAGTCGTCGCCCTTGGCATGGGCCTTACAAGGCCCGGCGCAGGGTCATGGCACCGCGAATCTGGCCAATGCTGTAACCCGTGCCCTTGTCGTCGGGGTAGTGCTTTTGCAACTGCGCGCTGACCTCAGGCTTGATTTTGTCGGGCGTGCCGTGGCAGGCCAGGCACAGTTGCTGCACGGGCAGCGCCTTCATGTAACGGTATTCCTTGCGATCACCGTCCGTCACCAGTTCGCCTTTTTCCAGCGTTGCCGGGCTCTCGCCTGCAGCGGCACGGCGGTCGAAGTCTTCCAGCGCGGCGCGCTCCCAGGCGTCGGGCACGGCCTTGGGGTTGCGGTTTTGCAGACTCACACGCCGGATTGCCCAGCCGCTCTGCTCCGACGCGGCCTTGGCCATTTGCGGGGCCTTGTCGCGGCAGACTTCAACGGCAGATTCTGGCCCGCCCTTGGCGATTTCATCGGTCAGCACCTGCAGCAGCTTGGGCGGCACGGCGCTTGCAACCTGGCGCGCTTCGGCCAGCAGCGGCGCGTCTTGCGCGATGGCGCTAAAACTGGCAAACAAGACCAGGGGCAACAGGATGTTTCGCATGGCAGTTTCCTTCAGGAAATGGTTTGGTAGTAGAGATTTTGCGGGTGGTTGGCCTGGGCAAAAAAGAACCAGCGCTCGGCCAGCAAGCCCAGGTATTGCAGCGCAAAGGCCATGAACAGCAAGGCGGTAGACGTGGCATTCACGCCCAGCGCCAGGCACAGCAGCGGCAGCGGAAACACCAGCAGCAAAAACGCCCACTTGACCGAGCGCAGCAACTGGGCGCTGCGGCCATGAAAGAATTCACGGGTGTTGAACGAGCCGCCCATGAAACCCTGCGCCTTTTGCACAATGCGCGGGTGCTTGATGCCAATGGCGCTTTGCAGAGTTGACTTGGGTTTGAGCCGGGCATTGCGCACCAGCGAGGCCGTGCGCGTGACCCAGGCCAGCAATGTCAGCACCGCGGCGGCCACTGCATAGGGAGTGACCAGCGCCCACAGGCCCATGCCTGCCGCAAGCAGCGTGGCCAGCGTCAGGCCCGAGGCACAGCCCAGCAGCAGGTAATTGACCAGCGTCAGCGGGCTGGCCCATTCCTGCAAAAAGCGCACCGACGCATAGACCATGGCCATGGTCACAAACAGCGCCAGACACAGCACCACGGTCACCGCGCCGATCAATTTGGTGTTGCCAAGACCAAACCAGTGCGCGGCGCCATACAAAAACAGGCCCAGCATGAACACTGGCAGGGCAATCACCTCGCGCGACAGCCACGAGGTGCGCCACCTGGTCGCCGTGCGCCAGGCGCGCTCGGGGTGCCCGAGGTGGAAAAACGAGGCCAGCAGGCCCAGCCCGGTCAGCACCAGGGCGACCAAGCTGGCCGTTGACAAAAACTGTTGGCTCTCGGTCGGTGTGAGCGCACCCAGACCGCTGAGCTCGGTGCCGTACAGGGCCAGGAACAGCCCTTGCGCCGCACCGGCGAGCGTGGTTAAAAAGATCACAGAAAAAGCGGGTTGCATCGTAAGTCCGTCTGAGGTTCAGGTTGCAAAGTCTTCACGCCCGGCGCCGCGGCCGGCGAGGTCGGGATGTTTGCCGTCGAGCTTGAGCGGGTTGTCGACGCGCTCGAGGTCTTCGGGGTGAATGCGGATCTCGGTCTTGCGCCGCGGCAGGTAATGGTTGGCCGGGCGCGTGCCCCATTCGGGCATGAGTTGGTAACCGCCGCGCTCGGCAATGGCCTTGGAGACCACCGACTCGGGGTCATGCACGTCGCCAAACAGCCGGGCGTTGGCCGGGCAGGCCAGCACACAGGCGGGCTTGCGCTCGGGCTCGGGCAGCTTGGTGTCGGTGACACGGTCAACGCACAACGTGCACTTGGTCATGACCTTGCGCTCTTCGTCGAACTCGCGCGCACCGTAGGGGCAGGCCCAGCTGCAGTATTTGCAGCCGATGCACTTGTCGTAGTCGACCAGCACAATGCCGTCCTCGGCGCGCTTGTAGCTGGCGCCCGTGGGGCACACCGGCACGCAGGGCGGGTCTTCGCAGTGCAGGCAACTCTTGGGAAAGTGCACGGTTTGCGTGTTCGGGTACTCGCCCACTTCAAAGGTCTGCACCCGGTTGAAAAAAGTGCCGTTGGGGTCGGCCGCGTAGGGGTTGAGGTCGACCAGGGCGCCGGCGGTGCCGGAGGTGTTCCACTGCTTGCAGCTGGTCACGCAGGCGTGGCAGCCGACGCACACATTGAGGTCGATGACAAGGGCGAGTTGGGTCATTTGCTGTCTCCCCTGCCCGCGAAATAGGCCTGGATGCGCGGCAGCACCTGGCGCATGCCTGGGGCTGCGGGTACTGCCTTGAATTGTGGAAAGGTTTGCTCGGGCTCACCCTCGGCCGCCTTGTAAATGCGCACCCGCACGTCGTACCAGGCGGCCTGGCCGGTGATGGGGTCGGAGTTGGACACGGTTGATGCCGAGCCCGCCAGCGGCAGCTCCTCGGAAATCAGGTGATTGAGCAGGAAGCCGCGTTGCGACTCGTTGGCATCGGGCGTCAGGTTCCAGGCGCCGGCCGACTTGCCGATGGCGTTCCAGGTCCAGACCGTGCCGGGCTCCACCGCCTCGGAGTAGCGGCACATGCAGCGCACCTTGCCCCACTGCGACTCGACCCACATCCAGCCGCCATCCGATATGCCCTGGGCCTGGGCAGTCTTGGTGTTCACAAACAGGTAATTGTGGGTATGAATCTGGCGCAGCCAGGCGTTTTGCGAGTCCCAAGAGTGGTACATCGCCATGGGGCGCTGGGTGATGGCGTTGAGAGGGTATTTGCCCATGTCGGTGGCCTGCTCTTCGAGCGGCGCGTAGTGAAACGGCAGCGGATCGAAATAGGTCTCGACCCGTTTGCGCAGGTGATCTGGCGGCTGCTTGCCCGCACGCTTGCCCTGCGCCGCACGGCGAAAGCCCTGCAAAAATTCGGAATAAATGTGGATGACGATGGGATCCTTGTCGCGCCGGATGCCCACCGATTGCG
>JAABQI010000247.1 GCA_011391545.1 Rhodoferax sp.
GCAGCTCCAGCACCGGCTTTTGCGTGGCGTAATCGGTCACTTTGGGGGTGCTGCAGCCGCTCAGGGCGAGCACTGAGGCGAATGCGGCAGTCAGCATTAAAAGGCGTCGTTTCATGTTGTAAGCGGCCGGGCCGCAGGTTGGATAAAAGAAAAGTAGAGCAGCGCCGCAGCGCCGGCTTTGAGTCCGCAGGGAAGCAGACAATAGGCGACGGTGAGCACTTGCAGCGCCTGCGCATCACGCGCGCCGGGAGCGTAGCCGAGCCATCCCAGCAGCGGCAGCGCCAACCCGGCGGCCAGCGCCAGATTGAGTTTGGTGGCAAAGTTCCACCAGCCAAAATAGGTGCCGTCAGCGCGGCCTCGGTCGCCCGCTTCATGGATCAGGCCCGCCAGCATGGCGCCGGGCAGCGCCAGGTCACTGCCCAGCGCCGCACCCGACAAGGCGCAAACGATCAAAAACAACGCGCCGTCGCCGGCACCCAATTGGCTGGCCCACAAGAACACCAGCACCGACAGGCCCATGCCCAGCAACCAGCTGCGCGCCAGCCCCAGACGCGCCACCGCGCGCAGCCAAAGCGGCATTGACAGGGCGGCACAGACAAAATACAGCCCCAGGGCCGCGGACTGGAGCGCCTCGGAGCCTTGCAGCCGATCCTGGACAAAAAACAGCACCAGCGTGGCGGGAATGGCACTGGCAATGCCGTTGACCATGAACACCGCCAACAAGCGCCGGAAAGGGCTTTGCTGCAAGGGGTGCCAAAGGCTGACCCCCTGATGTTTCTCAGGCAGCGCCATGGCGTGGCGAACTGGCCGCGGCGCGCGCGACCAGGTCCACCAGCCCAAGCCCAGCGCCAGCCACAAAATGATCAACATCACCGGCACACCCAGCACTGTGGAAGTGACCGAAGCCAGCACCACACCCACCAGCCCCAGCCCTTCGCGCCAGGCCACCACGCGGCTGCGATGCAGGGCGTCACCGCCCAACATCGCGCCCCACGACTGGTGCGCCACCGCCAATGCGCTGTAGGCCAGGTACGTGATCACCAGCCAGCCACCGGCCCACGCCAGCAAGGCATCAGGCGCTTGCACCGGCGGCAAAAAAATAGCTGAAAAGCCCAGCCCGAGCAGCACCGCCGCGGCCGCGCCAAAGGCCAGCACGGCGGCGATGGAGCGGGCAAAAAGGCGGTCGCACACCCGGCCCAGCCAGGGGTCCAGCACCGCATCGAGCAGCCGCGCGGCCAGCAGCACCGCACCCAGGGCGGCCAGGGACACGCCCCACTGGCGCGCGTACATATTGGGCATCAGCACGTACAGCGGCAAGGCGCAAAACGCCAGCGGCAAACCCAGCAAGCCATAGCGCCAGCCGTCCTGCGTGCTGAAGGCGGCGCTACTCGTCATGGTGTGGTGGCCAGCGTGGCTGCGGCGGCGGGCGTTAGCTGCCGCAACAGCGCCAGACGCAACTTGGGCTCCGAGGTTTGCGGCGACAGCCAGATGCCAAAAAACAGACGGGCAAATTCAGGGTCAACGATCTCACCCAGTGGCCGGCCGTTGATCACAAAGCGTGCGCCCACGCCGGACAAGTGGATGCCGGTCAGGCGGTCACCGGCCTTGACATCGGGAAACAGCGCACGCATCTGATCACCCCAGCGCGAAGCCTGTTCGTCGCGAATAGGCGCCTGGCGCGCCATCTCGGCCAGCGAACGCTTGGCAATGTCGGCACCTGAAAAATCGCGCAGATAAACAAGTTCGAGCGCAAAGCCATGGTCAGCGTAGGCGCTTGCGCTAAAACCTGGCGCCACCCACAGAGAAGCCTGGTACACGTCAAAGCCCCAAAAAGTCAGCTTGGCCTGACCTGCCAGCGCCGCTGTGGGCAGCGCCACGCGCAACTCGACGGGCGGGCTGTTGGCCCAGACCTGCAGGCTAAGCAGGCCCGCCGCACCGGTCAACACGGCCTGTCTGGCAAGAGGTTTCATGGCGCGGGCTTGACCAGGGTGTACTGCACCAGGTCGATGTTGCCGACCTCAAAGGCCGCTTCGCAATACGCCAGGTAAAACTCCCAGATGCGCATGAAGCGGGCGTCAAAACCGAGCTTGATGGCTTCGGCCTGGCGTGACAAAAAGGCGTCACGCCAGCGGCGCAGGGTTTCGGCGTAGTCCAGGCCAAAGGCAAATTCGTCTTCAACCACCAGGCCGGCGGCCTGCGCCTGCTGGCGAAACTCGCTCGGGCACGGCAGGCAACCGCCCGGAAAGATGTACTGCTGGATGAAATCGGTGCCTTTGACGTAGCGCTCAAACAGCGCGTCGCTGATCACGATGCTTTGCACACAGGCGCGGCCGCCGGGTTTGAGCAGCCGACTCACGGTCTGGAAGTACTGCGGCCAATAGGCTCGACCCACCGCCTCGACCATTTCAATGGAGCAAATGGCATCAAAGGGCGCATCGTTGATGTCGCGGTAGTCCTGCAGGCGCAGATCGGCTCTGGCATTCGCTCCCGTGCTGACGCCCAGGTTGTGCAGGCGCTGCTGCGCAAAGGCCAGTTGCTCGGTGCTCAGCGTCACGCCCACTACCGAGGCCTTGAATTCGGTGGTGGCTTCTTGCGCCAGCGCGCCCCAGCCGCAGCCGATTTCCAGCACGCGGTCACCCGCCTTCACCCGGGCCATTTGCAGGGCGCGACGCACCTTGGCGGTCTGGGCCTGCGCCATGGGCTGTGCAAAATCGCCATCGAACCAGGCCGACGAGTAGTTCATGGTCTCGTCAAGCCACAGACGGTAAAAGTCGTTGCCCAGGTCGTAATGGGCGTGGATGTTCTTGCGGCTGTTGGCGCGGCTGTTGTGCTGCAGCAGGTGCTTGATGCGGTACAGCAGGCGCCCGCCCCAGGTGCCGTAAATGACCGACTCCATGGCGTGCCGGTTGGCCGCAAACAGCTTGAGCAACTCGGTCAGGTCGGGCGTGCTCCAGTCGCCCGCAATAAAGCTTTCGGCAAAACCGATGTCGCCCGACTTCAGGGCGGCGGCAAAGACCTTCCAGTTGTGCAGCCTGAGCGTCGCGCTGGGGTGCAGCTGGCTCGGCAGCGCGTGCAGATGCGGATGTTCCCCATAACGCCGTTGCGAGCCGTCGGGCAGCACCAGCGTGAGCGCGCCGTGGCGCAGTTGCTCAAGCAGCCGCAAACCGGCGCGGGCCGATGCCGGGGCGTGCTGGGGAAACGAATATCGGGGGGCAACAGAAGTGGCTGTGTTCATGGTCAGGTCTGAGCGTTGGGAGGATTGAAGGAAATGGCCTGGGCTGGGTTAGTGTGAAAGAACACCGTCATGGCGAACGCAGTGAAGCGATTCATGACGCCAAACTGCATGGATTGCCGCGCCGCTGCGCGGCTCGCAATGACGACAGTTCTTCATCGTTCGGGACGGCTGAATTGGCATGACAAGTTAACGCGTGATGAAAGCCTGTGGCAGGGCTGGTTTGCGGAAAAACGGTACTTTTTTGAGCCACAACTGCAGCGCCTGCCAGTGGATGCGCGCCATCACGCCAAAGGTCATGGCAGGGTAGCGCCACAGGGCGCGGCGCAGGGCCACCGGGGTGACAGGCTCCAACACGCCGCTGACGCTGGTTTGCAGCAGCACGGCGGCATCGGGGTCGGTGTCTTCGGCGTCAAAGTAATCAATGCGGGCCACGGTGCGCTGCGGGCCGGGGCCAAATGTGCGCATCAGGCGAAAGCGATAGTGTCCCTGCACCTGGCAAAACGGCGACACATGAAACACCTTGCTGGCGCGCTGCTCGACGCCATAGCTCGGCTGGTCCAGCAGATAGCAGTGGCGTTCACCAAAAGTGTTGTTCACTTCCACCACGACCGCACGCAAGGCGCCGCCCTGATCGCTGGCGGCACGGTGGCAGTACCAGAAGCTCACCGGCTTGAAGGTGTAGCCCAGCACGCGCGGATAAGTGTGCAGCCAGGCTTCACCCGTGGCGTCAAAAATTCCGGCGTTGTGCAGCAATTCATCGAGCCAGGCCACGGCGCCGCCTTGCGCAGGTGCGCGGCCGTCACCGTGGTCAACGTCAAAAAAGCTCACCGGACCGGGCCGGTTGATGGCCCAGGCGCCCGCAGCCGGCGCTGTTGCGCCCCTCAGGCTGCGCAGCGGCAGCATCAGGAAATAAGTGGGATAGACAAAGGCATTGGCCACCGGACGCGTGCGTGCATGGCGCACCTCGCCAAAGCCGATCAGGGCCTGTGCCGTCATGCCTGGGCTCCTGAGGTTGAGGCGTCGATCAGCAGCTGTCTGGCGGCCGCAAGCCCCGCCTTGAGTCCGTCTTCGTGAAAGCCATAGCCCATCCAGGCGCCGCAGTAATAGCGGTTGTGCAGGCCTTGCAGCAAAGGCATTTGCGCCTGCGCGGCCACGGCTGGCTGGTCGAACACCGGATGTGCATAGTCATACTCACCCAGGATTTTGGCGGGATCGATCTCGCGCGCCGGGTTCAGCGACACCAGCACCGGCTGCTCCCACGGCAACGGCTGCAGGCGGTTGATCAGGTAATGCAGGCAAACCCGCGAATTTTCCTTGACGGTCGCCGGCGCGCGCTCGTAATTCCAGGCAGCCCAGGCAGCCCGGCGCTTGGGCAGCACCGACACGTCGGTGTGCAGCACCGCCCGGTTTGGCTGCGTGCGGATGGCGCCCAGCGTGCTGCTTTCCAGCCGGGTCGGCGTGGCCAGTCCGGCCAGCGCCTGATTGGCATGGCTGGCGATGATGACCTTGTCAAAGCGTTCCTGGCCCGCGTCGGTGCTGATGCGCACGCCTGCCGCCTGCATGGGCGTGGCGCTGACCGACTCAATGCAGCGCACCGGGGTGTTCAGACGCTTGTCGGCAATGCGCGCGGTGATTTTTTCCACGTACTGCCTGGCGCCGCCCTGCACGGTCCACCACTGCGGCCGATTGGTGATTTGCAGCAGACCGTGGTTGTGGCAAAAGCGCACCATGGTGGCCACCGGGAACTGCAGCATCTGCGCGGTCGGGCAGCTCCAGATGCAGGCCATCATGGGCAAGAAATACCAGTCGCAAAAGGCGCTGCCGAAACGGTTCTGCTGCAAAAATTCGCCCAGCGGCTGCGCCAGCTCGGCTTCGGTACCGTCCTGCGCGATGCGGGTGGTCAACGCGTTGAAGCGCAGCAGGTCGCGCAACATGCCCCAGAAACGGCCGTTGAGCAGATTGCTGCGCTGGGCAAACACGGTGTTGAGGTTGCAGCCGCTCCACTCCAGTGAGCGCTCATGCACCTGGTCAAAGGCCTGCACCGAAAACGACATGTCGGATTTGACGGTGACCACACCCAACTCCGCCAACAACTTGATCAAATTGGGGTAGGTGCGCTCATTGAGCACCAGAAAACCGGTATCCACCCCGTGCGTGACCGGCCCCTGTGCGGTGGGCAGCGTCACATCCACTGTGTGCGTGTGGCCGCCGAAGTAGGCGCCCGCCTCGAACAAGGTGACTTCAGCCTGCCCCGACAAGGCGTGGGCAGCCGCCAAGCCCGATATTCCGGAGCCAACAATGGCAACTTTCAGAGGCACATTGAATCCTTTGTACTGAGAGTGTTATTTAAATACTGATTGGTCATAATTCATCCTGATAGTATTATGACAACCTCATTTTTCGTTTTTTGCACCCCAAAGGCAACATTTTTCATATGGTTACTCGCAACGGACCCAGGGTCTCTTTCAAGGCGCAAATGCTGCAGGCGCGCGAAGAGGCCATCATCAAATCGGTCAACCATTTGCTCGCCAGCAAGGGTTTTGAAGCCATGACAGTCGATGAGGTGGCCGCTGACGTGGGCATTGCCAAGGCCAGCCTGTACAAGCATTTTCCCAGCAAGGAAGACTTGGCGGCGGCGGCCATGGTCAGCGTCATGCGCCGGGCGCAGGCGTTCTTGGACAGCCTGCCGCCAGAGGCCGCACCCATCGACAACTTGCGCGCCGTGGTGGCTTGGACCATGGGATTGAAGCTGGCGGGCGAGATGCCCTCGCTACCGAGCCAGAATTCGAGTCTGCGCGCGGCCCTGATCGGCAACAAGGATTACATGGACGGGCTGATTGAGGTCAGCGACCGGCTCGGCGGCTGGATCGAGGCGGCGCAGGCGCAGGGCAGCCTCAACCCCAAGCTGCCCGCCATTGCCGTGCTCTACACGCTCTATGCCCGCGCCTGCGACCCGGTGCTGGAATTCCTGAAGATGAGCGAATTGCACAGTGACGAGGAAATCGTCAGCTTGGTCATGAGCACGTGTTTTGACGGCTTGAACGCGCGGTAGGGTGATTCTTCGGGCATTTGACTGCACAACGCCGGCTATCCGAACAGCGCAAACAAGCCCAGCCCCATAAAAATCACGGCAGAGACGAGGTGCACCACGCGCAGCGGCACCAGCCGCGTCATGCGTTCACCGAGCCAGACCACGGGTGCGTTGGCCAGCATCATGCCCAGCGTAGTACCCGCCACCACCATCACGGTGCTGGTGTATTGCGCCGCCAGCATGATGGTGGCGACCTGAGTTTTGTCACCCATTTCGGCCAGAAAAAAAGCCACCACGGTGGTGCCAAAAACACCCAGCCGCGGCGGCTTGCCGGTTTCTTCGTCGTCGATCTTGTCGGGGATCAGCATCCAGACCGCCATCGCAATGAAAGAAGCGCCCAACACCCAGCGCAGCACGTCGGGCCCGAGCACGGTGGTGACCCAGGCGCCCACCGCACCGGCCAGCGCATGGTTGGCCAAGGTCGCCACAAAGATGCCCAGCACGATCGGCCAGGGCTGGCGAAATCGCAGCGCCAGCACGAGGGCCAACAGCTGGGTTTTGTCGCCCATTTCGGCCAGCGCAACGATACCGGTTGAAATCAAGAATGCATCCATTCAGGTGAATGTAGTCGAAGCGCAGGCCAGCTTCGAGGCTTGGCCACGGCCGCTTTGCATAATCATGGGTCCCCCGGCTCTGGTCCAGGCACAACTGGGGCCGGCCTGTGGTCAAATCAAAGTCCAGTCTCATCCCCGTGTCGCGCCTCCGAGCCGATGCATCACCATACTTCCTATGCTTTATCTGGTCTTGGGGCTTCTGCTTTTTTTGGGGACACATTCGGTCAGGATCGTCGCCGACGACTGGCGCACCCGCACCCGCGCCAGGCTGGGAGCATGGCGATGGCGCGCACTGTACACGCTGGTGTCGCTGTTGGGCTTTGCGCTGATCGTGTGGGGTTTTGGCCTGGCACGGCAGACCCCGTGGTTGCTGTGGAGCTCGCCGCCGGCCCTGCGCCACCTGGCGATGCTGCTGACCCTGTTGAGCTTTGTGCTGCTGGCAGCGGCCTATGTGCCGGGCAACCGCATCAAGGCGCGCCTCCACCACCCCATGATGGCGGCCGTCAAGCTTTGGGCGCTGGCCCATTTGCTGACCAACGGCACGCTGGCGCATGTCATGCTGTTTGGAACCTTTCTGGGGTGGTCCATTTTTGCCTTTCTGGCCGCCCGCAAGCGCGATGCACGCGACGACACGCCTTATTCACAGGGCAGCACGGGTGCTACCGGGGTGACGGTGGCGCTGGGTGTGGCGCTTTGGATTGCCTTTACGCTGTGGCTGCACGGGTTGCTGATCGGGATAAGGCCTTTCGGCTGACCGACCCGAATTTGATCACTCGCGGGCCAGACCACTCGCGAAGCGACTTGCTGACCCCAGCTGACTATTTGATACCCATCACCCACTGGATCATGTACTTGGCAACAAAACCAACCATGCCGAAGGCAAGCCCCAGCATCATGACAAAAAAGCCGAACTTGCCGGCTTTGGACTCCCAGGCCAGCTGGCCGATGATGAACAGCATGTAGAGCATCAGGCCGCCGACGCCAAAAGTCATGCCGAAGGCGGCGATTTGTTCTTCGGTAAAACCAAACATCAGCGCTGCTCCCGTTCCGGCAAAGCAGACACATCCAGCAGATCGCGGTAAGCATGCCAACTGGCGTGCCCGAGCAGCGGCATCAGCAGCACCAGGCCGATCAGGGCGGTGGCAAATCCCACGAACGTCAGCATCATGATCAGCGCACCCCAAAAAGCCATGGGCACGGGGTTGACGAAGACCACTTGCCAGCTGGTGGCAATGGCTTGCCCAACGCTGACCTGTCGGTCCAGCAGCAGGGGGATAGTGACCACCGTCGAGGCAAAAATGGGCGCCACAAGCGCACCGCCCAGCGCCAGCCAGGCCTCGAACAACCAGCCCTCTTTGGCCAGCACCACCTGCTCAATGAACACCCGTGGCGAGGTGATGGGCATGGGTGCCAGCCAGGTGATCAGGCCAGCAGAAACGAGCACCCAGGCGGTTCCCGCCAAGGCCAGCAGCACGCCAAAACGCACCAGCCGCCATTGCGCCTCACCCCAGGGCTGAATCCGGCCGTTTTTCCAGTTGAGCCAGGTTTCCAGCACGATCGCAAAGCTGGCTTTTTCACCCCGCTCCAGGCCACGGCTCAAGGCATACAAACTGGTCGCCAGCACCGGCCCCACCAGCAGAAAGCCTGAGAACGCGCCCGCCATAAACCAGAAACGTTCATGCCCCACCCACAGCATCAGCGCACCCGCCAGGGCGATTGCCACACCATGCAACACGCTGATCCAGCCGCAGCGGGTCAGGTCATGCCACGCCCTGGCCAGCCAGTAAAGGGGCTGACCCACGCCAACGGTGCGAATTTGAACCGGGGCGGCGTCACTGGCCTGGTTTGGGGCGGGTGGCAAGGAATTTGGCATGGCTGGTAAAAAGTGAAACGGGCCAATGTTGCCACAAGCACGCTTTCAGCTTGAAGCCCGGGGCCATAAAGACCAGGGGCGGCATCCGCTGTGTGCGAATGCCGCCCCTGTGGGTCTGACGCCAGAAGCCTGGCCTGCCAAAACTCACATTTTGTTTTGCATCATGCCCTTGCCCTTGTAGGCACGCGGTCCCTGCATGGCCTGGGCGTCAAACACCTTTTGCTGTTCGGGCGTCAGCACGGCATAAAAGGTCTTGGTGGCCTCGGCGCGCTGGTCCATGGCGGCGGTCATCTCACCCATGCGCTGGGCGCGCAGCTCTTTCATCTTGTCGATGCGCTCGGGCGTGGTGAGCTTGGCCAGGTCGGCCATGGCCGCTTGACGGTCCATCTTCATGCCGGCTGGCGGTTTGTGAGAAGCGGCAAAGGCGGTCCAGGCAGGTTCTTGGGCGGCGCTGAGTTTGAGTTCGGCCTTGAGTGCCGCCTGGCGCTGTTCCATTCTGGCCTGCATTTTGGCCGGGTCCATCTTGCCCATGCCGTGGTGGCCCATGCCCTGGCCTTGCATGTAGCCATGCGGTCCCGTCATGTCGCACTCAGCGCCACCCATGGGACCTTGCGAGTAGGCCAGGCCGGCAGCCATCAGCAAACCAGCGACCAGAGAAATTTTGAGATTGGTTTTCATGATCATTTCCTTCAAGTTAAAACCAATGACCAGAGAGTGGCATCGGCGTGAAGAGAAGTTTGCGCCGCCCGTGTATCGCGGGCATGAGGCTGCGTGAAAGCTTTGTAAAGTTTTGCCGGGCGATTCTGCCGGATTTGATGGGATGATTGCCGGTTCCTTCGTTGTATTTACTTTTGTAGAGGTTTTCCCGTGTTCAAGAACGTCATCATGTACCGCATCGCTCCAGGTTGGAGCCTGACCGCCGACGAAGTGGAGGCCCGCCTGCAGGACAATCACTTTGTCGAATGCAGTGCCAGCCAGGAAAAGTCGATCGGCTGGATCGAGCCGCGTGGCGAGGCCAACGGGCCTCTGCTGGAAGCAGTGGCAGGCCAATGGATCTTGAAGCTGATGACCGAGACCCGCGCCCTGCCCGCCTCGGTGGTGAACCGCAAAGCCCAGGAGCGCGTGGCCCAGATTGAAGCCAGCACCGGCCGCAAGCCGGGCAAAAAGGAAACCCGTGACCTCAAGGACGACATTCGGCTGGAACTTTTGCCGATGGCCTTCACCAAGCAGTCCAGCACCCGGGTGTGGATCGACCGTGAAGCGAATTTGCTGGTGACTGACGCCGGCAGCCAGGCCCGTGCCGACGAGTTGGTGACGCTGCTGGTGCAAAACCTGCCCGGCCTGGCTTTGAGCCTGGTCAACACCCAGCTGTCACCGAGCGCCGCCATGGCCGACTGGCTGGTGAGCCAGGAAGCGCCACAGGGCTTCAGCGTGGACCGGGAGTGTGAACTCAAGGCCGCCGATGAATCCAAAGCGGTGGTGCGCTACGCCCGCCATCGGCTCGATACCGATGAGGTCAAGCAGCACATCGAGGGCGGCAAAATGCCCACCCGCCTGGCCCTGACCTGGAACGACCGGGTCTCGTTTGTGCTCACCGAGGGGCTGCAACTGAAAAAGCTGGCGTTTCTGGAAGTGGTGTTCGAAGGTGCTAGCCAGGGCAAGGACGACGGCTTCGATGCCGATGTGGCGATTGCCACCGGCGAGCTGCAAAAGGCGCTGCCAGCGCTGATGGAAGCGCTGGGCGGCGAGCCGCCGCTGGCCTGATTTATTTCTTCGTCGAGCAGGTGTTCCAGCCAAAAATGGCATAGGGCGGGCACCAGCCTATGGCACCTGTGGCCAGCGGCACAATGCCCAACCAGCCCCAGACACCGATGGTGCCCGTCAGTGTCAAACCAATCAGCACCAGGCCGAGTACGATGCGCAAAATGCGGTCAATGCCGCCAACGTTTGATTTCATGAAAACTCCTTGAGGTCAGGGAAAGTACAGAGGCACCGATTACAGCGTCAATGGCCAGCCAGGTCAGTGACTTAAGTCACCCAGCAGGGTGCATTCACACCGGTTGGGTATTCACCAGAGTCCTCAAGGCGGCGCCGTTGACGATCTGGATCTGCTCACGACCCAGGCTGACCCAGCCCTCGCGCTCAAAGCGGCGCAACAGCCGCGTCACCATTTCGCGCACCGTGCCCAGCTCATCAGCCAGGGTCTGGTGTGTCACGTTGAGCTGCTGACCGCGCCCCAGCAAGGCCGCTGCCAGGCGGCGGTCCAGCCTTTGAAACGCCACCGCATCGATCAGGCTGGTCAGGTCGGCCATGCGCTCGGCAAACAGACCCAGCACGTCGTTGCGAAATGCCGGCTGTTCCAGCCAGCGCCTGAACACATCGGGCTTGATCAGCAGCAAGGTGCTGGGTTTGGTGGTGATGCCATGTGCCGAGAGCGGCTGGGCACGAAACAGGCAGGCGCTCGAGACCAGGCACAACTCGCCGGGCACCACGCGGTACAGTTCCAGCGATCGACCATCACCCGAATGGCGTGAGACCTTGATTTCACCGTGCAACACCAGCGGAAAGCCCTGACAAGGCGTGTTTTCGCTGAACAGCACCGTGTTGGCAGGCACCTCAAACGGCTGCAACCCGGATTCCGGAGCACTCGGCGCGGGCTGAACCTGGGCCAGCGACGGGTATAAATCGGTCAGCAGCGCCATTGAAGCCGAAGCGCTCATGCGGGGCTGGCCTCAGGCGGCAACGGTGTAACCTTCTTCGGCAATGGCCTGGGCCAGGGCTTCGCGCGGCTGCTCGGAGTCCACTTCGACCCGGTTCTGGGTACGGTCGGCCTGCACCTCGGCCGTGCGGTCGAGCTGACGCACGGCGCGCACCACCGCTTTCTCACAATGCTCACAGGTCATGCCGGTCACGGTAAAGATTTGCTTCATTTCAATTCCCTGGAAAATACAGCGTCAACAAAAGCGCGTATTGTGAACCTTGCGACATATTTCAGGCGATCCCCATTATGACCACAGCTCAACTTCCCACCAAATCCAAGCGGGTGGACATCGGCATTCACGGCATGACCTGCGCGTCGTGCGTGGGCCGCGCTGAACGGGCGCTGAAAAAGGTGCCCGGCGTGCAGGAGGTGAGCGTGAATCTGGCCACCGAGTCAGCCCGCGTGATGGTGCAGCCGTCCGAGCAGATCGAGGCAAGGCTCAGGCGTGCCGTGCGCGATGCCGGTTATGAACCGGTGGCGGCCAATGCCGCCATCGATGCGCCCACCGAATCCAACTGGGCCGGTTTTGCACCCGTTGCGCTGGGCCTGGCGCTTTCCGTGCCCCTGATGCTGCCGATGCTGGGTGATCTTTTGGGGCTGCACTGGATGTTGCCCGCCTGGATCCAGTTTGCCCTGGCCACACCGGTGCAGTTCATTCTGGGGGCGCGCTTTTACAAGGCGGGCTGGCATTCGCTCAAGGCGCTCAGCGGCAACATGGACCTGCTGGTGGCCATTGGCACCAGCGCCGGCTGGGCGCTTTCGGTGTGGTTGTGGCTCAGCGCCGCTCCTGGCGCCATGCCGCACCTGTATTTTGAAGCTTCGGCCGTGGTCATCACGCTGGTGCTGCTGGGCAAATGGCTCGAAGCACGCGCCAAGCGCCAGACCACCTCAGCCATTCGCGCGCTGCACGCTTTGCGACCCGAAACCGCGCATCTGCTGGGGCTGGACGGCGAGATGGATGTGCCCATTGATGAAGTGCTGGTAGGTGATGAGTTGGTGGTGCGCCCCGGGGAGCGCTTTGCCGTCGATGGCCGGGTGCTTGAAGGCCAGACGCAGGTGGATGAATCGATGCTCACCGGCGAGCCCCTGCCGGTATCCAAAACGCGCCAGGACAGGGTCACCGGCGGCACACTCAATGGCGATGGCCGGGTGATCGTGCAGGTGACCGCCACCGGCGTCGATACCGTGCTGGCCGGCATCATCCGCCTGGTCGAAGATGCGCAAGCCGCCAAGGCGCCGATTCAGCGCCTGGTGGACAAGGTGAGCGCCGTCTTTGTGCCGGTGGTGCTGGTGCTGGCGCTGCTCACCCTGCTGGGGTGGTGGCTTACGGGTGCGCCCTTTGAGGTGGCGGTCATCAACGCCGTCACGGTGCTGGTCATTGCCTGCCCCTGCGCCCTGGGCCTCGCCACGCCGGCTGCCATCATGGCAGGCACCGGCGTGGCGGCGCAACACGGTATTTTGATCAAGGACGCGCAGGCGCTGGAACTCGCGCACAAGGCCGAGGTGGTGGTGTTCGACAAGACAGGCACGCTGACGCTGGGCCAGGCGCGCCTGACCGACTTTGCCGTGCCGGCCGATGCAGATCAAAATGCCTTGCTGGCGATTGCCGGCGCCTTGCAAAGCGGCAGCGGTCACCCGCTGGCGCGTGCTGTGGTAATGGCAGCGCAGGACAAACAACTGGCCCTGCCTGTTGTGACAAAACTGCAAAGCACGCCGGGAAAGGGGCTGCGCGGCCAAGTCAACGGAGAGGACTATTTGATCGGCAGTGTGCGCTGGATGCAGGAACTGGGGGTCCAGCTTGACGGCCTGGATGCACGCTTGCAGTCACTGACGGCACAAGGTGCCACGCTGGCGGTGATGGCGCACCAAACGCCTGCCGGCTTGAAGGCTCTGGCTTTGCTGGCGTTTGGCGATGAACCCAAGGCAGGCGCGGGCGCGGCCATTGCCATTTTGCGCGCGCGCGGCATCCGGGTCATGATGCTCTCAGGCGACAACACGGGTGCTGCACTGGCCATGGCCAAGCGCGTCGGATTGCAGCCGGATGAGGTCATCAGCAATGTGCTGCCCGGCGACAAGGCCGCCCACATTGCCAAACTCAAGCAACAAGGCCTCACGGTGGTGATGGTCGGCGACGGTGTCAACGACGCCCCCGCACTGGCGGCGGCCGATGTGGGAATGGCCATGGCCAATGTGGGTGGTGGCACCGATGTGGCGATGCACGCGGCAGGCATCACGCTGATGCGCGGCGATCTGGCGCTGGTGGCCGCTGCGCTGGACATCTCCAACCGCACGGTCGCCAAAATCAGGCAAAACCTGTTCTGGGCCTTTGTCTACAACGTGGCGGGCATCCCGCTGGCAGCATTCGGTTTTCTGAGCCCGGTCATGGCAGGTGCCGCCATGGCCATGAGTTCGGTGAGTGTGATGAGCAACGCCCTGCTGCTCAAACGCTGGGAACCCAAGACAGCCGACAGCACCATTAATCAGTTGGGGTCAGAGCACGTCGCTGCGCGAGTGGTCTGACCCACAAAAACCTTAACGAGTTGGAGTCAGAGCACGTCGTCACGCGAGTGGTCTGACCCACAAAAATCTTATCTGGCGTCTGGCAGCTCGATCTTGACTTCCAGCACTTCGAGGTTGTCCTGGCGCTCCAGGTTGACCTTGATGTCGTCAGGATTGATCTTGATGTACTTGCTGATCACGGCGATCAGTTCACGCTGCAGGTCAGGCAAATAATCCGGCGTCGCGGGGCTGCGGCCATTGCGCTCATGCGCCAGGATGATCTGCAGGCGTTCCTTTGCAACGTTGGCGGTTTTCTTTTTCTCGCCCAGAAAAAATGAGAAAAAAGACATGGCGTCATTTCCCCCCGAACAGACGTTTCAACAAGCTTTGCTTGGGCGGCTCGGTAAAGCGCATGGGTTTGTCCTCACCCAGAAAACGGTCGATCACGTCCTTGTAGGCTTCGGAGACGTCGCTGCCTTCCATGTGCACCGCCGGCACACCCTGGTTGGAGGCCTGCAGCACCGATTCGCTTTCGGGAATCACGCCAATGAGCTTGATGCGCAAAATGTCCTTGATGTCCTGCAGGGAGAGCATTTGACCCTGGTTCACCCGCGACGGGTTGTAGCGGGTGATCAGCAAATGCTCCTTGATCGGTTCCAGCCCTTCCACGGCGCGCCGGGTCTTGCTCGACAGCATGCCCAGGATGCGGTCAGAGTCGCGCACCGAGGACACCTCGGGGTTCGTCACCACCAGCGCCTCGTCGGCAAAGTGCATCGCCATCAAGGCACCGGTCTCAATGCCGGCAGGCGAGTCACAAACGATGAATTCAAAATCCATGGCGGCCAGGTCAGCCAGAACTTTTTCTACACCGGCCTGGGTCAGTGCATCTTTGTCGCGGGTTTGCGAAGCTGCCAGCACATACAGGTTGTCGCACTGTTTGTCCTTGATGAGCGCCTGGTTCAGGTTGGCTTCGCCATGGATCACATTGATCAGGTCATACACCACGCGGCGTTCACAGCCCATGATCAGGTCGAGGTTGCGCAGGCCGACGTCGAAGTCGATCACTGCGGTCTTGTGGCCGCGCATGGCCAGACCGGTCGAAAAACTGGCACTGGTGGTGGTTTTGCCCACCCCGCCCTTGCCGGAAGTCACCACAATTATTTTTGCCATGTCGAAGAGGTCTTTCAAAGAGAAAAATTAAGGGATCAAGGCTTCGAAGATCAGCTTGTCCTGGCCGTCGTGGCTCAGGTGCACCTGAGCCGGCTTGCCGTGAATGTCTTTTGGGAGCGGATTTTCGCTGGTGCGGTACACACCCGCAATGGAAATGAGTTCGGGTTCCAGACAGAGTGAAAATATCCGCGCCTGCGCGTTGCCACTGGCGCCCGCCATGGCCTTGCCGCGCAAGGGCGCATAGACGTGGATGTTGCCGTCGGCCACCACTTCAGCACCCATGTTGACCATGGCCAGCACCACCAGATCAGCGCCGCGCGCATAGATCTTCTGCCCAGAGCGCAAGGGCTTGTCAATCACCAGCGTGGCAGGGCCAGGCACCTCGCGCACGACCTCGCGAACCACTTCTCGCACTGGCGCCGCCGCCGGGTTTTCTGGTTCGTTTTTTTTATTGATGGCCTTGCCTCGCGGCATTTCTGCGGGAGCTTCAATCAAACCACAAGCCAAAGCCGCAGTCGCTGCTGGCGGCGTGGCGTTGCGAAAGGCGATGGGCTTGAGACGGCAGTGATGCAAGGCGGACATCAAAGCCGACAGGGATTGATCGACGTCCTCAAATTCAAGATGAAAAAAATCGAGCACCAAGGCATCATCATCAAAAAAGTCAGGGCTCGGGCTGGCCGGGCCAAACTGCGCGTAGAGGTCTTCAATGATGTCGGCCAGGTCAGGCGTTTTGAGCAGCAAAGCCACCAATGGCAGCTGAGCGCTTTTGATTTCAAAGGTTTGTGCCACGAGACCTGAATAAAAAATTTTGAGAAAAGAACTGAGTGAGACTGAAGAAACGGATGCCGTGCGGAACCAACGGGCAAATGTTACTTGATCAAGCTGTCAAAAACCATGATTGGGTCAAATTATTGACTCTATGCACAGGAAATTTTTAAAAATTCAAATGGTTTGAAAATCAGTTGATTGTTGTTACCTGTCTTTAATTATTTCTATTCTTTTAAAGTAGTGGTAGTAGATAAGGGTCTGCCAACCTGGTTAATAAGTCTGTTTTTTTCATTAAAATCATTGGCTTAAATTATTTGACTTGATGTGTGTGAGTGTGCTTTTGCGTTGCGCTTCAATCTTGAGTAAGTTCTAAAAAATTGAAATTCTGTGGATAACTTTCCTTTTCAAGAGAAATTATGCACAACTTTATACACTGATCTTTTAGACAAAAAAAAGCCCGGACTGAACCGGGCTTGACTCGATTGCGCTGGCTGTCAGGGCTTGACAGTAGTGCTCATCTTCAATTGGGCATCGGCAATCTCTGCCTTGATGGGTGCTATATCAGGCGAATTGACTGGCAAAACCGTCAGGGCAGTTTGCCAATGGCCAATGGCCTTGGCATAGTCGCGGCTCTGAAAAGCCGCTTGTCCCGCCATCATGAGGGCCATTGGATGCTTGGGGTCGATCGCCAGGGCCTTGTTGGCCAGTTCAGCCGGTTTGCCTTGCAGGGTATTGGTGCGCATCGCCAGGGTATCGGCGTATTGGGTCAATAAATCAGGGTCGGAGTCCAGCAGCGTGCCGGTCTTTTCATAGGCGCTGACGGCCTCATCCAGGCGCCCCTGCACCTTGTAAGCCCGTGCCAGACGTGCCCAGCCTGCCAGGTCATCCGGATTGTCTTTCAGGCGCGCGGCCAGTCGATCCACCATGTCATTGATTTTGTCCGGTGTCATTCCGGCTGCGGCGCCTGCCGGGATGGGGGGGAGCTTGTTGCTCTCGGTTGCCGTCAAGCCGCCTTTGGCACGGGCATCATCAATATTCGCCATCATTTGTTGCGCATCAGGCGAGTCAGGGGGAAGCATGCCAAGCAATTTTTCCCAACGGGTCACGGCACCCTTGTAGTCAGCGTTCTGATAAGCAGCCACGCCAGACATCATCAGGCCCATGGGATGATCCGGATTCAAACGCAAGGCTTCCTCGATCATCTGTTGAGGCTCGCCCTGAAGGTTGTTGCCAGCCAGGATAGCGATCAGTTCTGCATGGTCCACCAGCAAGTCAGGATCTGTCTTGACAATGTCGCCTGCTCTTTCGTAGGCCTGCTGTGCCTCCTCAAAACGCCCCACGGCCTTGTAAGACCGTGCCAGCATGGCCCAGCCTTTTGGATCATCGGGGTTTGTTCTGAGCCTCTCTGCCAATTTGTCAATCATCTCCGTCATTTGATGATCGTTGTTGTTGTTGGCTGCGGCAATCGGGTTGATGGCTTCGGGCGTGCCCAGTTGCAGATAGAGTCCCAAAGCCAGCACCGGCAAACTGAGGCCAACGGCAACCGAGGTCCGTTTGCCGGTCCAGAAGCCCGTCGTCCTGTTCTTTGGGCTGGCCTCAAAACTCTCGGTGTCATCGAGCAGGCGCAACTGCAACTCATCCCGGGTGGTTTCAAAATCCTGTTGGCTGATCACGCCGCGTGCCAGATCAGCTTCGAGGGCATGCAATTGGTCGCGGTGGATGGCGGCGTTGAGTTTTTCGCTGGAGATCCCGTTACCGGTGGGTTTGCGCAGCAGCGGACGCACGAGCCAAGCCACCACCAGCAGCGTCAAAAGCGCTGAAATGCCAATAAATACATTCATTTGGAAGAATCGGTTTCTTTAAGAAGTGCTTGCGCTTTGGCGCGCTGAGCGGCGTCGAGTACAGGCGCATTTTTTTGTTTTTGATTGCGTTTGATGATGCTGATCAGAAAGCCGATGGCCCCGATCAACAGCAGCAGCGGACCAAACCAGAGCAACCAGGTGGTCGGCTTGACGGGCGGTCGGTACAGCACAAAGTCACCATAACGGTTGACCAGATACTCCTTGATTTCAGCATCTGACTTACCGGATTTGATCAGGGTTCGCACTTCACGGCGCAGATCGTTGGCCAGATCGGCGCGTGACCCGGCCAGCGATTCGTTTTGACACACCAGGCAGCGCAGTTCCTCCGCGATGATGATCAGGCGCTGCTCCACCACCGGGTCGTCAGCCAGCGGAGCAGCCTCATCGGCATGCGCACCCATGGCGCATTGCAGCGTCAGAAAAAGAACGACCAGGAATTTCATGACTGCAGTTCCTTGATCAGGGGCACGAGTTTGTCTCGCAGGGCCTCTTCGGTGAATGGGCCGATTTGTTTGTAGCGAATGATGCCGGCCTTGTCGATCAGGAAACTCTCTGGCACGCCATAGACGCCAAAATCAATGCCGATGCGGGCGTCAGCGTCCACGATGGTGTGGGTGTACGGGTTGCCATACCGTTCCAGCCACTTGATGCCATCGGCCTCCTTGTCCTTGTAATCCAGGCCAACGATGGGCAGCGGGTTGGTTTTGACAAATTCAACCAGCAGTGGGTGTTCCTGCCGGCAGGCCACGCACCAGGAGGCCCAGGTGTTGAGCAGCCAGACTTGGCCGAGCATGTCCTTGTTCGAGAATGTTTCTCCCGGCTTTCCAAGCACCGGTGCGGTGAAATCCGGCGCAGGTTTGCCGATCAGCGGCGACGGAATTTCACTAGGATCGCGCGTCAGGCCGATGGCCAGAAAGACAAGAAGTACCGCAAAGATGCCCAAGGGAATGTAGGCCTTTTTCATGCCACCGCGCCCTTGACGTCATTGAGGTTCAATTTGGCGGCGACCTTTTTCCGGTAACGCTTGTCCAGCACGGACATGCCGCCGCCAATCGCCATCAGGAAACAGCCCATCCAGATCCAGGTGATAAACGGCTTGTGATAAACGCGCATGGCCCAGGCCGGTTTGCCCTCGCCTTCCAGGCGTTCGCCCAGCGACACATACACGTCTCGCGTTGGGCCGCTGTCAATCGCGGCTTCGGTCATGGGCATGGTGGATGAGAAATAGGTGCGCTTTTCAGGGTGAAGCACGCGCAGGACGCGGTCGCCCTTGATCAGTTCCACACTGCCCCGGTCGGCGTTGTAATTGGGCCCAGGCACCTGATCGATGCCGGTCAGGCGGAAGGTGTAGCCGCCCACTTCGACAGTGTCGCCGATGGTCATGCGCACGTCTTTTTCAGTCTCGTAGCCCTTGACCATGGTGATGCCGACCACACACACGGCAATGCCGATGTGCGCCACGTGCATGCCCCAGTAGGAAATGGGCGTGGACTTCCAGTTGGCCGTGTCCTTGAATTGACGGTACATCTGCACGAACGATGCCAGCACGATCCAGATCGACAGGGTCAGGCCCATGGCCACCAGAGGCGACCAGGCGCCGGCCAGCAGTGGCGCCGCGCAACCCAAAAGCACCGAGACGATGGCGATGGGACGCAGTTTTTGGGTCAGGTTGGCAACGGTGTCATTTTTCCAGCGGGCATAGCTGCCGATCACCATGAACAGCAGCACCGGCGTCATGATCGGCGCAAAAACGGCATTGAAGTAGGGCGGGCCCACCGACAATTTACCCAGGTTGAGTGAATCAATGATCAACGGGTAGAGCGTGCCCAGCAGCACCGCAGCGGCGGCCGTGGTCAGCAACACATTGTTGACCAGCAAAAAGGTCTCGCGCGAGACCAGCGAAAACGACCCGCCGGAGCGCACCTTGCCCGAGCGTGCGGCAAACAAAATCAAAGAGCCACCGACGACCACAGTCAGAAAAAGCAGGATGAAAACACCACGTTTTGGGTCGGTGGCAAAGGCGTGCACCGACGTCAGAACGCCTGAACGCACCAGGAAGGTACCGAGCAAGCTGAGCGAGAAGGCAATCAGCGACAGCATGATGGTCCAGCTCCTGAACAGGCCGCGCTTTTCCGTGACCGCCAGGGAGTGGATCAGCGCCGTGCAGACCAGCCAGGGCAGAAACGAGGCATTTTCAACCGGGTCCCAGAACCACCAGCCGCCCCAGCCCAGTTCGTAATAGGCCCACCAGGAACCCAGGGCAATGCCAATGGTCAGGCAGATCCAGGCAGCGGTGGCCCAAGGCCGGGTCCAGCGCGCCCAGGCGGCGTCCAGCCGGCCATTCAGCAGGGCGGCAATCGAGAAGGCAAACGGGATGGCGAGTCCGACATAGCCCATGTAGAGCATCGGAGGATGGAACACCAGGCCGGGGTCTTGCAACAAGGGGTTCAGGTCGCGACCGTCAGCCGGGATCTC
>JAABQI010000248.1 GCA_011391545.1 Rhodoferax sp.
AGTTGCTCGACAAAGTCTGGGGTGACCATGTTTTCATCGAGGAGCGGACGGTCGATGTGCACGTCAAGCGGCTGCGCGAGGCGCTGGGAGAGGCCGGCCAGTTGGTTGAAACCGTGCGTGGCGCTGGTTATCGGTTAACGGCGCAGACCGGGCTGGCAAAACCGGCCTGAACCAGGCGCCTGAATGCTCGATCGTGTGTTTCTTTTCTTGGGGTATCTGGCGGCGGGGGCTTTGCTGGGACTGTGGCTTGATGGCTATTGGCCCGAAAGCCATTTCGTCACGATCGGCCTGGTGCTTGCCGCAGTCGGCTGGATGCTACTGGACAGCACCCGCGCCAGCCAGTTTTTAAACTGGTTGCGCCTGGACAGCGCCGCTGAAGGCGGCCCGAAATCTGGTGTTTGGGGTGAGTTGACAGACCGTGTGCGGCGCATGTTGCGTGAGCGGGAGCGCCAGACCCGGGAGAGCCAGGCGCGGCTGCAAGATTTCCTGTCAGCCTTGCAGGCCTCGCCCAACGGCGTCATGTTGCTGGATGGCGAGGCGCGCATCGAGTGGTGCAACCAGACTGCGGCCGCGCATTTTGGCCTCGATCCTCAGCGCGATCTGATGCAGACCATCGGCAATCTGGTGCGTGATCCGGGTTTTGCCGGCTACCTGGCGGCGCGCAATTTTGAGTCCAGCCTGACCATGCCGGGACGCGACAGCACGCCATCAAGGCCGGTCACCCTGTCGGTGCAATTGCACCGGTATGGCGACGGGCGCAAGCTGCTGTTGTCGCGTGACATCACGGCGCTGGAGCAGGCCGAGGCCATGCGGCGCGATTTTGTGGCCAATGTGTCGCATGAGATTCGCACGCCATTGACGGTGCTGGCCGGCTTTGTGGAAACGCTGCAAACGCTCAGGCTGGAGGAGTCGGAACGTCAGCAGTATCTTGCGCTGATGGCGCAGCAGGCCGACCGCATGCAGACCCTGGTGAGCGATTTGCTGACGCTCTCCAGACTGGAAGGCAGCGTCCCGCCGGGCCTTGAGACGCGCGTGGCAGTGCCAACACTGATGCGCCGGCTTGAGGCCGATGCCATGGCGTTGTCGCAGGTCATGGGGGCAGCCGGGGAAACGGATCACCAGTTTGCGTTCGAGTGCGCATTTGACGGCTATCTGGCAGGCGCTCCCAGCGAGTTGCTCAGCGCCATGGGCAACCTGATCAGCAACGCGGTGCGATACACCCCTGCGGGTGGGCACATCGGTGTGAGCGTTCGCCAACGGCCTGATGGCTGCCTTATTTTTTCAGTGACCGATACCGGGCCAGGCGTTGCCGCCGAGCATCTGGGTCGCCTGACCGAGCGTTTTTACCGTGTGGACCGCAGTCGTTCACGCGAAACCGGCGGCACCGGCTTGGGCCTGGCCATCGTCAAGCATGTGGCGCAACGCCATGGGGCCATCTTGTCGATCGAGAGCACCGTTGGCAAGGGCTCTGTATTCAGCTTGATTTTTCCGGCCTCGAGGGTGGTGCCGGCAGCTGTCATGGTTGACGCTCATACAGTTGCAGGGAGTCTCGCCGCTCGGCCGGATGTCCCAATGAACGCCGCAGTTGCCAACGCGAACCCTGGCTGATGTCAGCGCGCCGGTTGGCGGTGCCGATGTCTGCGATCAGCCAATGGCATGGGGTTCCGGCATCGAGCGTTTGCAGTTCAAGTTGACCATGGAATTGAAAGGCGGCGATCTGGCTTCTGTTCAAACCCAGCGTGGCCACGCAGCCGGGTGACGGCGGCATGACAGAAGTCACCAGTTTGACCATGGGCGCGTAGCTTCTGGCAAAGTCGAGCATGGGCAGCCATAGGGTCATCAGCAGCAGCCAGCACAGGGCGGCGCCACCCGCAGGCAGCACCACACTTTTCCAGATGGGCTTCTGGTGCCGGCCAACCCGCCATTTGACCAGCCAGATCCACACCAGCGTTGCGCACACCGCGATGACAAACGGTGTGAATGAAAAGCTGTGGATAAAGCCGGGTGCCAGACGCGCCACGTTGGCCGCCGGCTTTGCCGGCACGCCGGTCTGCAGGGAAATCCATATCACCCAGATCACCAGCGCGCAACCAGAGAAAAAGATCAGGGTAAACCAGTCGATCAGCGCGCCCACACTGCGACTCAGGGTGGGCAGGGCAAAGGCCGCCAACGCAGCCAGGGCGGGCAGGGCCAGGAGCAGCGAGCGATCCGCCGCGCTGGTGGTCAAGGTCGCCACGCTGGCCACGGCAACAAACCAGATGGGCAGCCAGAGGTGCAGCCCGGTGAAGCGGGCGCTGACAAGCTGCCGGCGCCAGCGCCAAAGCGTCAGGATGGCCAACGGCCAGGCAGGCCAGGTGAACCACAAGAACAGCCGTCCCAGGCTTTGCCATTCGGCCAGATTGGCCTGGGGTAGCTCAATGCGCCAGCGCCACAAGTTCAGAGTACTCGCCAGCACGGCACACGCGATGGCCAACGCCACCACGCCCGTGGCCCTGAATTTTTTTTGCGCAGCATCGGTGGTGTCGGTCGGGGGTGCCAGCAAGTAGAGGCTGGCGCTGCCCAGCCCCAAAGCCAGGGCCATGGCGGGTGCGCCTGACAGCGTGAGCCCCAACAGCGCCACCCCGGCGCTGATTCCGGGTGCCCAGGGGCGGTAAGGCAGGGCCGCAGTGGCGTAAAACAGCAGGGCGGTAAAGCACAACTGGGTCAGTGCCGGCGTTGTTTCATGGGCCAGCTGAGCCAGCCCAAGACAGGCAATGAAAGCCAGCAAGGCGCCGTCGGCGATGGCGCGCGCGTAATCCGTCGGCTGCGCCTCACCGCCAAAGGCAAAGGCCACCGGCTGTGCCTTCGGGCTGCGCGCCAGGTAGTAAGTACCATACCAGGTCGCCATCAGCGCCAGCGCCAGCAACGCCATGAAGGGGAAGCGCGCGACCAGATCAGGGGGCAACCAACTGGGCGCCAGTTGCATGGCCCAGGCGCCCAGCCAGTAGGGCAGCAAGGCATCGACGTCAGGACGCAAACCGCCCAGCGTGGGCTGCCACCAGTCAGAGGTGCCGCGGGCCAGCTCCGCCATGTAGCCGAAGGTGGTGATGTCGTTGTACTTCCAGGGCACACGTCCGAGGAAGCCGGGCAGCAGGTAAGCCAGGCAAAACAGCAGCAACGCCAGGCGCGGCAAGCGCTTGACGGCAGCTTGCGCAACGATGGCGGGGGTGGGCTGGTTCACGGTGCGAGTGGCTTGGCGGGCGCTTGGGTCAGCACAAAGAAAAAGGCAGCACGGCGTGACCCGGCTGCCTTTGGCAAAGCGCTTTTTTGTGGCTTACTTGGCCGCAGTTTTGCCGAAGCGGTTGCGGAAGCGTTCCACGCGGCCACCCATGTTGTCCACCGATTTTTGAGTGCCGGTGTAGAAGGGGTGCGATTCGCTGGAGGTATCGAGCTTGAAGAGTGGCAGTTCGCGTCCATCCTCCATTTTGATCATTTCCTTGGCGTTGGCGCAAGAGCGAGTCACGAATTTGAAACCATTGGACGAGTCCAGGAAACAAACGTCGCGGTAGTTGGGGTGAATGCCGTCTTTCATGTCTTCTCCATCAGATGCGTTAGCCGCGCCAGCCCTTGCGCAACCCATTGCGCAATTAAAAGCTGTTCGTACTTTTCGCTAAAAACCAGTGATTATAGATCAGCCGCCGCGACGCATCATGTCGAAGAACTCGCCGTTGTTCTTGGTGGCGCGCATTTGCTTGAGCACCATTTCCATGGATTCAACTTCGTCCATGTTGTACAGAAACTGACGCAGGATGCGCGTCTTCTGCAAAATGTCAGGCGCCAGCAACAACTCTTCGCGGCGGGTGCCACTGCGGTTGAGCTGGATGGACGGGAACACGCGTTTTTCGTACAAGCGACGATCCAGATGGATTTCTGAGTTACCCGTGCCCTTGAATTCTTCAAAAATCACCTCGTCCATGCGGCTGCCGGTGTCCACCAGGGCGGTGGCAATGATGGTCAACGAGCCGCCTTCTTCGACATTGCGTGCCGCGCCCAGGAACCGCTTGGGGCGTTGCAGCGCGTTGGAGTCCACACCGCCCGTGAGCACCTTGCCGGAAGAGGGCACCACATTGTTGTAGGCGCGCGCCAGTCGGGTGATGGAGTCCAGCAAAATCACCACGTCTTTTTTGAGTTCGACCAGGCGCTTGGCGCGTTCGATCACCATCTCGGCCACATGCACGTGGCGGGCGGCAGGCTCGTCGAAGGTGGAGGCGATCACCTCGCCCTTGACGGTCCGCTGCATTTCAGTCACTTCTTCGGGGCGCTCATCAACCAGCAGCACCATCATGTGGCTGTCAGGGTAGTTGGCGGAAATGGCGTGCGCGATGTGCTGCATCATTACCGTCTTGCCGCTCTTGGGCGGTGCCACCAGTAGGGCGCGCTGGCCTTTGCCGATCGGCGCGATGATGTCGATGATGCGTCCGGTGATGTTTTCCTCGCTTTTGGTGTCGCGCTCCAGGCGCATCTGCACGTTGGGAAACAGCGGGGTCAGATTCTCGAACATCACCTTGTGCTTGTTGTCTTCGGGGCCGCCGCCGTTGACTTTTTCCAGCTTGTTCAGGGCAAAGTAGCGCTCGCCGTCCTTGGGCGTGCGCACCTCGCCTTCGATCATGTCGCCGGTGTGCAGGTTGAAGCGGCGCACCTGGCTCGGGCTGATGTAGATGTCGTCGGTGCTGGCGGTGTAGCTAGTGTCGGGGCTGCGCAAAAAGCCAAAACCGTCAGGCAGGATTTCCAGCACGCCATCGGCAAAAATCTGCTCACCGGCGCGGGCACGTTTCTTGATGATGGCAAACATCAACTCCTGCTTGCGCATGCGGCCCGTGTTTTCAATCTCGAGATCTTCGGCTTGTTTGAGGACTTCTGACACGTGCAGTGCCTTGAGTTCATTTAAGTGCATGGAGTGGCTCAGTGAGTATTTGGAATCTGCCGGAAGGGAAATGTTTTGGCGCTAAGGACTTGTGAGGATTCAAGTCGCATCGGCTTTGCGCCTGTGGCTCGAGCTGACCCTTGGTGGGGGAAAGCGAGTGATATGGATTATGACAGGAAAAAAGCCCAGCGCGAATGGCCGGGCCCGGGCAGATGCGCGGCACCTGCAAAAAACAGGCTCAAGCCAGTTGCTGGTCGATAAAAGCGGTGAGTTGCGCTTTGCTCATGGCGCCTACTTTGGTGGCTGCCAATTGACCGCTTTTGAAGATCATCAGGGTGGGAATGCCGCGAATGCCGAATTTGGCCGGAATTTCGCGGTTCTCATCGACATTCATCTTTGCGATCTGCAATTTGCCTTCGTAGGCCGCCGATACTTCGTCCAGGATGGGTGCGATCATTTTGCACGGACCGCACCATTCGGCCCAGTAGTCCACCAGCACGGGAACGTCGGCTTTCAGCACATCGCCGTCGAACGACGCGTCGGACACATGTTTGATCAGGTCACTGGCCATGGTTTTTTCCTAAAAAGAGGTTTTGAAAAGAATACAGTGGGGAAATTGTGACAGAAACCAAAACAATGCCCAAAGCAAGGGGTGTGTAAGCTGTGTCCCGGTGTGCTTATGCCGAGGGGTTCATCCGCGCCAGGCGGGTGGACAGAATTCAATGAATCCAAAATTCAGGTGGCAAGATGAAGAAAGTTGTGGTGGTAGGCGCTGGTCCGGCGGGTTTGATGGCGGCCGAGGTGTTGTCGGGTGCGGGTGTTGCCGTGCAGTTGCTTGATGCGATGCCCAGTGTAGGGCGCAAGTTTTTGCTGGCTGGCAAAGGCGGGTTGAATTTGACGCATGCCGAACCTGCTGACCTGTTTGTCTCGCGCTATGGACGGCGTCGTCCGCAAATTGAGGCGCTGTTCAAGTCATTTGATTCAGCGAGTGTGCGTGACTGGGCGGCCTCGTTGGGTATCGACACCTTTGTGGGCAGTTCGGGGCGTGTTTTCCCCGCTGACATGAAGGCCGCGCCGCTGTTGCGTGCCTGGCTTGCCCGGCTGCGCCATCCCAAAAGTGGCCCGCCCGTGGAGTTTTCGATGCGGCACCGCTGGACAGGGTGGCACCAACCCGTGTCCCCGGCCACAGATGCCGGTCCCAACACCTGGCTCGACTTCGAAACGCCGCATGGCCCGCTGCAGGTGCAGGCCGATGCTGTGGTGCTGGCACTCGGTGGCGCCAGCTGGGCGCGTCTGGGTTCCAACGGCGCCTGGGTGCCCTGGCTGCAGGCAAAGGGGGTGGACGTGGCGCCCTTGCTACCTGCCAACTGCGGCTTTGACGTGCAGAACGGCTGGAGCGCGCACTTTGCCAGCCGTTTCGCGGGTCAACCGTTCAAATCGGTGGCCATTGACTACGTCAGCACGCAAGGCCATACGTTTTCCCGCAGGGGAGAGTTTGTTGCCACGGCATCCGGAGTCGAAGGCAGTCTGATTTATGCCGCATCAAGCTGGCTGCGTGATGACATCCTGGCGCATGGCTCGGCCACATTCCACCTGGATCTGCTGCCCGGCTTGCCGCTGGAGCGGGTGCTGGCCGAAGTGCAGCACCCGCGCGGCTCGCGTTCGCTGTCGAGCCACCTCAAGAGCCGGCTGCATATCGAGGGCATCAAGGCGGCCATCCTGCATGAGCTGTTGAGCAAAGAACAAATGGCCGACCCGCTTCAATTGGCCCGGGCAATCAAGGCTTTGCCCATCACGCTGGCGGCAGTGCGCCCGATTGACGAGGCCATCAGCAGCGCCGGTGGCGTGCTGTTCGAGGCCATGACGGCGCAGCTGATGCTGGCCTCTTTGCCGGGTGTTTTTTGCGCCGGTGAAATGCTTGATTGGGAAGCGCCCACGGGCGGCTATTTGTTGACAGCCTGCCTGGCCAGCGGTTTTTGCGCAGGGCAGGGCGTCCTGGCATTTCTCGATAAAAAATAAGGTTTTCAGGCTGATCAACAATGTGCTGCCTTGCCGGACGTCTGGGGTTTTTTCAGAGGCCATTGACCCGGGTCAACGACAGTCAGGGTCATGCAAGCTCAGCGTCCATAATTATGAATTCAGTTTTACATAACCACAGGAGACAGCCCATGACCAATTACGCCGAGTTTCACCAACGTTCGATCACCGACCGCGATGCTTTCTGGGGTGAACAAGCCCAATTGGTGGACTGGAAAGTCCAGCCCAGCCAGATTTGCGACTACAGCAACCCGCCTTTTGCCAAGTGGTTTGCGGGTGGCGTGACCAACTTGTGCCACAACGCGGTGGACCGGCATCTGAACGACCGCGCCGACCAGGCGGCGCTGATTTTTGTCTCGACCGAGACCAATCAGGAAAAAGTCTATTCATTCCGGGAACTTCACGCCGAGGTGCAGCGCATGGCGGCCATCCTCAAGGAACTGGGTGTGGCCAAGGGCGACCGGGTGCTGATTTACATGCCCATGATCGCCGAGGCGGCGTTTGCCATGCTGGCCTGCACGCGAATTGGCGCCATCCACTCGGTGGTGTTTGGCGGTTTTGCTTCGGGTTCGCTGGCGACACGCATTGAGGATGCCGCGCCCAAGGTCGTGATCAGCGCTGATGCGGGTTCGCGCGGCGGCAAGCCGGTGGCTTACAAGCCGCTGCTTGACGAAGCCATCAGCCTGTCGAGTTACAAGCCCGAAGCCGTGCTGCTGGTGGATCGCGGTCTGGTGCCGATGGATTTGGTGGCGGGTCGTGACCATCTGTGGGCCGACCTGCGTGAAAGAAACATGAATACCGTGGTGGAATGCGAGTGGGTCGATGCCACCCATCCCAGCTATACGCTGTACACCAGCGGGACCACTGGCAAGCCCAAGGGCGTGCAGCGCGACACAGGTGGTTATGCCGTGGCGCTTGCCGCGAGCATGAAACACATTTACTGCGGCAATGCGGGTGAAACCTATTTTTCGACCAGTGACATCGGCTGGGTGGTGGGCCACAGCTACATCATTTACGGGCCGCTGATCGCGGGCATGGCCACCATCATGTACGAGGGTCTGCCGACGCGCCCCGATGGCGGCATCTGGTGGAGCCTGATTGAAAAGTACAAGGTCACCGTGATGTTCAGCGCGCCCACTGCGATTCGCGTGCTGAAAAAGCAGGATCCGGCCTTGCTCAAGAAATACGACCTGTCCTCGCTCAGGGCCTTGTTCCTGGCGGGTGAGCCGCTCGATCAACCCACCGCGCAGTGGATCAGCGAAGGCCTGGGACGCCCGATTGTCGATAACTATTGGCAAACCGAAACGGGCTGGCCAATCCTGAGCATCTGCAAAGGCGTGGACGATGCGCCCACCAAGTTTGGCTCACCCGGCAAGGCGGTGTATGGCTATGACGTCAAGCTGCTCGATGAAACGACCGGCGAAGAACTCAAGGGAGCCAATCAGAAGGGTGTGGTCGCCATCGAAGGCCCGTTGCCGCCCGGCTGCCTGCAAACGGTGTGGGGCGATGACGCGCGTTTTGTCAGCACCTACTGGAAAACCATTCCAGGCCGCCTGATCTACAGCACCTTTGACTGGGGCATCCGCGATGAAGAGGGCTACTACTTCATCCTGGGGCGCACCGATGACGTGATCAATGTGGCCGGTCACCGCCTGGGCACCCGCGAAATTGAAGAAAGCATCTCGGCGCATCCCAATGTGGCCGAGGTCGCGGTGGTGGGTGTGGCCGATCAGCTCAAGGGGCAGGTGGCCATGGCATTTGCCGTGGTCAAGGATGCCAGCCTGATTGCCGACGAGGCCAGCGCGCTCAAGATGGAGGGCGAAATCATGAAGATTGTGGACAGGGATCTGGGCGCCGTGGCGCGGCCTGCCCGCGTCCGCTTTGTCACCGTGCTGCCCAAAACCCGCAGCGGCAAATGCCTGCGCCGCGCCATCACGGCAGTGTGCGAAGGCCGTGACCCCGGCGACCTGACGACCATGGACGATCCGGCTGCCTTGCAGCAGATCAAGGACTTGATCAATTCCTGATCAGGGTCAATCTCGGACTGTAAGGATTGTGCTGCTTTTCGGTGGCACAATCCTTTTTTCATTAGGCCCTTCCAACGCCACTGTCGCATCCGCCAAACGGTCAAGCCGTGACGCGGGAGGTTAATCAACCATCAGCTTTAACCAGCCAAAGTTTCCCCAAGGGAAATGAAAGTCAGCGAAACATGAGTGAGACAAACACGGTTTATCAAGCCTATCAGGCGAACACCTACCTTTTTGGTGGGAACGCCCCGTACGTCGAGGAGATGTACGAAAACTACCTGGCCAACCCAGGCAGCGTGCCAGACACCTGGCGAGAGTACTTTGATGCCCTCCAGAATGTGCCCGCCGTCGATGGCTCCAATGCCAGGGACGTGCCCCATCAGCCTGTCATCAATGCCTTTGCCGAGCGCGCCAAACAGGGCGGCACCAAAGTGGTGGTGGCCGCCGGTGCTGACTCTGATCTCGGGCGCAAGCGGGTTTTTGTCCAGCAGCTGATTGCAGCCTACCGCAATGTCGGGGCCAACTGGGCGGACCTCGATCCCCTGAAGCGTACCGAGCGTCAGCCCATCCCTGAGTTGGAACCATCGTTTTATGGTTTCTCCGACGCCGACCTTGAAACGGTCTACAACACCAGCAACACCTTTTTCGGCAAAGAGGTCATGTCGCTGCGTGACTTGCTCAATGCCTTGCGCGAAACATATTGTGGCTCCATTGGTGCGGAGTACCAGTACCTGACCGACCAGACGCAAAAACGCTGGTGGCAGCAAAAGCTGGAGAGCGTGCGCAGCAAGCCCAGTTTCACCGTAGAACAGAAAAAGCATATTCTCGGGCGCCTGACTGCCGCTGAAGGCCTGGAGCGTTTCCTGCACACCAAATATGTGGGCCAGAAACGCTTTTCCCTGGAAGGTGGCGAGAGCTTCATTGCCGCCATGGACCAGTTGATCCAGCAAGCCGGCACGCTTGGCGTGCAGGAAATCGTCATTGGCATGGCCCACCGTGGCCGACTGAATGTGCTGGTGAATACGCTGGGCAAAATGCCTGCCGACCTGTTTGCCGAGTTTGACCACACGGCGCCCGAAGACCTGCCGGCCGGTGACGTCAAGTACCACCAGGGTTTCAGCTCCGACGTGACCACCCCAGGTGGCCCGGTGCACTTGAGCCTGGCGTTCAATCCGTCGCACCTTGAAATTGTCAACCCGGTGGTGGAAGGCTCGGTGCGTGCCCGAATGGACCGTCGCGCCGACCCGACCGGTCGCCAGGTGTTGCCGGTGCTGGTGCACGGCGATGCCGCTTTTGCCGGCCAGGGTGTCAACCAGGAAACTTTGGCGCTGGCCCAAACCCGCGGCTACAGCACAGCGGGCACGGTGCACCTCATCATCAACAACCAGATCGGGTTCACCACCTCTGACCCGCGTGACTACCGCTCCACGCTGTACTGCACCGACATCGTCAAGGGCGTCGAGGCACCGGTCATGCACGTCAATGGCGATGACCCGGAAGCCGTGGTGATGGCCATGCAGTGGGCCCTTGAATACCGCATGGAGTTTCGCAAGGACGTGGTGCTTGACATCATTTGCTTCCGCAAACTGGGCCACAACGAGCAGGACACGCCGGCACTGACGCAGCCGCTTATGTATAAGAAAATTGCCCAGCATCCCGGCACCCGCAAACTGTATGCCGACAAGCTGGCCGCCCAGGGACTGGGCGCCACCCTTGGCGACGACATGTTCAGGGACTTCCGCGCCGCGATGGATGCCGGCAAGCACACGGTGGACCCGGTGCTGACCAATTTCAAGAGCAAGTACGCGGTGGACTGGACACCTTTCCTGGGCAAAAAATGGACTGACGCAGGCGACACCGCCATTCCCATGGCCGAGTGGAAGCGTCTGGCAGAAAAAATCACCACGCTGCCAGCCAGCCTGACCGCGCATCCGCTGGTGAAAAAGGTGTACGACGACCGTGCCGCCATGGGTCGCGGCGATATTCCGGTGGATTGGGGCATGGGCGAGCACATGGCGTTTGCGTCGCTGGTGGCCAGCGGCTACCCGGTGCGCTTGAGCGGTGAAGACTGCGGTCGCGGCACCTTTACCCACCGCCATGCTGTCATTCACGACCAAAAGCGTGAAAAGTGGGACGAGGGCACCTACGTGCCGTTGCAGAACGTCGCCGAGAACCAGGCCCCGTTTGTTGTCATTGACTCCATCTTGTCCGAAGAGGCCGTGCTGGGCTTTGAGTATGGTTACGCCTCCAACGACCCCAACACGCTGGTCATCTGGGAAGCCCAGTTTGGCGACTTTGCCAATGGTGCCCAGGTGGTCATCGACCAGTTCATTGCCTCGGGTGAAGTCAAGTGGGGCCGTGTCAATGGCCTGGCCATGATGCTGCCGCACGGCTACGAAGGCCAGGGCCCGGAGCACTCCTCGGCCCGGGTTGAGCGTTTCATGCAGTTGGCTGCAGACACCAACATGCAACTGGTGCAGCCCACCACGGCCAGCCAGATCTTTCATGTGCTGCGTCGCCAGATGGTGCGCAACCTGCGCAAGCCGCTGGTGATCTTCACGCCCAAGTCGCTCTTGCGTCACAAGGATGCCGCGTCGCCGCTGGCTGAATTCACCAAGGGCAGCTTCCAGACCATCATCCCGGACCAGAAATCGCTCAAGGGTGACAAGGTCAAGCGGGTGGTGGCCTGCTCCGGCAAGGTGTATTACGACCTGGCCAAAAAGCGCGAGGAAAAAGGCAGCGATGACGTCGCCATCATCCGTGTCGAGCAGCTCTACCCGTTCCCGCACAAGGCCTTTGCCACGGAACTGAAAAAGTACCCCAACGCGACCGAGGTGGTGTGGACCCAGGACGAGCCGCAGAACCAGGGGGCGTGGTTCTTTGTGCAGCACTACATTCACGAGAACATGCTTGACGGGCAAAAACTGGGTTACTCCGGTCGGGCGGCTTCGGCATCACCTGCCGTGGGCTATTCGCATCTGCACCAGGAACAGCAAAAGGCGCTGGTGGAAGGCGCCTTTGGCAAGCTCAAGGGCTTCATCCTGTCCAAGTAAGGCAGAACCCGACCAAAACTGTTCGGGCGTGTGCATCGTTCGCCGCCTGAACCCCCAAGCTCATTTTTGAAAGAATTGTTATGGCAATCGTAGAAGTCAAAGTCCCGCAACTGTCCGAATCCGTGGCCGAGGCCACCCTGTTGCAGTGGAAGAAAAAAGTGGGCGACGCCGTCGCCGTGGATGAAATTCTGATCGATGTCGAAACCGACAAGGTGGTGCTGGAAGTTCCCGCGCCTTCAGCCGGTGTGATCGTCGAAATCATCGAGCCCGATGGCAGCACCGTGGCCGCCGAGCAACTCATCGCCCGGATCGACACCGAGGCTGTTGCCGGCGCCGCGGCTGCGCCAGTGGTACCGGTGGTGGCGGCCATGGCCGCGGCTGCGGCTCCTGTTGCTGCCCTTGCAGCGGCTCCGGCCAGCGCCTCCATGGCCGGTGTGGCCATGCCGGCTGCGGCCAAGCTGATGGCAGACAACCAACTGGCCGCCGGGTCGGTGGCCGGCACGGGCAAGGACGGCCGCGTCACCAAGGGTGACGTGCTGGCTGCTGTGGCCGCCCCCAAGGCCGCCGTGGCACCAGCGATGCCGGCGGCCAAACCGGCGGCGCCGTTGTTGGCTCAGGTGGCAGCACCGGCCAGTAGCCTTGCTGCGTCGCTGCAAGGTCGCCCGGAGCAGCGCGTGCCCATGAGCCGCTTGCGCGCCCGGGTTGCCGAGCGTTTGCTGCAATCGCAATCAACCAACGCCATCCTGACCACGTTCAACGAGATCAACATGGCGCCGGTGATGGACATGCGCAAGCGCATGCAGGAGCGCTTCGAGAAAGAGCATGGCGTCAAGCTCGGCTTCATGAGCTTCTTTGTCAAGGCAGCGGTGCATGCACTCAAGAAATTCCCGGTGCTCAATGCGTCCGTGGACGGCACTGACATTGTTTACCACGGCTTTTTTGATGTGGGTATTGCCGTGGGTTCGCCGCGTGGCCTGGTTGTGCCGATTTTGCGCAACGCCGACCAGATGAGCTTTGCCGACATCGAGAAGAAAATTGCCGAATTTGGCACCAAGGCCCGTGACGGCAAGCTCGGCATGGAAGAGATGACCGGCGGCACGTTCTCGATCAGCAATGGCGGCACCTTTGGTTCCATGATGTCCACGCCCATCATCAACCCGCCGCAAAGCGCGATTCTGGGCGTGCATGCCACCAAAGACCGCGCCATGGTGGAAAACGGCCAAGTGGTGGTGCGCCCCATGAACTACTTTGCCATGAGCTACGACCACCGCATCATCGACGGCCGCGAAGCCGTGCTGGGGCTGGTGGCCATGAAAGAAGCGCTCGAAGACCCGGCGCGTCTGTTGTTTGACATCTGAAAAACCAATTCAATTTTGTCGATCAGTTCAATTTAACCTGCAGCGTGTTTTGGGTATCCGACTCCGCGAATGTCCCCCGGCTTGGGGCGCTGCCCCAAGCCTCCTCCTTTATTTGGCAAAACCCCAAGTCCACGCTACGTCAGACACCCAACGCATGCCGCTAGTCATTGGTGCGGGCGTTTCATTAATCATCGTGGCGGTTAGTCACTGAGGTAAGAAAGTAAAAAATGAGCAAGCAATTTGATGTGATCGTGATTGGCGGCGGCCCTGGTGGCTACATTGCCGCCATTCGTGCCGCCCAGTTGGGCAAAAACGTGGCCTGTGTGGACGAGTGGAAAAACGCCACGGGCGGTCCGGCACCGGGTGGCACCTGCACCAATGTGGGTTGCATTCCCAGCAAGGCGCTATTGCAATCGAGCGAGCATTTTGAGCAGGCCAGCCACCACTTTGCCGACCACGGCATCACGGTCAAGGGTTTGAGCATGGATGCGGGCAAGATGGTGGCGCGCAAGGACGCGGTGGTCAAGCAAAACAACGACGGCATCCTGTACCTGTTCAAAAAGAACAAGGTTAGTTTCTTCCACGGCCGTGCCTCGTTTGTGAAGGCGGTTGACGGTGGCTACGAGATCAAGGTGGCGGGCGCCGCTGAAGAAACCCTGGTCGGCCAGCAGATCATTGTGGCCACCGGCTCCAATGCGCGCGCCTTGCCGGGTGCAGCGTTTGATGAAACCATGGTGCTGTCCAACGAAGGTGCGCTGGCGTTGACCGCCGTTCCAAAAAAGATGGGTTTGATCGGTTCCGGTGTGATCGGTCTGGAAATGGGATCGGTCTGGCGTCGTTTGGGTTCCGAAGTGACCATTCTGGAAGGCCTGCCAGACTTTTTGGGCGCCGTTGACCAGCAAATCGCCAAGGAAGCACAAAAAGCATTTGTCAAGCAAGGTCTCAAGATCGAGCTGGGCGTCAAGGTCGGCGACATCAAGGTCAGCAAAAAAGGCGTCAGCGTGGCCTGGACCAATGCCAAGGGTGAAGCCCAGACGCTTGACGTCGACAAACTGATCGTGTCGATTGGCCGCGTGCCCAACACCATCGGCTTGAATGCCGAAGCGGTTGGTTTGAAGCTCGACGAGCGCGGTGCGATTGTGGTCGATGCTGACTGCAAAACCAACCTGCCCGGCGTCTGGGCCGTGGGCGACGTGGTGCGCGGCCCGATGCTGGCGCACAAGGCCGAGGAAGAGGGCGTGGCGGTGGCCGAGCGTATTGCGGGTCAGCATGGCCATGTCAACTTCAACACCATTCCCTGGGTGATTTACACCAGTCCCGAGATCGCCTGGGTCGGTCGCACCGAGCAGCAGCTAAAAAGTGACGGCGTGGCCTACAAGGCGGGCACTTTCCCGTTCCTGGCCAATGGCCGCGCACGCGCCCTGGGCGACACCACCGGCATGGTCAAGATGCTGGCCGATGCGACCACGGACGAGATTTTGGGTGTGCATATCGTCGGCCCCATGGCCAGCGAACTGATTGCCGAATGTGTGCTGGCGATGGAGTTCCGCGCCAGCAGCGAAGACATCGCCCGGGTGTGCCACGCGCACCCGTCCTTGAGCGAGTCCACCAAGGAAGCGGCCCTGGCGGTTGACAAGCGCACCCTGAACTTCTAAATCGTCACAAAGATGGCTGCCAGGGCTTGTCCAACAGGTTCAGGCAGTCATTTTTTTGCGATCGGTCCCAAGTGACAGTCAAAAAGATCTACCAAGCCGAACTGCTGGCGCGTGGTTACAGCGCCGACCCGGCGCAGTTGCGTGCCGTACAAGTGCTTGAAACCTGTTCGCGTGAATGGGGCAAGTACCGGGAACAGCGCTCCAACTCGTTGAAGAAGCTGATCAACCACCCGTCCATTCCGCGTGGTGTTTACATGCACGGCGGTGTTGGGCGGGGAAAGAGCTTCCTGATGGATTGTTTCTACACAGCCGTGCCGCTGAAACGCAAGACACGATTGCATTTTCACGAATTCATGCGCGAGGTGCACCGGGAACTGGCCAGTATGCAAGGCACGGCCAACCCGCTGAATCTTTTGGCAAAACGGATTGCCGGGAAGTACCGTCTGATTTGTTTTGATGAGTTTCATGTGTCAGACATCACCGACGCCATGATTCTGCACAGATTGATCAAGGCATTGTTTGAGCAAGGCGTGGGTTTTGTCACCACCTCCAATTTTGAACCGGATGATTTGTACCTGCATGGCTTGAATCGTGAAAGGTTTTTGCCCGCCATTGCCCTGTTGAAGGCCCAGCTCAACGTGATCAATGTCGACAACGGCACTGATTACCGTGGCCAGACCATGGCCCAACTCGAGCTGTACCACTTTCCCTTGGGTGAGGCGACCGACGAGGCCATGCGCAATGCCTTCGAGCGGCTGGCAGAAACCCAGGATGAAGACCCGACCTTGCAGATCGAGGCGCGCAAAATTTACGCGCGGCGCAAAGCGGGCGGTCTGGTCTGGTTTGACTTCAAGACCCTGTGCGGCGGCCCGCGCTCACAGAACGACTACCTTGAAATTGCCAGCCAGTTCCATACCGTGCTGCTCAGCGACGTGCCGCAGATGGCGCCGCGCATGTCTTCTGAGGCCCGGCGCTTCACCTGGCTCATTGATGTCTTGTACGACCGTCGCGTCAAGCTGATCATGTCGGCAGCCGTGCCGGCGGCAGAGCTTTACATCGCGGGGCAGATGAGCAACGAGTTTGCCCGCACCGTGTCACGCATACAGGAGATGCAGTCCGCCGAATTTTTGGCCTTGAGTCGCCGTGACGTGGATACCCGCTTGACGTGACTCCCGGTGTCAGTCGCCTCAAGGGTTCACGGGTTCAAATTTGACGATCGCGAGTGACAGGTTGTCGCCACTGCCGTGCGCGCGGACCCTGGCTTTTTCAATCAGGAATTCCGTGGCTTCACGCGGGGACAAAGCGGCCAGCACATTGCCCAATTCTTCATCGGTGAAATAGTGCCAGACACCGTCGCTGCAGGCCATTAAGGTATCGCCCGCTGACATCTCGGGAATGTCGTGAACTGTCATGGTCAGGTCACTGGCGGTGCCCAGGCAGCCCATCAAAATATTCGATTTGGGATGGCTTTTGGCCTGATCTTCGGTGATTTCACCGTAGTCCACCAGCATTTGAACGTAGGAGTGGTCCAGCGTGCGCCTGACTAACTTGTCACCCTGAAAAAGGTAGATGCGGGAGTCGCCGGCATGAATCCAATGGCAGTCACCCCCTGGGTTCAGCAAAAACGCGGCGATGGTGCTGTGGGGCTCCTCTTCAGCCGAAATGGCGATCAATTTGATCACCGTGTGGGCCTCGTTGAGCATTTGTTTCAGGGTGGCTTGCGGGTCGTCCAAGGCCGGGTCATAGCGCTCAAAAAGCTGGCGTGCCGTCAGCATGACCTGGTCTGACGCCTTGCGCCCGCCACTGCGCCCGCCCATGCCATCAGCCAGAACCGCCAGCAAACAGCCTTTGATTCTGGGGTGGCTGAGCAAGACCACCTGATCCTGCTGGTAGTCGCGATCGCCTTTGTGGATGCCGGTCGAAGCGGTGAGCCGGTAAGCTGGGGCCTTCATGCGCTTACCAAATCTTCCACCAGGGGTCGTTTTTCGATTTGAAGCCTTGCACCAGATAAGGGGTTTGCGGGTAATTCTTTTCCAGCACGCGTTGCGTGTCGTCGCGCAAGGCCGTCATGCCCAGGGCATCGTAAGACTTGACCATGATGAACAGGGCTTCTTCGAGAGCAGGAACACCCTGGTAGTCAGCAATGGCGGTCTGGGCACGATTGATCGCCGCCACATACGCGCCACGCTCGTAATAGTAGCGGGCCACATACACTTCAGATTGCGCCAGCGAATTCACAATGTAGTTCATGCGCTGCCTCGCCTCGGCAGCGTAGCGTGAGTCGGGAAAGCGGTTGACCAGTTCCTTGAAAGACTCAAAGGAATCCTGGGCGGCTTTTTGGTCGCGTTCTGCAAGATCCTGCCGGGTCAATCCGGCAAAAAGCCCCAGGTCATCATTGAAATTGACGATCCCCTTGAGGTACAAGGCGTAATCCAGCGCCGGGCTGGAGGGATGCAATTTGATGAAACGGTCCAGCGTCGCGATCGCCAGCACAGGCTCACCGGCCTTGTAGTGGGCATAGGCCTTGTCGAGTTGCGCTTGCTGAGCCAGAGGTGTGCCGGCGGCGCGTCCCTCTAGTTTTTCCAGCAGCGGGATGGCTTTGTCATAAGCGCCGCTGCTCATTTCGTCCTTGGCCTCGGCGTATATTTTGTTGGGGCTCCAACCCACCGTTGGGTCCGTCGTGGTGGTGGAGCAAGCGCTCAGCAACACCACGCTGCCAGCCAACATCCAGGCACAAACGGCAGATAATTTGGCAAAAGACATAGCGAAAGACCTTCTTGAAAAAAACAGAGTTGATTATATCGGGCGACCTCGCCCTGGACGAGCTGGAAGGGGGCGCGCAAGTAGAGCTGGAAGTCGAGCAACGCCCGCTGATTTTTACTGCCGCCCACCATGGTATGCGATTGGACCGGGCCCTGGTCGATCTGGTGCCGGAATTTTCCCGCAGCTATTTGCAGCAGTTGATCGATTTGGGTGGCGTCTGCCTCAACGGCCAAGTAGTGGTCAAGGCCTCGCACAAAGTCAGGGCCGCGGATACGGGGATGATCGAGCTCAGGCCCACACCGCAAAGCCAGGCGTTCAAGGCTGAAGGCATGGCGCTCGATCTGGTTTATGTCGATGCGCATTTGCTGGTGATCAACAAACCCGCCGGGCTGGTGGTCCATCCGGCCCCAGGCAACTGGGCGGGCACCTTGATGAACGGGCTCCTTGCCTATGACGCCAAAGCCTTCGATTTGCCGCGTGCCGGCATCGTGCACCGCCTCGACAAGGACACCAGCGGCCTGATGGTGGTGGCGCGCACCCGCGGCGTGATGGATGCGCTGGTGCGGGCCATTGCCGCACGCGAGGTCAAACGCCAGTACCTGGCCATTGGCCAGGGGCCGTGGTCGGGCGCCACGCGTTGCCCGGTCGATGCGGCCATTGGCCGCGATCCGGCCAATCGGCTGCGCATGGCCGCCGTCGATGTGTCGATTCATCCGGGAAAACCGGCCAGGACCGACTTCGAATTGCTCGCCAATGCGGCCCAGGCCTGTCTGGTGCAATGCACCCTGCACACCGGCAGAACCCACCAGATCAGGGTTCACATGGCCAAACTGATGCATCCGCTGGCCGGCGACGCGCTTTATGGCGGATCGACGGCGCTTGGCATTCAAAGGCAGGCCTTGCACGCCTATCGGCTTGCTTTCGAGCACCCGGTCAGCCACCAAATGATGTCCTTTTCTGCCGTCTTGCCCGCCGATTTTTCTGAGGCGCTCGCGACCATGGGGCTCAAGTACAATCAAGACATCCTTTAGTTTGTTGTTCCATTGAGCAACTGACGCGTCACCGAATACTTGCTCGGTCTGCCACGCCCCTTCCATTCTTTTTTCTGATGTCTGTTTCGGCATCCCTTTCACTAGTGCGACACCATGAAAACTTTGGATGCCAAGTGCATTCTTGAGGCGGCCTTGATGTGCGCCCAACAGCCCATGTCGATGCACGACATGCAGTTGCTTTTCGGGCAGGAGCACAGCGCGGCCGACATGCAGCTTTTGTTGAACGAATTGCAGCAGGAATGGTCGCAGCGCGGGGCGGAACTGGTGCAAGTGGCCAGCGGCTGGCGCTTCCAGAGCCGTGTCGAAATGCGGCCTTACCTGGATCGCCTGTATCCGGAAAAGCCGCCGCGCTATGCCCGTGCGACGCTGGAGACGCTGGCCATCATTGCCTACCGCCAGCCTGTCACCCGGGGTGATATCGAGGACATTCGCGGCGTTACCGTGAATTCGCTGACAGTCAAGCAACTCGAAGACCGGGGCTGGATCGAGGTGATCGGTCATCGCGATACGGTCGGGCGACCGGCGTTGTTGGCCACAACGCGACAATTTTTGGACGATCTGGGGCTGGCTTCGCTGGACCAGCTGCCCTTGCTGGGCGACTCGGCGACCGCCATGGATGGCCTGGACCGGGCGATGGCTTCGACCCCCGAGTTGAACTGGTCTGAAACGGCGGCTTCGGTTGAGGTCGAAATAGCGGTGTCGAACATGGAGTCAAAGGAATCAACATGAAGCATGAACAAGCAGGACGCCAGGACTCCCTGGAGATCCGGTTCGAAGACGTTGTCTCGGGTCAGTATGATGCCGAGGACACACAGGTCGCAGCCCCGCTCAAAAGGGTGCTGCCGCCGCAGCCGGAGTCGCCCAAACTGCACAAGGTGTTGGCGCAGGCCGGCATGGGGTCGCGGCTGGAGATGGAGCAGTTGATCATGGAAGGCCGCATCACCGTCAACAACGAGCCGGCGCACATCGGGCAGCGGGTTCAGTTCGGTGACCACGTCAAGGTCAACGGCAAACCGATCCGT
>JAABQI010000249.1 GCA_011391545.1 Rhodoferax sp.
CCAGCTCCTGCGTTTGCGCGCCCATCAAGAAGTTCAGGCCACGCGCTTCCAGCGACTTTTGCAGCAGTTTGCCCGCAACGTCGTCCAACTGGCGGTCCATCAAGGTGGGCATGACGTGCACCACGCTCACCGTCATGCCGCGCAGCATCAGGCCGTTGGCGGCCTCCAGCCCCAGCAGGCCGCCGCCAATCACCACCGCGTGTTTGAACTGCGTGGCTGCGTCGATCATGGCCTGGGTGTCGGCAATGTCGCGGTAGGCGATGACGCCATTCAGGTCCTTGCCAGGAATCGGCAATATGAACGGGTTGGAGCCGGTGCACAGCAGCAGGCGGTCGTATTCGGCGCTGGTCGTCTCGCCGTTGGCATTCGTCGCATGCACCAGGCGCCGGACCCGGTCCACCGAGGTCACGCGCCAGCCGGCATGCAGGGTGATGTGGTTGTCTGTGTACCAGGACCAGTCGTTGAGCACGATCTCGTCCAGGGTTTGCTCACCGGCCAGCACCGGGCTGAGCAAAATGCGGTTGTAGTTGGGGTGCGGCTCGGCGCCGAAGACGGTGATGTCGTACAGTTCCGGTGCGATCTTGAGCAACTCTTCCAGGGTGCGGACACCGGCCATGCCGTTGCCGACCATCACAAGCTTCAATTTTGTTTTGGGTTCGATGCGCATGTCCATGTCAAGCTTTCAAAGCAACCGGAGGCCTCGAAGCCTTACCCTGTGCCTGGCGCGCGGTGGCGATCGGTTCGACCTTGCGCTGCTTTTCATACAGGAAGGTCAATATCTCCTGGCGGCAGTGGTTGTAGACCGGGTTTTCGGCCAGCGCGATGCGGTTGCGTGGGCGCTCCAGCGGCACATCAAGGATCTGCCCGATGGTGGCAGCCGGCCCATTGGTCATCATCACCACACGGTCGGACAGCAGCACGGCTTCGTCCACATCGTGGGTGATCATCATCACCGTGTTGCCCAACTCGCCCTGGATGCGGATCACCTCGTCCTGCAGGTGGGCGCGCGTGAGCGCGTCGAGCGCGCCAAAGGGCTCGTCCAGCAAAAGCACCTTGGGCTCCATCGCGAGCGCGCGGGCAATGCCCACGCGTTGCTTCATGCCGCCCGAGATTTCCGACGGCAGCTGATGCAGCGCGTGTGACATGTTCACCATGGCCAGGTTGTGCAGGATCCAGTTCTTGCGCTCGGCGGCAGTCTTGCTGTTGCCGAATATTTTGGCCACGGCAATCTCCACGTTTTGATAGACGGTGAGCCAGGGCAGCAGCGAGTGGTTTTGGAAAACCACGGCGCGGTCTGGACCAGGTGAGTTGACCTCCCGGCCGTCGACAATCACGCCGCCTGCGGAGGCCCGAAGCAAGCCGGCCACGATATTCAGGACGGTGGATTTTCCGCAGCCTGAATGGCCGATGAGCGAGATGAATTCGCCGCGTTGGACCTTGAGATCGATGCCCCGAAGCACCGGGTTGACCACACCGTTGTTGCCGGTGAAGGTCATGTCGACACGTGAGAGGGTGAGGTAGGCGTTGCTCATGGTGTGCTCCAGAAATCGTGGCTCAGCTGGCCGAGGTGCCGCGGGTGATGGCGCGGCCGATCCAGGCGACCACGCGATCGAGCAGGAAGCCGATCAGGCCGACGTAGACAAGCGCGAGAATGATGTCGCTGATGCGCGAGGAGTTCCACGCGTCCCAGATGAAGAAGCCGATGCCCACGCCGCCGATCAGCATTTCGGCTGCGATGATGGCCAGCCATGACAAACCCACGCCGATGCGAAGCCCGGAAAAAATGAACGGCGCAGCGGCTGGCAGCATGATCTTGATGAAGTATTCCACGCCGTTGAGTTGGATCACACGCGCCACGTTGCGGTAGTCCTCGGGGATGTTGCGGATGCCGATGGACGTGTTGATGATGATGGGCCAGATCGAGGTGATGAAGATCACGAAGATGGCCGAAGGGTTGCCGTCCTGGAAGCCGGCCAGCGAGATCGGCAGCCAGGCCAGGGGCGGCACGGTGCGCAGCACCTGAAACAGCGGGTCCAGGCCACGCAGGGCCCAGGTGGACTGGCCCACCAGCACGCCAAGGCTGACACCCGCCACCACCGCCAGCGAGTAGCCATAGGCCACGCGCTGCAGGCTGGCGAGGAGTTGCCAGGCGAGTCCGACGTCGTTGCCGCCGTTGTTGTAGAACGGGTGCAGGATCAGTTCCCAGGTGTCTTCGATCACCCGGCTGGGTGCCGGCAGGGCCGCACCCGGGCGCGAGCCCAGCATTTCCCAGATCAGAACGAGCAAGCCGATGACCACAAGGGGTGGCAGCACGTGGTTGACGAAGCCGCGCGATGCGGTCTTCAGCCAGCCGGGCAGCGCCGACGGCGCCGCGGGCGCGCTCAGCCGGATGGGCTCAATGGTTTCAATGGTGTTCATGGGGCTTTGCTCCGGATCGAAAAAGGAAAACGGCGGGCTCGACGTGTCAGGCGTTCTTGAGGTACTTGATGCTCAAGCTGTCGAGGTACTTCTTCGGGCTGGCCGGGTCGAACACCTTGCCGTCGAAGAAGGTCTCCACGCCACGCGAGGTGGAGGTGGGGATATCCTTGGCGGCCACGCCGAGCTCTTTGGCCGCAGCGCGCCACAGGTCTTCACGGTTGACCTTGGCGATCAGGGCCTTGGTGTCCAGGTTGGGCGGCAGGTAGCCCCAGCGGATGTTCTCGGTCAGGAACCACAGGTCGTGGCTCTGGAACGGGTAGCTCGCGTGGTCTTTCCAGAACCGCATCTGGTACTTGCTGTTGGCCTCAACACGGCCAGTGCCGTAGTCGAAGTCGCCCTTGACGCGATCGATCACGTCGGCCACCGGTGCGTTGATCCAGCGACGGCGCGAGCAGATCTCGGCCACCTCGGCACGGTTGGCCGGGTCTTCGCACCACATCTGCGCTTCCATCACCGCCTTGAGCAACGCCTTGGTCGCGATGGGGTTGGCCTGCACGTAGTCGGCGCGCATGGCAAAGGCCTTCTCGGGGTGGTTCATCCACAGTTCGCTGGTGGTGATCGCCGTGTAGCCGATCTTCTGGTTGATGAGCTGGCGGTTCCATGGCTCACACACGCAGAAGGTGTCCATGCTGCCGACCTTCATGTTGGCCACCATCTGCGCGGGCGGCACCACGATGGTGGTGACGTCCTTGTTTGGGTCCACGCCGCCCGCGGCCATCCAGTAACGTATCCACAGATCGTGCGTGCCGCCGGGGAAGGTCATGGCGGCGTTCACCGGCTTGCCGGTCTTGACGCGTTTGGCCAGCAGGGCCTTGCCAAATGCCTTGGTGTCCACGCCGACCTTGAGGTCCTTGTACTCATCACCCACGGAAATGCACTGACCGCCCAGGTTCAGGCGCGCCAGGATGTTGATTGGCACCGGAATGTTGTTGGCCGTGACGGCCCCGGTGCTGATGAGGTAGGGCATGGGCGTGAGGATGTGGCCGCCGTCGATGCCACCCTTGCCGGAGCCCAGCACCAGGTTGTCGCGCGTGGTGCCCCATGAGGACTGTTTCAGAACTTCCACCTCGGTCATGCCATGCTTCTTGAAAAAGCCCTTCTCGTCGGCCACGAACAAGGGCGCGGCATCGGTCAGTGCAATAAAGCCCAGCTTGGCGGCCTTGGTTTCCGGCGCGGTCGACGCATGCGCTGGTGCCACCCATGCGCTGCCCGCCAGCGCGGCGCCGCCCAGGGCGGTCGCTTTTTGGATGACTTCTCGGCGGGAAAGCAAAGGGGCGTTGGTCGGCTGCTTCATGGTGTCAACTCCTGGTAAGTGAAGGTCAAGGAAAACGAAACCCAAAAACAAAAACGGCGCCCATCACTTGGCTCGCAGAGGTGCAAGCCGGTGATGGACGCCGTTGTCCAGTGTCTGGGGGGACTTCAGGGTTTGTGCCGCCATTGGCGCAAACCCCTTTGCTTTACATTAAGCAGGGAACGTGCCAGCCAAATGGTTGCCACAGGGGGACTTCGTACAACTTTGATTTCATTCAAAAAATGCATGTTTCGCTGGGTCAGGGGCTCAGCCCTGCATTGCAGGCTTCACCCTTTTGGACTGTGCAGGCCAGTATCTTTTTGGTGCTTGTTGAGCAGCACGCACTGTCTTTGTGCGCTGCAGCATCGCTCTTGGGGCGAACCGTTGTCAGTGACGGCGCTCGGGCAGCACGTCGGCCATGGCCAGCACCGCTTCGGCCACTTCCACCAGGCGCCGGTTTTGGTTCATGGCCATCTGGCGCATGGCTTTGTGAGCCTCTTCTTCACTGAGCTGGCGGTGGGCCATCAACAAGCCCTTGGCGCGTTCCACCAGCTTGCGATCGTTCAGGCTGGCGCGCACGGTGTCGAGCTCGTCGCCCATGCTTTGCAGGCGACGTGCCTGCTCTTGCACCAGTTCCAAAATTGAGCGTTCCAAATGCAGCCCGTAGCCTTGCAATGGTGGTGCGAGGTTGGCGGCGCCACCGTCATTGGCCAAGCCCACGGCTTGCTCGGGCAGAGGTGATTCTTTGAAGAACGACAGTGCATCTTCCGCGCCCGATGCGCTTGTGCTCAGGGCAGTGAAGGCTTGCAGGTCGTTTTGTGCGGCGGCAATCTTGGTTTCGCACTCCCGCAACAGGTCGTCCGCCAATTGGTTCTCCATCAACTGCATGCGGTCGATGCGCTGGCTGCAACACGCAAACCATGTTGGGCTCTGACTGGCATCCAGGATGGCGCCGTTTGCAGCTGTGCACAGCACGCGGCGCATGCGTTCCAGCTCTGCTTGCGTGGTGCTGGGCTGGCTTTTAGCCCAGAGCGCGCCCAGCCCTGCGCTGGAAAACTCGGTAAACACCCGCAGGCAGCGTTCTTGAGACTCGATCAGGTGCAACAGACGCTGCTGTTCGCTGGCTTCGGCGTGCCCGCTGGCGTACAGGGCCGAGCCCACCGCACGCTCTTGTCCGGCAAATTCCTTACCCTGCATGAAGTTGAAGCGCGCCACCAGCAGGCGTGAAATTTCGGGGTCGGTGGCGCTGTCGGCAGCCTCAAACACCACCGCCAGCAGACCGGTGATCAACCGTACATAGGCTTCGGTGGTTTTGCGCGCCGTCCAGCTCTGCTGCGCCACCTGCGCCCGCAGACCGGGCAGGGCATCCAACCCGTGCAGCACGTAGGCAATGCGGCTGAACAGCCGCGCGCCATTGCCCACAGTGGCTGACTCGGTGTCCAGGCTGTCGAAGCAGGCGCGCAAGTGAGCCTCCGAGGTTTCGCACTCACCGATTTGTGCCAGGCGCTCTGGCGCAAACAGGGAGCCTTGGGAGCCCAGGTACAGGTTGGACAAACCGCGTTCACGCTGCAAGCCGTGCACCAGCCGCCCCGTCACGTTCACCAGCGCGCTGGTCAGCGCAAGAGCTTGCAGCTCAGCAATTTCGCAGCGTTTGGCGGCGATCAGAAAACTTAAGCCAGATTTCATGTGCGACGGTGGATTGTTTCAATACACCGCAGCAAAAAACATGCCGCTTGGGCAAGGACTGCGATTTGATGGCAGTCTTGGGGCGCATGGCTACGGAAAAACTTTGGGCGGCGGCATGGATGGCACCCAAGCCAGCGACATGATCGGCGAGGTGGCGCTGGTTATCGATTCGCCTGCTCAACAGCTTGTTCGTCTGCCGGAGCAGTGATCTCCAGATCAGGCGCAACAACAACGGTACGAAGGCTGGGATTCATGCGCCGAAAAGGCGCAAAAGTTATGCCAGCGCCAGCGTGTGAAGCCCCTTTGGCGATGGGCCAAAACTATTGCGCGCCGTAACCCACCAGTTTTTGCACATCCAGGATCCGGATTTCGCGGCGGTCGATGGTGATGAGTTGCCGGGCTTCGAGCTCATGCAGAACGCGCGAGAAATACTCGGGGGTGAGGGACAGGCGCGAGGCAATCGTGGCCTTGCTGGCGGGCAGCGACACTGTCAAGGCGTTTTGGCCCCTGGCAGAGTCCATTTCGATGCCATTGAGCAGGTAGCCAATCAGGCGCTGGATGCCGCTGTGCAGCGCATAGGCTTCCACGTCCTGGACCAGTCCGTGCAGACGGCGGGAAATGCCCGCCAGCATGCGCAGGGCAAAGCGCGGGTCATGTTCGATCTCGCTGAACACGGTAGCTTTGCCGACCCGCAGCAGCAGGGTGTCGGTGAGGGATTGCCCGTTGACGAAGTAGGGCATCTCCAGAAACACCATGGCTTCGGCAAAACTGCGGCCTGGCCCGACAATTTCGATGACTTTTTCCTGGCCGTTCGGGTCGGAGACGTAGAGCTTGACCTGGCCCACAATCACCACATAAAAAGCGTCACAGAGATCACCGGTCCTGAAAATCATGTCGCCGCGCGTCAGGCGCTTAAGTTGGCAGCCCGACGCCAGGCGGGCGCGCTCAGCGTCGGACAAATCGACGAAAAGCGGCACGACAGACAGGTAACGCTGGGGGTCAAATGGTTCGGTGTCTGGTTTCAATGTGCGGGTAGCTCGGCAGAACTGGTCGGGCTCACCAGGCGTCTGTCACGCATGGCCGGTAACGCCAAAATCTTTTTCAAGGGGGGTAGCCGGGTAGTGAAACCGCACCGGGCCATCCGGGCGTTCATTCACATACTGGAACACCAGCGGATCGGTGCTGGCGCGCACCTCGTCCACCGTTCCCTGGAACGCGAGCTTTCCCTGGTCGAGAATGACCACGTGGTCGGCAATCTCAAGGGTTTGGGTCAGTTCATGCGACGCGAAAATACTGGTTAGCCCCATCGAGTCGTTGAGCTGGCGAATCAGCCGCGCCGCAACCCGCAGCGAAATCGGATCGAGGCCTGAAAACGGCTCGTCGTACATCACCAGCTCGGGGTCCAGTGCAATCGCACGCGCGATGCCGATGCGCTTGGCCATGCCGCCCGAGACCTCGCTGGGCATCAGATCGCGCGCGTTGCGCAGGCCCACCGCGTTGAGCTTCATCAGGACAATGTCGCGGATCAGGGCTTCTGGCAGATCGGTGTGTTCGCGCAGTGGGAAGGCCACGTTCTCGAACACGCTGATGTCGGCAAACAGGGCGCCGAACTGAAACAGCATGCCCATGCGCCGCCGCACGGCATAGAGCTGCTGCTGATCCATGGGCCCCAAGTCCTGCCCATCGAACAGCATTTGCCCCGACCAGGCACGGAGCTGGCCACCCATCAGGCGCAGCGTGGTCGTCTTGCCGCCGCCCATCGGGCCGATGAGTGCCGTGACCTTGCCCCTGGGGATGCACAGCGAAACGTCGTCCAGTACGGCGCGCTCTCCGTAGCCAAAGCTCAGGTTGCGCAATTCAACAAGGGATGGGTTGCTGGTAGGTGGCATGGGTACTCGATTGGGACAAAGCCCGGCACGCAGATGATAGGGGATGGTTGGGATGACGGCCAATTTCAGGGCGCCAGGCGCTCCCGAACCCACAATGGTTCAATCCCATCGGATGAAGGCTTCAGGCTATACCGCAGCCGGTCGTGCAAGCGGCTTTTGCGGCCCTGCCAGAATTGCCAGTTGTCGGGTTTGAGCCGGTAGCCGCCCCAGTGCGGTGGACGCGGCGGGTTCAGTAAAAACTTGGCACCATAACGCGCGGCGTTGGCCACCAGCACGCCGCGGCCAGAGATCACCTGGCTTTGCGGGCTGGCCCAGGCGCCGATGCGCGAGTCCAGCGGGCGGCTGTGAAAGTACGCATCGCTTTCCTCGCCACTGACTTTTTCCACCAGACCCTCGATGCGCACCACGCGCTCCAGCTCGACCCAGTGGAACTGCAGCGCGGCATAAGGATTGCCCGCCAATTCCTGGCCTTTCTGGCTCTCATAATTGGTGTACCAGACAATGCCGCGCTCGTCATAGCCCTTGATCAGCACCACGCGGGTGCTGGGTCGCAGGTTGCTGGCCACGGTGGCCACGGTCATGGCGTTGGGCTCTGGCACTTCGGCGGCAATGGCTTCCTTGAGCCATTGTTCAAACTGTTTCAGGGGATCGGCGTGTGAAGCGTCTTCGTTGAGTTCGGCGCGTTCGTAGCTTTTGCGGAGGTCGGCAATGTTGGTCATGCCGGAAGTATAGGGAGTTCAACTTTGTTGGACGGGTTGCGGCATTGGTAACCCATTGGTAACTTTGCTGCCATGATGGCTTTCATTTAGCGGGTAACATCAGGTGCTGTAATTTAGTTACCAACTTTTGTGGAAATCATGAAACTCAACAACACCGTGGCCCAAGTTACTGAACGCATTGCCAAACGCAGCCTGACCACACGGACGGCCTATCTCGCGCGGCTGGATGTCGCGCTGCAGCGCCCACCGGGTGCCGAGCGCCTGGGCTGCGCCAACGTGGCGCACGCGTTTGCCGCGCTGCCCGGCAATGACAAGCTGCGCGTGGTGGCCCAAAAAGCGCACAACATCGGCATCGTCACCGCTTACAACGACATGCTGTCGGCCCATGCGCCGCTCCAGCATTACCCGGATCTGATCAAGGCCGAGGCGCGCAAACACGGCGCCACGGCTCAGGTGGCAGGGGGTGTGCCCGCCATGTGCGACGGCGTGACGCAGGGCACCGCGGGCATGGAGCTGAGCCTGTTTTCGCGCGACGTGATCGCCATGGCCACGGCCGTGGCGCTGAGCCACGACGTGTTTGCCGGCGCGCTGATGCTGGGCGTGTGCGACAAGATCGTGCCGGGACTGCTCATTGGCGCGCTGCAGTTTGGCCACCTGCCCACCGTGTTTGTGCCGGCCGGCCCCATGACCACGGGCTTGTCCAACAACGAAAAGTCCAAGGTGCGCGAACTGGCCGCACAGGGGTTGGCGGGGCGCGCCGAGTTGCTGGCGTCCGAATCCGCGGCCTACCACGGCCCCGGCACCTGCACCTTTTACGGCACGGCCAACAGCAACCAGATGTTGCTCGAAGCCATGGGCCTGCATGTGCCCGGCACTGCCTTCATCAACCCCGGGGCTGATGTGCGCGACGAGCTCACCCGCGAAGCGCTGCGCACGGTGCTGGGCAGTGCAGATTTCAAATGCCCGCCGATTGGTCGCGTCGTCGATGAGCGCTGCATCGTCAACGCCATGGTCGCCTTGCTTGCCACGGGAGGCTCGACCAACCACCTGATCCACTGGGTGGCGGTGGCGCGCGCAGCCGGCATCGTGATCGACTGGGATGACTTCTCGGCATTGTCCGATGTGGTGCCGCTGTTGAGCCGCGTCTATCCCAACGGCAGTGCCGACGTCAACCAGTTCCAGGCGGCCGGTGGCCCCGGCTTCATCATCCGCGAACTGCTCGACGGCGGATACCTGCACGCCGATGTGTTGACCGACCGGCCCGGTGGCTTGCGCGAGTACACCGGTATTCCGCGCGCCGCAGAAGACGGCCGACTGCACTGGGACACGGCAGCGGTCAGCCTGGACGAATCGGTGGTTCGCCCGGCAAGCAAGCCGTTCAGCCTCAGCGGCGGCCTGAAACTGCTGCAAGGCAACCTGGGGCGCAGCGTGATCAAAATTTCGGCGGTGCCCGACGACCGCCATGTGATTGAAGCGCCATGCCGCGTCTTTGATTCGCAGGAAGCCTTGCACAAGGCCTTTGCCGCCGATGAACTCGACCGTGACCTGATTTGCGTGGTGCGCTGGCAGGGTCCGCAGGCCAATGGCATGCCCGAACTGCACAAGCTCACGCCACCTTTGGCGGTATTGCAGGGCAAGGGGTTCCGGGTGGCGCTGGTCACCGACGGCCGCATGAGCGGCGCCTCTGGCAAGGTGCCCGCCGCCATCCATGTGTCGCCAGAAGCTGCAGCAGGGGGTCCGCTGGCCCGCGTGCGCGACGGTGATGTGATCCGCCTCGACGCCAATGCAGGTCTGCTGCAGGTGCTTGTTTCTGACGCCGACTGGGCTGCCCGCGAGGTGCTGCCCATGCCCGATGATTTGCGCGCCGCCAACGGCGTCGGCATGGGCCGCGAGCTGTTTGCCAGCATGCGCAGAAATTCCCTCAGTGCTGAAGAGGGCGCTTGCAGCTGGTTGTAGGCAGACGCGTGGAGTGCCGCGCTGCGCTGCGCTCGCAATGACAGTTAACCATTTTCTTGAAAGCTCACATGACGACTCTGATTCCCTTGACCGCCTTGCAGGTCATGCAAGATGCCCCGGTGATTCCGGTGATTGTGCTCAACGACGTGGCGCACGCGGTGCCGATGGCGCGCGCCTTGATGGCGGGCGGCATTCGCATGCTTGAAGTCACGCTGCGCACGCCGCAGGCGCTGGCCTGCATCGAGGCCATTGCCCGCGAAGTGCCTGAGGCCGTGGTTGGCGCCGGCACCGTGCGCAGCCGCGCCGACGCGCAAGCCGCGGCCAACGCCGGGGCGCGCTTTGCAGTGAGTCCGGGCTACACCAGCACCGTGGGCCAGGCCTGCCGCGACATGGGCTTGGCGCTGTTGCCTGGCGTGGCGACCGGCAGCGAGATCATGGCGGCCTGCGAAGACGGCTTCACTGAACTCAAGTTCTTCCCCGCGGTTCAAGCCGGTGGCGTGGCCATGCTCAAGGCTTGGGCTGGGCCATTTTTTGACGTCAGGTTTTGCCCCACGGGAGGCATCACGCTGCAAAACGCGCCCGACTTCCTGGCCCTGAGCAACGTCGTGTGTGTTGGCGGCTCCTGGCTGGTGCCAGCGAGCACTGCCGAGCAGGGTGACTGGGGGAGGGTGACGCGCCTCGCCGCTGAAACTGGAAAGCTGAAAAATCTGACTCGTTAACCGCCTTGATTAAAACCGTTCAGACGGCTTCAGGCCGCTGGATGAGCTCTATCTTGTAACCGTCCGGGTCGGTGACAAAGGCAATCACCGTGCTGCCGCCTTTCACCGGGCCGGCCTCGCGCGTGACGTTGCCACCGCTTTGCCTGATCCTGTCGCAGGCGGCCGCAGCGTTTGGCACGGCCAGCGCAATGTGGCCGTAAGCGGTGCCCAGTTCGTAGTGGTCCACGCCCCAGTTGTAGGTGAGCTCCAGTTCGGCGTGCTCCGGGTTGCTGCCGTAGCCAACGAAGGCCAGCGTGTACTTGTACTCGGGGTTCTCGGAGGTGCGCAGCAGTTGCATGCCCAGCACCCCGGTGTAAAAATCGATGGCGCGTTGCAGGTTGCCGACGCGCAGCATGGTATGGAGAATTCGCATGGTTGGGGTTCCTAAAGGTTGTGTGCGCATAGACCTGGCAGGCAATAATCAAGGCCATTATTCATCACGGAGTTTGCATGCCCCTGTTCACCAAAGTCATTTTATTTACCGACACCGACGGTCAGGCACGTTTCAAGGAAGAAACCCTGGCGCTCGACCAGGGTAGCCCGAAGTCGGCGCTGTCAGCCTTGATGCCGTCGGGAGGTTACCAGCTGCGCGTCAGCCCGGTCGGTTTTCGCAGCAGCTACCACTGCACCACCGATCCGCAATGGGTGTTTATTTTGGGCGGACAGATGGAGATCGGCCTGCAGGACGGCAGTTCCCGCATCTTCAGGCCGGGTGAGCATTTTTATTCAGCCGACCTGTTGCCAGCAGGTCAGACGTTTGATGACCAGCGGCACGGCCACTGGAGCCGCCAGGTGGGCTCCGAGCCGCTGGTCACGCTCTTTTTGCGCGGCTGACTGGCACCGATTAATTTAGCGGCCAGACTGACCGCGGGTGCCACTGGCGTTGCGCGGACGATTGCCGCCCGGCCTGCCAGCACCACCGCCCGGACGGCCAGCGCCGCCAGCAAAGCCGCCACCACCACCGCTACCGCCAGCGTTGCGGTTGCCGCCGCCAAAGCCGCCACGGCGCGGGCCGCGGTCAGCCATCATGTCCACACTGGTGCGCATCGGGTCGGGTTGGCCACCGGCGCCTGAGCGTGAGGGTCCGGCGCCAGCATCGACCGGGCCGCCATAACCACCGCCGTTGCCGCCACCATAGCCACGCGCCTGGCGTTGACCCGGGCCGCGTGCCGCTTGCTCGGCTGCCGACAAGTGGCTGCGCGGCTCGGCTTCGCGGCTCGCGCCTGCGTTGCCGAAATTGTCTTCACCGGCGTTGCTGCCGCGCGCTTCGCCGCCATAGGCTGCGTTGCCGCCCGGTGCATTTCTGCCGCCGCTGCGCCCGCCCCGGCTGCCACCGCGGCCGCCCGGCGCGGGGCCTCTGCCACCGCCGCCGTTGCCACTGCGAGCTGCGCCCGGGCCTTTGCTCTCGCGCACCCGGGTCAGCATTTCGGTGCGGGCAGCTTTGGCTGCGGCCTGCATCACGTCGCGGCTCGGCGGTTTGCCGGCGCCGCCCCAGATGGTTTGGCGGCCCATCGCGATGGGCTCGGCATTTTCACCGGGCTCAGGCATGAATTCCTGAATGATTTCGACGGCAATGTCCTGCTTGGTGTAGCGCTCAATGGCTTGCATGAAGCCTTCTTCGTCCAGACTCACCAGGTTCACGGCCATGCCGTCGGCGCCGGCGCGGCCGGTGCGGCCAATGCGGTGCACATAATCTTCGGTCACATTGGGAATATCGTAATTGACCACGTGCGGCAGGTCGTCGATGTCGATGCCGCGCGCGGCAATGTCGGTGGCCACCAGGGCGCGCATGTCGCCGCTCTTGAAACCGGCCAGTGCCTGGGTGCGCGCTGCCTGGCTTTTGTTGCCGTGCAGGGCCATGGCAGTGATGCCGTTTTTCTCCAGGTATTCGGCGACGTTGTTGGCCCCGAATTTGGTGCGGGTGAACACCAGCACCTGGCTCCAATTTTTTTCCTGGATGATGTGCGCCAGCAGCGCTTTCTTTTTGCCACGACCCACCGGGTGAATCAGCTGGGTGATGCGCTGCACCGTGGTGTTGCGCGGTGTGACCTGCACGCTTTGCGGGTTTTTCAGCAGCGTGTCAGCGAGTTCGCGAATCTCATCGCTGAACGTGGCCGAGAACAGCAGGCTTTGCTTTTGTTTGGGCACGGCGGCCAGCACTTTTTTCACGTCATGGATAAAGCCCATGTCGAGCATGCGGTCAGCTTCATCGAGCACCAGGATCTGCACCTGGCTCAGGTCCACCATGCCTTGCTGCATCAGGTCGAGCAGGCGCCCGGGGGTGGCCACCAGAATGTCCACACCTTTTTTCATGCGGCTGATTTGCGGGTTCATGCCGACACCGCCAAAAATGGCGGCCGAGCTCAGCTCGACATATTTGCCGTAGGTTTGCACCGATTCCTCGACCTGGGCGGCGAGTTCGCGGGTCGGCGTGAGCACCAGAGCGCGGGTGGCAACGCCACCAAACTTGTTGCGCGGTGCTTCAGATGCGATCAGCTTGTTGAGCATGGGCAGCACAAAGGCTGCCGTTTTGCCGGTGCCGGTCTGGGCGCCGCCGAGCAGGTCGAGACCTGCCAGCACGACCGGAATGGCCTGTGCCTGAATGGGCGTGGGAGTTTCGTAGCCTTGCTCAAGCACGGCTTTGATGATGGCCGGAGCCAGATTGAGTTCTTCAAATTTCATTTAGTGGTGCACCCCATCCAGGGCGCCAGGGCATCGGCCTGTTCTGGCGCTCGTCGCGACAGTTCAGTCAAAGGCAGATGGGATCAAAATTGGAACCGCGGTGAAGTACCTGGGTTCCCAGCAAGGTGCTGGTCTTGCAGGCAACTGAAGCCCCACAAGCCCCCGTATTGTCGCATGCTCTTGGTTTGGCCTTGATCTGCCGCACAATTTTGTCATTTGTCGGGAAGGTGATACGGTAAATTGCTTCACAACAACGTTCACCGCGAAGAGCGGGCGAGAGCACCGATAATGCGGTCTTTATCCCTTATGTGAATGCAACAGACCCATGGCTCAATACGTATTTTCAATGAACCGCGTCGGCAAGATCGTGCCGCCCAAGCGGCACATTCTGAAAGACATTTCTCTCAGTTTTTTCCCCGGCGCCAAGATTGGCGTGCTCGGCACCAATGGGTCGGGCAAATCGACCCTGCTGCGGATCATGGCCGGTCTGGACAAGGAAATCGAAGGTGAAGCCATCCCGATGCCGGGGCTGAATATCGGCTACCTGCCGCAGGAACCTCAATTGGATCCGGACAAAACCGTGCGTGAAACCGTGGAAGAAGCCATGGGCAAGGTGTTGAACGCCAAGGCGCGGCTTGAAGAGGTTTACATCGCCTATGGTGACGAAGACGCCGACTTCGACAAACTGGCAGCCGAGCAGGCCGAACTCGAAGCCATCATCGCCACGGCCGGCACAGACTCCGAGCATCAGCTCGAAATAGCCGCCGACGCGCTGCGTCTGCCGCCCTGGGAAGCCCGGGTGGGCGTGTTGTCTGGCGGTGAGAAACGCCGGGTGGCGCTGTGCCGCCTGCTGCTGGAACACCCCGACATGCTGCTGCTCGACGAGCCCACCAACCACCTGGACGCGGAGTCGGTGGACTGGCTGGAGCAATTTCTGCAGCGCTACAGCGGCACGGTGGTCGCCATCACCCACGACCGCTACTTTCTGGACAACGCCGCCGAGTGGATTCTGGAGCTCGACCGCGGCAACGGCATTCCGTACAAGGGCAATTACAGCTCGTGGCTGGAGCAAAAGCAGGCGCGTCTGGAGCAGGAGCAAAAGGGCGAAGATTCCCGCGCCAAGGCCCTCAAGAAAGAACTGGAATGGTCACGCCAGAACCCCAAGGCACGCCAGGCCAAGAGCAAGGCCCGCTTGGCCCGCTTCGAGGAACTGTCCGACTTCGAATACCAGAAACGCAACGAGACCAACGAAATCTTCATTCCGGTGGCGGATCGCCTGGGTCAGGAAGTGATTGAATTTGTCAATGTCACGAAGTCCTTTGGCGACCGTGTGCTGATCGACAACCTGAGCTTCAAGGTGCCACCGGGCGCCATCGTCGGCATCATCGGCCCCAACGGCGCCGGTAAATCCACACTGTTCAAGATGATTGCCGGACGCGAGAAACCAGATTCCGGCGAAGTCAAGATCGGCCAGACCGTCAAGATGGCTTTTGTTGACCAGAGCCGCGACGATTTGTCCAATGAAAAAACTGTTTGGGAAGATGTTTCCGGCGGGCTCGACATGCTCAACATCGGCAAATTCCAGATGGCCAGCCGTGCCTATTGCGGGCGCTTCAACTTCAATGGTGCCGACCAGCAAAAACGCGTCGGCACGCTCTCGGGTGGTGAGCGCGGTCGTTTGCATCTGGCCAAGACGCTGATTGCCGGTGGCAACGTTCTGATGCTCGACGAACCGTCCAACGACCTCGATGTGGAGACCCTGCGCGCGCTGGAAGACGCCTTGCTGGAGTTTGCCGGCTCGGTCATGGTGATCAGCCACGACCGCTGGTTTCTCGACCGCATTGCAACCCACATTCTGGCCTGCGAGGGCGACAGCCAGTGGTACTTTTATGATGGCAATTATCAGGAATACGAAGCCGACAAGAAAAAACGCCTGGGCGAAGAGGGCGCGCGGCCGCACCGTATGCGTTTCAAGGCCTTGCGATAACAGAAGACAAATCGAGCGCCAAAGTGACTACAGCCAATCCAACTGATCACTACCTGAATTTGTTTCGCGCTGCACTGGGGCAGTCGGCGCGTGATGGCGAGACCTTGTTGCGCGAGGTGCTTCACTCGGCACTGCGCTCGCTCGACGAAGAAATTGCACATTCCCGCGGGCAACCCGAGCGCGATCGGTTGCGCTTGAGTCGCCAATGGCTGGATAACAAAGCGGCGGCCCTGTGCGCCCAATTTCCGGCACTGTTGCGTCAGGTATTTCAGAGCAAACAGGCCATAAGTTCCCAATTTGGTGAACTGGCTTTGGGTGAATTGAGGCATGACCAGCTGGAGCAGATGGATGAAACCCAGGTACTGGAGAGGGTGGAAATGGCGCGGGTTTTGCGATTGGTGCAACTCCCGGTGCAAAGTTCCCTGAACGAACTCAATGGCTACATGAGTGCCTTGGAAGGGCTTGATCACATCAAGCCTGAGCGCAATCCCTTGCGGCCGCAAATCTATCTGAAGGTATTGCATCAGTTGATGGTGGATGCGTCTGTACCCACGCCAATGCGTATCACCTGGTTGAAGCATATGGCAACAGCTTTGGGTAAAGCCTTGCGAGGTTCCTACGCCCTGCTGGCGAGAAAAATCAAGTCTTACGGTGTCGTGCCCTTGCCTCAGCCCGAGGCCGTGGTTTCGGATAGGCAGGTTAAACCGTCCAAGCCGGAACTTATGCGCCAGCCAGCCGATAAAGGCGAAGCCTCCAGCCAGCCCGGTGTGTTGACCCTGCATCGCTTGCATGAGTTATTCGCGGCGCAACCAGCGGCCCAGGAACACCCGGCCCCTGATGAAGCGGAGCCTCAATTTGCCGGCAATACTGACTTGAATGCCTGGGGTGGGAACGATGCGCCAACGACCGACTTTGCCGCGACGATCCCCGCGGCTTTCGAGGCTCTGCAAAGCCTGATTCAGGCGGATGACGCGTTTGCGCGCCTGCCACAACGTCAACAACCCGTCTCTGCAGCGGCCAGCCAGCCTGAGTCCATCCGACAAAACTTTCGCCGCAAATGTCAAAATTCTGCACAAATCCTGAGCTTTGAAGTGATGTGCCAGATGGTCGACAACCTGGTCCAAGACCCGCGTTTGCTGGAGCCCATCCGTCGCGTCATAGAAGACCTGGAACCGGCCTTGTTCCGGCTGGTGAAGGCGGATGTGCGTTTTTTCAACAACAAGCTGCATCCTGCACGGCGCCTGCTTCAGGAGCTTACCCAGCGCGGGCTGGCTTTTGACTCGGTTGATGCGCCCGGATGCGCACTTTTCATCAGGTCGCTGCATCGCTACGTCAACCCCTTGTCGCGCATGCCTGTTGACAGTGCAGAGCCTTTTGAACTGGCACTGCGCAACCTCAACACCATGTGGTCCAAGCAATCGACGATGTCCACCAAGACAGTGGAACAGGCGATGCAGGCCCTTGGCAGGGCGGAAGAGCGGAACCTGCTGGCTGAGAAAATGGTCGCCGCCCTGGAGCGGATTCCCGACATGCAACGGGTGCCTGCCGTAGTGGCAGACTTTTTATGTGGTCCTTGGGCTCAGGTGATGGCCTACGCAGAACTCAACAATACCGAGGGTGTGGAAGACCCAGGCGAATATAAAAACCTGGTCAATTTGCTGCTTTGGAGCGCTCAACCTGAACTGACCCGGCAAGATGTGCCCAAGTTGACCGGAGAGGTGATTGGGCTTCTGTCCAAATTGCGCGAGGGCTTGGCGCTGATCGATTACCCATCGTTGAAAACCAGTGCGTTTTTTGAATCACTCATGAAACTGCACCAACAGGCTTTCCAGCCACCCTCAGGAGAACCTGAACAGCAAGTCAAAAATTCCAGGGACTATTTGCTCGACCACCACCAACACTGGGTTGCGCCCGCTGAAGCCCAGGATTCCGGCTTCATTGACTTGCTCGATGAAGAAACTGCCCCATCTTTTGCCCGACCGACTGATCTGCCCACCACACCGATGTTGGACTCAGTGATACCGATGGTCAGTCAGGACAGGCCAGTGCCCTCAAGTATTGATTTGGGGCGCCTGGCGGTTGGCACCTGGGTAGAAATACATGTCGAGGATGTCTGGCAACGCAGTCAGCTCAGCTGGATCAGTCCACAAAACACCATGTACCTGTTCACCAACGTTTATGGTGGCAGACAATCCATGACACGGCGCTCACTCGAGAAACTGTTAACCACCCGCGCCTTGCGCGTGGTATCTGAGCAATCCATGGTGGACGGCGCGCTGGATGCAGTCGTTCACGCCGCCATGCTCAACAGCCTGGACCTCAGGCTGTGATGACAGGCCAGATCTACCGTTGACTCGACCGGGCCTGAATCAGCCCGCCAGCGCTGCCTTGACTGCCTGGGACACCATGGCCATATCAGCTTTGCCAGCCAGTTGTGTCTTGACGGCCGCCATCACCTTGCCCATGTCACCGGGTCCCTTGGCACCCAGACTGGCCACAATGGCTTGCACCGCCGCGCTGACTTCCTCGGCATTCAGGCGCTGTGGCAAATAGGCTTGCAATACCACGATCTCGGCACTTTCCTTGTCTGCCAGGTCCATGCGCTGGGCCTTGGTGTAGGCCTCCACAGAGTCTTTGCGCTGCTTGATCAGTTTGTCCACGATGCCAATCATGGCGGCATCGTCGAGCACCACGCGCTCATCCACTTCCTTTTGTTTGGCCGCTGCCAGCAACAGGCGAATGGTGCCAAGGCGCTCGCTGTCCCTGGCACGCATGGCCGTCTTCATGTCTTCGATCACCTGGTCTTTGAGTGACATCTTCATTACTCCTGTGAATGGATTGGGCAAAAAAAAGCCCGCCTGAGCGTCCCCGGCGAGCTTGTACAAGAGGCTGTTACAGCCCTGTCAGTAGAACAGGTTAATACAGCTTCTTGGGCAATTGCATGGCGCGAATGCGCTTGTAATTGCGTTTGACGGCAGCAGCCTTCTTGCGCTTACGCTCGGAAGTGGGCTTTTCATAGAACTCGCGGGCGCGCAAGTCAGTTAGAAGGCCCAGTTTTTCAATAGTGCGTTTGAAGCGGCGCAGCGCGACGTCAAAGGGTTCGTTGTCTTTAACACGGATGGTTGTCATTACGTCAAGAGATCCTAAATATGTAAACGTCCAGTTTCGGGAAGATCGGGCCTAAAACTTGACTATTTACGATTTTCTCCGCTTAAAAGTTGATCAGGCAGCGGAGTTTTGCCAGCAAAGCCTAGGATTATAGCGAGGTACCGAGCCTAATCAGCGCCTGCCTCGCTTTAAAAAGACGGATTCAGTCTAATTTTTTCAACAGCCACAGGATCACGCGGTCGTCCAGACACAGTTCCAGATGCCCCACACCTTCGAACTCGGTGACCTCGGCACCTTCGAGCACCTGCTCGCGCTGCGGGTAAACGATATTATCGTGCGACGTCAGGGCGATGTACATCAACTGCCTGGTTTCCGGCGCTTCACTGGCATGCAAGTCTTTTAACCAAGCGCCGTGCCGTTTCATTTGCGTCGTGTTGGTGGTGGGCGACCAGGCTGCACTTTGGGTGCCCTGGTGCGGTGTCCCCAAAGTAATGATTTTGGCAACATCAGCGCTGCCATGCTGGCGCAGCCAGGCGCGTATGACCAGGCCGCCCATGCTGTGCCCCACCAGCGCCACCTGCGCGGCACCGGTCGCCTGCTTCAATTGCTGCACGGCCTGCTGGATTTGCGGGGGGTAATCCTCAATCGAGGTAAAGAGTGGTTCCAGGGTGATGGCCAACACCGGATGCCCAGCCTGGTGCAACGCCGCTGCAATTTTGTCCCACACCCGGTAGTTGCAAATGTAGCCATGCACAAGCAGCACGGGCACCCGCCATGGCTGCGCTTGCTGGGCGGTGTCTGGCAACCAGACTTCGGTTTTTGCGGAAGCAAAGGGCATTTGCAGCCAGAAAACTCGCAGGGCAGCCAAAAATTCACCCCCAAACGCCCGCCACCACAAGGGTCCGGCCTGTTTCGGCCGCGACAGAACCATGCTCGTGGTGATCACCACAAACTGCAGTAAAAGTGGCAAGAGCACGGCACACAAGACAACCAGCGCCAGCGTCGCCGAGACGCTCTGGTTGAGTTGAACCGCGGCGTAGTAACCCAGCATGGCGCCGACCAGCAGTTGAATGAGGTAAACGCGGCGCAACAAGCGGGCTAGCATGAGAGACCTCCTGAAAACGAGGGTGGCGTGGCTGGCATGTTAGCGGGCGAGCGCCTCAAACCGCGCTGGC
>JAABQI010000250.1 GCA_011391545.1 Rhodoferax sp.
CCGCCATCACCGGCAAACCGCTTGGCATTGTCTGGATGGAACTGGCCGCGCTGGCCTGGGCTGCGGGCACGCTGATGATGCGCCGCGCGCATTTGACGCTGCCGATGGAAACGCTCACCGTGTGGATGCTGATTCTGGCCAGCGTCTGCCTGTGGGTGTTTGCCGCTGTGCTGGAGCCCTGGCCCACTTGGCAATTTTCGGCCCCGATGTGGGGCAGCCTGGTCTATGGCGCGCTCATCAACTACGGCTTTGCCCAGATCATCTGGTTTGGTATGGCGCGCCACCTGCCGCCCGCCACCAGCGCCATGAGTGTCATGGCGGTGCCGATGGTGGGCACCCTGAGCGCGACCCTGATCGTGAGCGAGATGCCGGGCTGGCAAGACCTGGTGGCCGTGCTGTGCGTCATGGCCGCCATTGCCGCGGTGCTGCTGCCACCGCGCAAACCTGCAACCACTCTATGAAACTCAATCTGATCCTGGCCCGCGCCCGCAACGGCGTCATTGGCAATCAAAACGCCCTGCCCTGGCACCTGCCTGAGGACATGGCGCACTTCAAGCGCACCACGCTGGGCTGCCCGGTCATCATGGGCCGCAAGACCTGGGACTCGCTGCCGGTCAAATTCCGCCCGCTGCCCGGCCGCCTCAATATTGTGGCGACGCGGCAAACCGACTGGAGGGCGGACGGCGCCGTGGTGGTGAACTCATTGGAGGCCGCCTGCGCTGCCTGCCCGATTGAGAGCACGGCCTGGGTGATTGGCGGCGCCGAGTTGTACGCCCAGGCACTGGTGCTGGCCAGCAGCGCGGTGGTGACCGAGCTCGATGCCGACTTTGAGGGCGACGCCCACGCACCCAGTTTTGGCCCGGAGTGGCAGGAAGTGACGCGCGAATCTCACGTCAGTGGCACCGGTCTGCCGTTCAGCTTTGTCACCTACGAAAAGCAATCCTGAGGTCAAAAAACCATGAAGCTCGCCACCTGGAACATCAATTCACTCACCGTGCGCCTGCCGCAAGTGCTGGAATGGCTTGGCGCCAACCCGGTCGATGTGCTGGCGCTGCAAGAGCTCAAACTGAGCGACGACAAGTTCCCGCATGCCGCGTTTGCCGCGGCGGGTTACCACTCAAGCTGTTTCGGCCAGAAAACCTACAACGGCGTGGCGCTGATCAGCAGGACACCCGCGCTCGACGTGGTGCGCAACATCCCCGGCTTCAGCGATGAGCTGGCGCGCGTGATCAGCGCGACATTTGTCTCTGACGCTGAATCTGAAGGTAAATTGGCGCCGGCGGCCGCGGACAGCCCGTCAACCGGCATCCGGATCGTGGGCGCGTATTTCCCCAACGGCCAGGAGCCTGGCAGCGACAAGTTCGAGTACAAGCTGGCCTGGCTCAAGGGGCTGCGCAACTGGCTGCGCGCCGAGCTGGTCGCCCACCCCAGGCTGGTGCTGATGGGCGACTTCAACATCACCTTTGACGACGCCGATGTGTGGGACCCGGTGGGCATGAAAGACCAGATTCATTGCACCGACGAGGAGCGATACGAATTGAACGCCCTGATCGCGCTGGGCCTGCACGACGCGCACCGGCTGTTTCCGCAGCCGGCGAAAAGTTATTCATGGTGGGACTACCGCGACTTTGGTTTCAGGCGCAACCACGGCATGCGCATTGACCACATTCTGGTGAGCAACGCGCTCAAGCCCGAGGTGGCCGCCTGCTGGATCGACAAAACCCCGCGCAAGAATGAACGCCCCAGCGACCATGCACCGGTGGTCGTCGAACTGAATTGATCAACGGCTTATTCCAGGCCAAGCTCCTGGATCTTGCGGGTGATGGTGTTGCGGCCAATGCCGAGTTTTTGCGCCGCGTCGATGCGCCGCCCGCGCGTGGCGGCCAGCGCGGCATGAATCAGGCGGGACTCGAAGCGGGCCGTTAGCGTGTCCCACACGTCGGTGCGATCGGTGGCCAGCAAGGTACCCGCCTCGGCTTCCAGACCCTGCTCCCAACTGCTCATGGGCGCCACCCCGGGTGCGTCGGGCAAATGATGAAACGCCGCGGCATCAGGTAACCCGTGCTGCAACGATGGTGACACCGACCCCTCATGGTTTTCCGCCGCCACCGGCGCAGCAGGCACAGTGTGCGACACCCCCAATTCGGGCGGCAGGTCTTTGGGTTCGATCACTTGCGCCGGCGCCATGACGGTGAGCCAGTGGCACATGTTTTCCAGCTGGCGCACATTTCCCGGAAACGCAAACTGCCCCAGCCACGCCAGCGCCGCATCAGAAATACGCTTGGGCTCGACGCCCAACTGACGCGCGCTTTGCTGCAGGAAGTGGCGTGTCAGCATGGGAATGTCCTCGCGCCGCTCGCGCAAGGCCGGCAATCGCAGGCGGATCACGTTGAGGCGGTGAAACAGGTCCTCCCGGAACACGCCTTCCTTGACGCGTTGCTCCAGGTCCTGGTGCGTGGCGGCAATCACGCGCACATTGGTCTTGACGGCACTGTGGCCGCCGACGCGGTAGAAATGGCCGTCCGACAGCACCCGCAACAGCCGGGTTTGCAGGTCATAGGGCATGTCGCCAATTTCGTCCAGAAACAGCGTGCCGCCGTCGGCCTGCTCAAAGCGGCCGCGGCGCATGGTTTGCGCGCCGGTAAAGGCGCCACGCTCGTGGCCGAAGAGTTCGGATTCGAGCAGGTCCTTCGGGATCGCCGCCGTGTTGATGGCCACAAACGGCCCGTTGGCCCGCGGCGAATGTTTGTGCAGCGCGCGCGCCACCAGTTCTTTGCCCGAGCCCGATTCGCCGGTGATCATCACGGTGACGTTGCTTTGGCTGAGCCGGCCAATGGCGCGAAACACATCCTGCATGGCGGGCGCCTGGCCCAGCATCTCGGGCGCCTCGGTCATGGCTTCGTCGGCCACTTCTTCGCGCTGGCTTTCCTCAACGGCGCGGCGAATCAGCTCGACCGCCTTGGACAAATCAAACGGCTTGGGCAGATATTCGAATGCACCGCCCTGAAAGGCCGACACGGCGCTGTCCAGGTCGGAGTAGGCCGTCATGATGATGACAGGCAGGCCCGGGTATTTGGCCTTGACCTTGTCGAGCAGATCGAGCCCCGAGCCCCCCGGCATGCGGATGTCGCTCACCAGCACCTGCGGCGCCTTGTCCTCCTCAAGCGCGGCCAACACCTCGCGCGCACTGGTAAAACTGCGGCTGGGCAATTGCTCGCGCAGCAGGGCCTTTTCCAGCACGAAGCGGATGGACTGGTCATCATCTACGATCCAAATGGGCTTCATCACGTTGTCTTACCTTTGGTTGGGCCCTGGCCGCAAATGGTTTTCAGCCAGCTTGCGATCAGGGCAATGGAATCAGGATCTTGAAATCAGTACAACCCGGCACACTGTCACACTCGATCAGGCCATGGTGCTGCTGGACAAAGGTTTGCGCCAACGTCAGACCCAGCCCGGAGCCACCCTCCCGCCCCGACACCAGCGGGTAAAAAATGCGGTCCTTGATCGAGTCTGGCACGCCAGGCCCGTTGTCAATCACATGCAATTCCAATGCCAACCGGTAGCGCTGCTTGCCAAAAGTGCTCTGGCGCGCCACCCGGGTGCGAAAAATAATCTGGCCATCACCCTGGCTGATGCGCTCGGTCAGTGACTGCGCCGCGTTGTGGGCGATATTGATCAGGGCCTGAATGAGCTGCTCGCGGTCGCCGCGGAACTCAGGGATAGAGGTGTCGTAGTCGCGCACCACGTCGAGGCCTTTGGGAAACTCCGCCAGAATCAGCGAGCGCACCCGCTCACAGACCTCGTGGATGTTGACATCACCCACCACATGGGGGCGCCGGTGCGGCGCGAGCAGGCGGTCCACCAGCGACTGCAGGCGGTCGGCTTCATGGATGATGACCTGGGTGTACTCGGTGAGTTCGGGCTGGTCCATTTCCAGTTCCAGCAACTGCGCCGCACCGCGGATGCCACCCAGCGGGTTTTTGATTTCGTGGGCCAGGTTGCGAATCAGCTCCTTGTTGGCCTGCGCCTGTTCGGCCAGGCGCTCCTCGCGGTCCTGGCGCGTCTGCTGCTCCAGCGGCAGCAATTCGACGATGATGTCGGCGCTTTCGGTCTGCGTCACGATCACATGCACTGGCAAAGGCTCCCGCCCCAGGCGCAACAGCCTGGCGTCGTAGCGAAGGGCGGCAAACTCATTGCTGCCAGCGCCCTGCAGCGCAGTTCGCAAATGGCCTGGTTCGGTAAAGGAGCCAGGCAAATGCGAGCCCACAATGGTGCGCCGCGAGACACCCAGCGCATCTTCCAGGGCGGCATTGGCAAACGTGACGGTGCCGTCGCTTTGCACCACGGCCACCAGCGTGGCCAACAGATCGAAGGCACCAAACCGCTGGTTGGGCGCGCCGGGCGTTACCGGCCGAAATTTGGTAAACGGCAGCTTCAAGTTGATACGCGCAGATTGGCCTAGCGGGTCGCCTGGCCGGCAGGCAGGCGTTCAAGCTCACGGCGAATGCCGGCCATGTCGCTCTCGTTGCGCGCCAGTTGGGCTTTGAGCTCAGCGACACGGTCCAGGTAGCGCTGGCGATTGCGGGCCTCATCGCCGCGCTTCTCCGGCTCGCCGTTGTTGTATTCCCTGAGCAACTCCTCTTGTCGCTCCTCGGCTTTTTTAAGTTCAGATTGCAAAATCAGGCGCGCATCGGAGTCACGCGATTTTTGCTCGGCAGCATTCGTGCGTGGGCCGGAACTGGCCGAATTGGCTGAACTGGCCGAATTGACGGCTGAAGATGCCTTGGCCGGGCGTGTTCCCTGCACCACCGTGATGTTGCCGCCATCGATCAATTTGCAATTTTTGGCCTGTTCCTGCGTCACGGTGTTGGTGTACGCATTGCCGCAACGGTAGATGCGGTCCTGCGCCTGCGCGCTGGCGCACAGCGCCAGCAACAACAAGCCTGTCAAGGTAATTTGTGTCATAACAATTCAAGCCTCTCTGATTGGCAACGGCACTACTTCCCCATGGAGTCAATGCCGAATGCATGGGTTGTGAGTTTCCCACAATAAAAAAGGACGGCATGAGCCGTCCCTTTTTTGACCTTGGCAGGTGATTACAGCGAGTAATACATGTCAAATTCAATCGGATGAGTGGCCATGCGCAAGCGCGTGACTTCGCCCATCTTGAGCTCGATGTAGGCGTCCAGCAAGCCGTCGGTGAACACGCCACCCTTGGTCAGGAAGGCGCGGTCTGCATCCAGGCACTCCAGCGCCTGGTCCAGGCTGTGGCACACGGTCGGGATCAATGCGTTTTCTTCAGGCGGCAGGTGGTACAGATCCTTGGTGGCTGCTTCGCCGGGGTGGATCTTGTTTTCCACACCGTCCAGGCCGGCCATCATCAGCGCAGAGAAGCCCAGGTAAGGGTTCATCAGCGGATCGGGGAAGCGTGCCTCGATGCGGCGGCCCTTCGGATTGGCCACATAGGGAATACGGATTGAAGCCGAGCGGTTCTTGGCAGAGTAAGCCAGCTTCACAGGGGCTTCAAAACCGGGCACCAGGCGCTTGTAGCTGTTGGTTCCAGGGTTGGTGATGGCGTTCAGGGCGCGGGCGTGCTTGATGATGCCGCCGATGTAGTACAGGGCAAAGTCGCTCAGACCGGCATAGCCGTCGCCGGCAAACAGGTTTTTGCCGTCTTTCCAGATCGACTGGTGCACGTGCATACCGGAACCGTTGTCGCCAACGATGGGCTTGGGCATGAAGGTGGCTGTTTTGCCATAGGCATTGGCCACGTTTTGCACCACGTATTTCAGCACCTGGGTCCAGTCGGCGCGCTCCACCAGCGTGCTGAACTTGGTGCCCAGCTCGCATTGGCCGGGGGCTGCCACTTCGTGGTGGAACACTTCAACCGGGATGCCCAAGGACTCCAGAATCAGGGACATTTCGGCGCGCATGTCTTGCGTGCTGTCCACCGGAGGCACGGGGAAGTAGCCACCCTTGGTGGTGGGACGGTGGCCACGGTTGCCGCCTTCCATTTTCTTGCCCGAATTCCAGGGTGCTTCGTAGTCGTCGATCTTGAAGAAACAGCCCGACATGTCGGTGTTCCAGCGCACGTCGTCAAACAGGAAAAACTCTGGCTCAGGACCAAAGTAGGCGGTATCACCCATGCCGGAGGCCTTGAGGTAGGCTTCGGCGCGGCGGGCCACCGAGCGCGGGTCGCGCTCATAGGCCTTGCCGTCGCTGGGCTCGATCACGTCGCAGCTCATGAAGAGCGTGGTTTCCTCGAAGAAGGGATCAATGTTGGCGGTGTTGGGGTCGGGCATGAGTTGCATGTCCGAGGCTTCGATGCCTTTCCAGCCAGCCACCGACGAGCCGTCAAAGGCGTGGCCGGAACTGAATTTGTCTTCGTCAAAGTGCGACACAGGCACAGTGACGTGCTGCTCTTTGCCACGGGTATCGGTGAAACGGAAGTCAACAAATTTGACTTCGTTGTCTTTCACCATCTTCATCACGTCTGCGACGGTCTTGGCCATTGATTACTCCAAAGGAATAGTTGTTGAAAAAGGGTTATGTTCAGAGAACGCAGGTTTTGTGCCAGACCCGTCTGGTTATCGATCAGATCCACCGCGGGTCGTATTTTGCCTTGAGTTTCAATACTTGCGCTCCGAATGACTGACAAGATTCCTGTTTTGCGCCGGTGAAGTGCACCAAAAGTTGTTCAACATGCACCAACAAAGTGCTCCTCTTGATTAACTGAGTTAACACATTCAAGAACGCACCAACTCAGGGCCAAGCTTGAGATGGAACGGCCCCAGCCCTTCGAGCAACGCCGCAAACGCGCCTGCCACGGCTTGCGGCTCCCCCTTGACACCCAGTTCGATGTGACGACCGTATTGGGGGTGATCCACACTGGGCAGGCTGAACACCTTGATGCCGGCAAAATCATGCTCAATGGTTTCCATCAGCGGCGTCAGGGTCGCTTCCATGGCACCAAAAACGATCACCGAACGCTCCAGCCAGGCATCCTTGGCAAAACAGGCCCGGTAATGGCTGTCAAGCACCCATTCGATCATGGGCCAGGCCATGACCGGAAAACCCGGAACGAAGTGGACCTGGCCGCAACTGAAGCCCGGAATCTGGTTGTAGGGGTTGGGAATGATCTGCGCACCCTGCGGAAAGACGCCCATGTTGAGGCGGTGCAGGTTGTCGGCTTGACTTGGGTCGTAGGTCTTGCCCTGCTCCAGCGCCACGTTCTGCATGCGCTGCTCGATCAAGGCCTTGGCCTGCGGGTGCAGCGCCAGTTCCACACCCAGCGCGCGCGCGGCGCACTGGCGGGTGTGGTCGTCAGGCGTGGCGCCAATGCCGCCGGTGGAAAAGACCACTTCACCGGAAGCAAAGGCGCGTTGCAGGGCGGCGGTGATGCGACCTGGGTCGTCACCCACGTACTCCGCGTAGGCCAGCGACAGGCCGCGTGTCTTGAGCAACTCGATCACCTTGGGCAAATGCTTGTCGGCGCGTTTGCCCGACAAAATTTCATCCCCAATGATGATCAGGCCGAAGTTTGGCGTTGCGCTATTCGCGGGCTGGTTTGGGAGAATCGGTGAGGTCGGGGGCATGGCTCAGGGACAAGGGTGAAGAATCTAGTATCTCGGCATCGGGTGGCGTTGGCGCAGTTGCGGCGGCAGCGCGCTCGGCCCGCAGCGCCTGCAAAGCCGCCAGGCAGAAATGGGCAAACCAGAGCGAGGCCAGGGCAAACACAAGGGTATAGAGCCAAATCGCCAGCGGCACCAGCACCACAAACGCCGCCACAAACAAGACACCCGAAGCCCAGATCAGGCTGGGGGCGGCACCCAGGTAACCACAAAAAATCCCAATGCCGAGCAGGCTCAAGCGGTGACGGCGAAATAGCTCGCGCCGCTCCTCGCTGCTGGCGTGCTCAGCCAAAGCGTCGAAGGCCATGACACGGTAGGTGAGCCAGCCCCAGATCAGCGGCGGCAAAATCAGAATCAGCGGGGGAATGAGCCACAGTGGTACCGACACGACGAGCGCGAGCAGGGCCAGCAGGGTGGACACCAGCGACCACCACAAGCTGGCCACCAGTGAGCCGCCGCGCTTGCGCTCCAGCGCAGGAAAGCGCCTTTGAGCCACCAGCGAGGTCAGTGCCGGTGTCATCATGAGCGCCACCGCAAGCAGGGAAAACACCACAATCAGCGGTGTCACCGCAAAAATCACAATCAGCGGCCCCAGCACCGCCTTCAGGTTGCCCAGCCCCATCCCCTGCAACCAGCCGGAAATGCTGCCTACCAGCGTCGAAGATTCCAGCCACAAGTTCACTGTTTCCAGCACACCCGCCCAGTAAAAGTAACCCAAACCCAATGCCAGGCCACCCATGAGCAGCAGGGGCAAAAACGACAACACGACGACCCGGGGCCGCAATCCGTAGGCCACGGCGCGCCAAAAGGAATCAAAGAGCAGACTCATGTTTCCAAGCATACCGCAACAGGCGCTTTCTCAATACTGGCCAGATCGGCATCACTGAGCCAGCGCCACTGGCCGGGAGCCAGGTCGTCAGGCAAACGCAAGCCGCCGATTTGTGAGCGGTGCAAGCCCTCCACCCGGTTGCTCACGGCGGCCACCATGCGCTTGACCTGGTGGTATTTGCCCTCGGTGAGCGTCAGGCGCAAGTGCAACTCGGACACCGCCTCGCAGGCCGCCGCCCGCACCGGCTTGGGGTCGTCATCAAGCACCACACCGGCCAGTAACTGGTTGATCTGGCGCGCATCGAGCGGGTGCTTGACGGTGACTTCATAGACCTTGGGTACATGGTGGCGCGGTGAACTCATGCGATGGATGAACTTGCCGTCGTCGGTGAGCAGCAGCAGGCCCGTAGTGTCCTGATCGAGTCGTCCCACGGCCTGCACACCCTGCACCGCTCCTTTTTGCGGCCGCAGTCGCAGCGGTGATGGCAGCAAGGTGTAGATGCTGGGATAGGTAGACGGTTTTTGTGAACACTCGGTGGCCGCCGGTTTGTGCAACATGAGGTAGGCCTTCTCGGCATACGGCCAGTCCACGCCCTGCACCCGAAAACGCAGCCCTTGCCCCACAAATTCAGCCGCCGCCTGGACACATTTGACAGGGGCGAGCGCCTCACTGTTGTCGTAAACCTGAACCAAGCCCTGCTGGATCAAACCGGCGCAGACGCGCCTTGTGCCAAAGCCCTGGGAATAAAGGATATCTTGGATTTGCATGCGCCGAGTATCGCAAAGCGTGGCGTATGGCATTTGCCACCCATGCCTTGCCTGCAATGGGCGGCAAAGCAGGCCAGGTCAGGCAGCGATCAATTGGGCCGCTTCGCGCGCAGCGACCACGCCTTCGTCGGTGGGTACAACCCAGACTTCGATCGCACTGCCGGGGGCATGGATGGCCATGACCTGGTCAGCGACGGCCTGCTGATTGAGGACGGGGTCAATCACCACACCCATCCAGGCCAGCCGCTGGCCGACTTCACTGCGCAACGCCACGTCATGCTCGCCAATGCCACCGCTGAAGGCCAGCACATCGAGCCCCTGCAGGCAGGCGACCAAGGCGCCGCTTTCGCGCAACACGCGGTAAGTGAACATGTCAACCGCCATTTTGGCGCTGGTCGAGCTGTCAGCGCGCAGGCGGCGCATGTCGGCCGAGATGCCCGACACGCCCAGCAGGCCGCTTTGCTTGTAGAGCAGTCGCTGAAGGCGGTCGTGGTCCCAGCCCTGCTCCAGCAAGTAGAGCAAGACCCCGGCGTCGAGCGCACCGGTGCGGGTGCCCATCATCAGGCCATCGAGCGCCGAGAAGCCCATGGTGGTGGCACAACTCTTGCCCTCGCGCGCAGCGCACAGGCTCGCGCCGTTGCCCAGATGGGCCATCAGCACGCGACCGTTGGCACGCGAACAGTTCTCCAGCAGCACGCCCATCACATACTGGTACGACAAACCATGGAACCCGTAGCGGCGCAGTCCCAGCTGGTAGAAGGCCTCGGGCAGGGCAAAGCGGTAATCGACTTCGGGCAGCGTGGCATGAAAGGCGGTGTCAAAACACGCCACCTGCGGCACCTCGGGAAAGGCGGCGGCAAATGCCCTGATGCCGGCCAGGTTGTGCGGCTGGTGCAGCGGCGCCAGCGAGTTGAGCTGTGTCAGGTCGGCCAGCACGGCCTCGGTCACCACCACGCTGGCCCGGTAGCTTGAGCCGCCATGCACCACCCTGTGCGACACGGCCTGCATGACGGGGGTGCCCGGCAGTTCGGACAGCAACTCGCGCAAACTCTTCAGCGCCTGAGCAAAAATTTGCTCCGCGCCCAGATTCAGGACACGGCTGTATCGCCGGCCTTGAAACGTCCAGCACATTTCAGGGGAGCCAGCCGGCTCAAGCCCCTCAATGTTGCCCGTGAGTATCTGCGGCAGGACTTTGCCCTGCGCCAGCGGATAAAGCGAAAATTTAAGACTGGAAGAGCCCGCGTTGACAGACAAAATAGCCATGGTCGTGGCTTACCAGACCGGGCGCGGTTGGTCGCGACGCGCGTTGTGCGCCACCATCAGGGCGAGCAATGCCGAGGCCACCCGATTTGACGGCCCATCCGCGCGGCTGGTCAAGGCAATAGGCACCCGGGCTCCGAGCACGATGCCTGAACCGCTGGCGCCGGCCAGGTACTCCAGCTGCTTGGCCAGCATGTTGCCGCTCTCCAGGTCAGGCACCGCCAGAATGTCGGCATGGCCGGCAACCACCGATTCAATGTTCTTGATTTGCGCCGCCTGCATCGAGATGGCATTGTCAAACGCCAGCGGCCCATCGAGGACGCCGCCGGTGATCTGGCCGCGTTCGGCCATTTTGCAGAGTGCCGCGGCATCAAGCGTCGAGGGAATGTTGGGGTTGACGGTTTCGACCGCCGACAAAATTGCCACCTTGGGCTCAGCGACACCCATGACACGCGCGAAGTCGATGGCGTTCTGAATGATGTCCACTTTCTCGTTCAGTGTGGGGCGGATGTTGAGTGCGGCATCGGTGATCAGCAGCGGCTTGTGGTAGAGCGGCACATCAAAGCGAAACACATGCGACATGCGCCGACCGGTGCGCAGTGCCGGCTTGGCCAGCACCGCGTGAATCAGCTCGTCTGTGTGCAGGCTGCCCTTCATGATCATCTCGACTTCCCAGGCTGCGGCCATGTCGGCGGCCTTTTCGGCGGCAGCGTGGCTGTGTGGCACAGACAGGATCTCGACACCCGTCAAATCAATGCGCGCCTCGGCGGCAACATGGCGAATACGAACCTCGGGGCCGATCAGCACCGGCACGATCAGGCCATAGCGAGCGGCATCCATGGCGCCGCTGAGCGAGCCCGTGTCGCAAGGGTGCACCACCGCGCAACGCACCGCTTCAAGTTTTGCACTCAGACCGAGCAACTGATTGAAGCGCGATTGCGGGTCGAACAATTGAATCCGCGGCGCCGTCACACGCGGCAGGCGCACCTTCTTGGTGGGGGCCAGCACCTTGGCAACGCCGCTTAGTACCAACTCACCGCGCTGATTGATCACATGGCAATCGAGCTCCACGCTCTTGTTTTCGGGGTTCAAGGCCGTCACTGTCACCGTCACGGTAAGCGTGTCACCAACGCGGACCGGCTTGACAAAATGCAACGCCTGATCCTGGTAAATGGTGCCCGGACCCGGAAATTGGGTGCCCAGCAGCGCAGAAATCAGGGCACCGCTCCACATGCCGTGGGCGATCACGCCATGAAACAAGCTGTCGCTGGCATAGACGGAATCCAGATGCGCCGGGTTGGTGTCCCCCGACACGGCCGCGAAGGCCTGGATGTCCTCAAGCGACAAGGTGCGCAGCAAGCGCGCGCTCTGGCCGAGCTTGATCTCGGAGAAAGTGTGATTTTCGATCAGTTCGGTGTCCGAAGGCAGGTTCATATCAATCCAAATAATTTATGCAACATTAAAAAACTTGTCCAGGCCCACTCCATCGGCCCCCGGCTCGAAACCCTGACGAAGCAGATGCTCTTCAGCCTGCGCCATCGCCTCCCGGGTCACAAGCAAGCCGTTGTCATCCAGGCTGGCGGTCTCCATCTGATAACGCAATACCAGCAAGCCACGCAATTCCTCGAGGTGGTGGGCCTGACGATGTTCGGAACTGACACTGACTTGCGTCACGTCGACCTGGGCTCTGCGGCGTTCGTTGGCGACCACCTCTTCCTGCGACGTTGACATCAGCGCCTCCACGGCCTGCGAGTCGTTCAAAGGCACACGCAGGGCTGCTGCCAGCCGGGCAATGCGGACATTGATCGCCTCCAACGAGGCACTCACGCGTTCGATTAATCCGTCATTGTTCTGCATCGCTTGCCTTCATTTCGCCTTCAGGGCGGTCTGGAGTAGCCAAGCCGCAGGCGCTATTTTAAGGGTAAACCCTAGTAACCCACTCAGGGGGACCGATCCGCAGAAAAGCCATTGACGACGCCGTTGCCCCTGACGAGGCAAGGCCATCTATCTGGACGGCCTGAAGCAGGCTCGCACAGAATCCTGTTTTGCCGCGTCTGAGCCGCTGCAAAGGAAAAATCATTGGTATTTCAATGCTCCGGTCTTGAAGGCTTCGAAAGCGCTCTGGTAATAGGAGATCGCCTCGTTGCGCAAGCGCGCGTCGGTGGGGACAGGCGTGGCGGCGCCGCCGGAGTCAATGGCAAAGGTTTCGACCTTTTGCTTGGGGCTCAGCACGACCAGACGGTCCTCGGTCAGGTAACCGAGCTCCTGGTAATTGCTGATGAAGGCGCGGCGCTTGAAGTCCTTGCCCTGCTCGAAAGCCGAGACGCCATAGAAATGGTCATCACCGGGCAAGCCCAACAGGTCGACCAGGGTCGGCGGGACGTCGATCTGGCTGAGAAGCTGCGTGTAACGGCCGGGCTTGAGCAGCGCCGGCGCATAAAACAACATCGGGATGTGGTAGCCGTCCACCGGCAGCTTGGTTTTTCCCGCTGCCGAAGCGCAGTGGTCGGCGACGATGACGAAGAGCGTATCGGCGAACCAGGGCTTGCTGCGGGCCTGGTCGATAAAGCGACCGATGGAAAAGTCGGTGTACTTGACCGCGCCGTCGCGACCACCCGGCGACGGAATATCGATGCGCCCGTCGGCGTAGGTGTAGGGGCGGTGGTTGCTCGTGGTCATGACCTGTGCCAGGAAACGCTTGCCGCTGGCATGGGTCCGATCAAGGTGTGGCAGGACATTGTCAAAGAGGAATTCATCGCCAACGCCCCAGACGTTCTCGAATCCGATCGATGCCTTGGGAAAGTCCGTGCGATCGACGATGCGGTAGTCATTGCCTTGGTAATAAGCGTTCATGTTGTCAAAGTAACCGTAGCCGCCGTAGAAAAAAAATGGCTCAAATCCTTGCGGCCGCAGCACTTCACCCAAGGTGGCCAGCTTGTCGTTTCCCGGACGGCGCACGATGGCCTGGCCGGGGATGGGGGGCGTTCCCAAGGTCAAGGCCTCCAAGCCGCGCACCGTGCGAGTGCCGGTGGCATACAGCCTGGTGAACAGCAGACCATCCTTGGCCAGCGCGTCCATTCGAGGCGTGAGCTGTTTTTCGTTGCCATAGCTGCCCAGAAAGTTCGCTGAAAGGCTCTCCACGGAGATGATCACGATATTGCGCGGGGCACGCGTCAGCGCCAATCTCTTCGCATCAAATTGCTCGCCCTCATCGACTCTGGATTGCAGCGCCACACTGAGCGGTTTTCGCTCCACGCCCAAGCCCAGCAAAATTCGATCCGCCTCTTCGGTAGGCAAGGTCGCATAGAAGCGGCCGTAGTCCAACTCGTTACGCCGCAGCGCCGCGGCAAATGTCAACATGCCATTGCCCGCCAGCTCGTTGGCATAGGGATTGCCGGAAAACTGCATCCTGTCCACATCGGCAACGCTCCACACCAGACCAGGCAATAGCAGAGCCAGCGAACCATAGGCAAGTCGCCACGATGCCGACAACCTGGCGGGCCGCACGGCTGCAATCGGCTTTCTGAACACCCAGGTCAAGATCAGAGCCAGGCCACCCACCCCGGCCAGCAGCAGCGACACAGGATAGGACTCAAGCACATTGCCGATCACCTCATGGGTGTAAATCAGGTAATCGACCGCAATGAAATTGAATCGTGTGGCGAACTCCTCCCAAAAGGTAATTTCGGCGAGTGTGATGAACAACAAAAAACTGGCATTGCACCAAAATAACAGCAGACGGATCGATTGACGCCAGCGCGTGTCGCGCAAAACGGAAGGCGTCAGCGCCGCCCACAGCAGCGCGGGGGACAGCAGGCACAACAACACCAGCAGATCGAAAGTCAAACCGCGAAGCAATAGCCCGGGCCAAAGCTCGATGGCTACTTTTGTCGTGCCAGCGAAAGCCGTTAACCCGACCCGGGTCAGCAATGCCAGGGCAAGAAACAACACCGCGTGGTGAAGGAAAGGCAGCTCGCGCAAGATGGCTTGCGCACCCGACCTTGAAGATTTCATTGGGGTATTACCCTGATTTATGGCCATTTGTCTCAACGAGCCGTTGTCGTATTTGTGCTTGAAGAGCGGTTTAAACCCGCCGCCAGCGGGTGAGCAGATCATCCGCCGTGAAGCGCCAGATCAGGCGTCAATGCCCTTCCCTTGTCGAGCGGCATTATCTCAACAACCCGGATTCGGGAATATGACGATGGAACGGCGTCGCAGGGCTGGAGCGCCATGCGGCAGAAGCAGGACAAAAGCGTGATCAAACCCCGGCAGAAAACAAAAAACCCGCCGAAGCGGGTTTTTTGAAGAGCTTAAAGCGCTAGGACATAACGCAATTACTTGCGTGTACCTACCACTTCAACTTCAACGCGGCGGTTTTTGGAACGACCTTCACGGGTCTTGTTGTCAGCCACGGGCTGGCCTTCGCCCTTGCCTTCGGTGTAGATGCGGTTGCTGTCGATGCCCTTGGACACCAGATAAGCCTTGACGGCTTCGGCACGGCGCACAGACAGTTTCTGGTTGTAGCCATCAGTACCCACGGCATCGGTGTGACCAACGCCAATCATCACTTCAAGGTCGATGTCCTTGACCTTGGCAACCAGATCATCGAGCTTGGCTTTGCCTTCTGGCTTGATCACAGACTTGTCAAAGTCGAACAAGACGTCGGCCGCATAGGTGACCTTGGCAGCAGCCACAGGCGCCGGAGCGGGTGCCGGTGCGGGCGCGGCAATAGGTGCCGGCGCAGCGATGGGGGCAGGAGCAGGAGCAACGACCGGCAGAGGCTTCAGAATCGAACCGTCGCAACCAGGGTAGGCTGTGGCAGGCGTCCAGAAATTGTTGCGCCAGCAGAGTTCGTTGGTACCGTTCATCACGGGTTTGCCATCAGCAGAGCGCCACTGGTTTTCACCGGTGGCGTACTTGAAGTCGTCAGCTGTGGGGCTGGCAATGGGTTTGGCCGGAAATGCTTGCACGTTTTGAGCGCTCGCAGCCATGGGTAAAGCAAAAGCCACTGCTGCAAAGAGCATTGCCACACTATTTAATTTCATCAAGGTTCTCCTTAAGGGAAAAATCCGCAGCTAGGCTGCGTCGGAATACGGACACCCAAGTTGCCTATCAATTTGGGAGTTGCCAATCATTGTGCCACAGCCCCTCGGACTAGTATGCGTAATATCAATTCATCGGAACTTTATCTGTATTCAGAAAGGATATTTCAAGATGGCGTTGCAAAGCAACCACAGACGGGCAGCTTAAAATCACTCTCTAACTCAAATCTTGCCTAGACCCAAGCCTTCCTCATGACCCAGTTCGCCAAAGAAACCCTGCCCACCAGTCTTGCTGACGAGATGCGTCGCAGCTACCTGGATTACGCCATGAGTGTGATCGTCGGGCGGGCCTTGCCGGATGCGCGTGACGGCCTGAAGCCTGTGCACCGGCGCGTCTTGTTTGCCATGCACGAACTCAACAACGACTGGAACAAGGCTTACAAAAAGTCGGCCCGTATCGTCGGTGACGTGATTGGTAAATACCACCCGCACGGCGACAGCGCGGTTTATGAAACCATCGTGCGCATGGCGCAGGACTTCTCCCTGCGCCATATGCTGGTCGATGGCCAGGGCAATTTCGGCTCTGTGGATGGCGACAACGCGGCCGCCATGCGCTACACCGAAATCCGCATGTCCAAGATCGCGCATGAATTGCTGGCCGATCTCGACAAGGAAACGGTGGACTTCGGCCCCAATTACGACGGCAGCGAGCAAGAGCCACTGGTCATGCCGGCGCGTTTTCCCAATTTGTTGGTGAATGGCTCCTCGGGCATTGCGGTGGGCATGGCCACCAACATTCCGCCGCACAACCTCAACGAAGTGGTGGATGCCTGCCTGCATCTGTTGCGCAACCCGCAGGCCTCGATTGACGAGTTGATGGAAATCATCCCGGCACCCGACTTCCCGACGGCCGGCATCATTTACGGCATCAATGGCGTCAAGGATGGCTACCGCACAGGGCGCGGGCGCGTGGTGATGCGCGCCAAGTGCCACTTTGAAGACATCGACAAGGGTCAGCGCCAGGCCATCATCGTCGATGAATTGCCCTACCAGTGCAACAAAAAGACCTTGCAGGAACGCATGGCCGAACTGGTGCACGAGAAAAAGATCGAGGGCATCAGCCACATCCAGGACGAGTCCGACAAATCCGGCATGCGCCTGGTGATTGAGCTCAAGCGCGGCGAAGTGCCCGAGGTGGTGCTCAACAACCTGTACAAGCAGACCCAGTTGCAGGACACCTTCGGCATGAACATGGTGGCGCTGATCAATGGCCAGCCCAAGCTGTGCAATCTGAAGGACCTGATCGAGGTCTTTTTGGAGCACCGCCGCGAAGTGGTGACGCGGCGCACGGTGTTTAACCTGCGCAAGGCGCGCGAACGCGGCCATGTCCTCGAAGGCCTCGCGGTGGCGCTGGCCAATATCGACGATTTCATCCGCATCATCCGCGAATCACCGACACCGCCGGTGGCCAAGGTCGAGCTGATGAGCCGACCCTGGGACAGCAAATTGGTGCGCGAAATGCTGACCCGCACGCGCGCCGACGGAGGCGTGGTCAACGCCGACGATTACCGCCCGGACAGGCTGGAGCGCGAGTTCGGCATGGGCGCTGACGGGCTGTACCGCTTGTCTGAAACGCAGGCGCAGGAGATTCTGCAAATGCGCCTGCAACGCCTGACGGGCCTGGAGCAGGACAAGATCGTCGCCGAATACAAGGAAGTCATGGCCGAGATTGACGACTTGCTCGACATTCTGGCGCGCCCCGAACGGGTCTCGGTCATCATCAGCGACGAGCTCACCGCCATCAAGACTGAATTCGGCATGACCAAACTGGGCGCGCGCCGCAGCCTGGTCGAGCACTCGTCCTTCGACCTCTCGACCGAAGACCTGATCACCCCGACCGACATGGTCGTCACACTGAGTCACAGCGGCTACATCAAGAGCCAGCCCTTGAGCGAATACCGGGCACAAAAACGCGGCGGCCGCGGCAAGCAGGCCACGGCCACCAAAGAAGACGACTGGGTGGACCAGCTCTTCATTGCCAACACGCACGACTACATCCTGTGCTTCTCCAACCGCGGCCGCATGTACTGGCTCAAGGTGTGGGAAGTGCCGCAAGGCTCACGCGGTTCGCGCGGCAGGCCCATCGTCAACATGTTCCCCTTGCAGGAGGGCGAAAAAATCACCGTGGTGCTGCCGCTCACTGGCGAAAAACGTACGTTCCCGGCGGATCAATACGTCTTCATGGCCACCAGCATGGGCACCGTCAAGAAGACCCCGCTCGACGATTTTTCAAACCCGCGCAAGGCCGGCATCATTGCGGTGAACCTGGACGAGGGCGATTATTTGATTGGCGCTGAAATCACCGATGGTCAGCACGATGTGATGCTCTTCAGCGATGGCGGCAAGGCGGTTCGTTTCAATGAAGAAGAGGTCACCGCCCACGGGCGCCAGTCGCGCGGCGTCAAGGGGATGACCCTGGATGAAGGCCAATCCGTGATCGCCATGCTGGTGGCCGAAGACGAGACGCAGAGCGTGCTCACCGCCACGCAAAATGGCTATGGCAAGCGCACCAGCATTGCCGAATACACCCGCCATGGCCGCGGCACCAAGGGCATGATCGCCATCCAGCAGTCAGAGCGCAACGGCAAGGTGGTGGCTGCCACCCTGGTGCATGCCGATGATGAAATCATGCTGATCACCGACAAGGGCGTGCTGGTGCGCACCCGGGTCTCCGAGATCCGTGAGTTGGGTCGCGCCACCCAGGGCGTGACGCTGATCGGCCTGGACGATGGCTCGCAATTGAGCGGCCTGCAACGCATTGTGGAAAACGATGCCAATCCGCCTGGCGATGATGGCGCTGACGACGACAGCGATGCGCCCGTTTAACTTTTCCGCCGGCCCCGCCGTCATGCCCGACGCCGTGCTGGATCAGGCTGCGGCCGAGATGCTCGACTGGCATGGCAGCGGCATGGGCGTGATGGAGATGAGCCACCGCGGCAAGGAGTTCGGCGAAATTTACGCGCAGGCCCAGGCCGATCTGCGTGAGTTGCTGGCAGTGCCAGAGCACTTCAAACTGCTCTTCATGCAGGGTGGCGGCCTGGCTGAAAACGCCATCGTGCCGCTGAATCTCTCAAAAGGGCAGACGGCTGACTTCGTGGTGACCGGCAGCTGGAGCCAAAAGTCCCTGGGGGAGGCGCGCAAGTACTGCACTGCCCATGAAGCAGCCAACACCGATGCCAACGGTCACACCACGCTGGCGGATCCTGCCACCTGGCGACTCAGTGACAAACCGGCCTACGTGCACATCTGCAGCAACGAAACCATCAATGGCGTTGAATTCCACGCGCTGCCCGACCTGGCAGCCCTGGGCTGTGATGCCCCGCTGGTGGTCGATTTTTCATCCCACGTCGCCTCGCGCCCGGTCGATTGGTCGCGCGTCGGGCTGGCGTTTGGCGGTGCCCAAAAGAACCTGGGGCCTGCCGGCCTGACCCTGGTCGCTGTGAGGGACGACCTGCTCGACCGCGCGCTGCCGATTTGCCCAAGCGCCTTCAACTACCGCACCGTGGCCGACAACGATTCGATGTTCAACACGCCGCCGACCTATTCGATCTACATCGCCGGTCTGGTGTTCAAGTGGCTTAAAAACCAGGGCGGCATAGCAGCAGTTGAAGCCCGCAACATCGCCAAGGCAGAACTCCTTTACAACGCGATTGACAGTTCCAGCCTGTACCTCAACCGGGTGGCCAGGGACTGCCGTTCGCGCATGAACGTTCCGTTTTACCTTCGCAACGAGAGCCTCAATGAGGCATTTCTGGCTGGTGCCCGCGAGCGTGGACTGCTGCAGCTCAAGGGCCACAAATCGGTGGGTGGCATGCGTGCCAGCATATACAACGCCATGCCTTTGGAAGGTGTGCAGGCGCTGGTGAC
>JAABQI010000262.1 GCA_011391545.1 Rhodoferax sp.
AGGCTGGCCAAACCCGACACCAACACCGCCAGCACCAGCACTCCGAGCACTTCGGTGGCGGCCAGGGTGGGGCGCAGCGTGATCTGCTCCCGACCAAAGCTGAAGATGATCGGCCAGACGTTGAGTGCCGCCACCACGGCGTAGCTCAGGGCGATACCCGCCAGTGCACCAGCCAGCCCGAGCAGCAGGCCCTCGCTCAAAAAGATGGCCATCAGCTTGCGCGGCTGGGTGCCAATGGCCGCCAGCGTGCCAATCTCGCGAATGCGTTCATAAACCGCCATCAGCATCACGTTCATCACACTCACCAGCACAATGGCCACCAGCATGATGCGGATGAAAAAGGTCATCAAGTCGATCATTTTGACGATGTTGGCAAACGGTGACAGTTCTGCCCAGGTGTGCAATTCGGTGGCGGGCTTGTCTTCCTTGTTGCGGATGGTGTCAAGGGCCGTGTTCAGGCGCTGCTGTGTGGTCGGCAGGGCACTGATGTTTTTCAGCCGCACGGCGACCTCCATCACTTCTTCCTTGTCCATGCGCAGCAGCTCGCGGGCATCCTTGATGTCAATGTAACCGTCGCGCCCGCCGGGGCCGGTGATGCCCTCCAGAATGCCGCCCACGACAAAAGTCTTTCCGTTGACCGAGCCCGAGGCGTTGGTGGCCACCAGCACCACCGAGTCACCCAGCTTGACCTTCATGCCGCGCGCCAGCAGTGCCGGCACCAGCACCTTGCCGGGCTCCACCAGGGGCCCGGTCTTGTTGCCCTCGCTGATGCGCTGGCGCAGCGCCGGCACGGCGGCGTCTTCGGCGGCCGCGTCGACACCGTTGAGGCGGATGCTGCTGTTCTCGGTGAAGTTGCTGAACATGGCACCGAGCTTGACACGCTTGGAATAAGCCAGCACGGCCGGGTCAGCCTTGAGGGCGTCCTCAATCAGCCCAACCGCGCGGGGCTGCAGACTCATGGTCAGCGGCAGGTTGTCCATGGACGCGGTGTAGCCCTTGCGGTGGACCTGCAAGTGGCCCAGCATGCTGTCGGTGATCGAGCCCACCATGGTTTGCTTGAAGGATCCGGCGGCGGCCACGAACAACAGCAGCGCCACCACACCCAGCGTAATGAGCAAGGCCGTCAGCAGGGTACGGCGCTGGTAGCGCAACAGGTTGCGCATGGCGAGTTTCAGGGTAGAGCTCATGGCGCAACTCCTTGGGTGAGCAGGCGACCGTCTTCAAGCGTGAAGATTTGTTCGGCCTCCTGCATGATCTTGGGGTCGTGGGTGGAAAAAATGAAACTGGTGCCAAAGTCGTCGCGCATGGCCTTCATCAGGTTGAGCACCTTGTAGGCGGTGTCATGGTCGAGGTTGGCGGTGGGCTCGTCGGCCAGCACCAGTTTGGGTTGGCCAACCAAGGCGCGTGCCACTGCCACGCGTTGCTTTTGCCCGCCCGAGAGCTGGTCCGGGCGCTTGTGCGCCTGATCTGTCATGCCCACAGCGGCGATCATCTTGTTGACCTGCTCGCGGCGCTTGGCCTCGCTCCAGCCGCGCACCATCAGCAATGGGTATTCGATGTTTTCATAGGCGCTGAGCACCGGCACCAAGTTGAAGTCCTGAAACACAAAACCAAGGTTCTCGCCCCGAAAGGTGGCGGCGGCGCTGCGCGACAGCGTGCTGATGTCGGTGCCATGCACCAGCAGCGTGCCGCTGCTGGGATGGTCCAAGCAGCCGATCAGATTGAGCAGTGTGGACTTGCCACTGCCCGAGGGGCCGACAAAGGCGGCAAAAGCGCCCTCCCCGATCTCGAAGCTGAGGCCCCTGAGGGCAGGCACCTCCTGATCGCCGACAGAATAGTTTTTTGTGACATTTTTCGCTTGTATCAAGGCCATGTTTTTCTCCGGCTCAACCACCCGTCAAGGAACGATTGCAGGGTCAACCACTCGACCCTGAAATTTTCCTCATCGGGGCACGGATCGAGTTCTGCCCCGAGCACAATTTAACCCCTGACGCGTCAACGCCATGTTGATGAAATCGACTATTTTGTAAGGCTGGCGTGAAGAACAATGAACCAGCGGGCTACCGGGTCTCGGCGCACGCGGGCGTGGGCCACCACAAACTCCGCAATGGATGGCACATCGGACAAGTCCTGCTGGGTCAAGCCCGGTGTCACGGCGACCTGAGCCGGTGAACCCGGCGTGTCGCTGGCAATGGCCTCAATGCCGGGCCACTGTGGCCAGAGTGTGTCTTTGCCTTAAGGGGTTCGCCACACTTCCAGCTTGGAAAAATTGCCGTTCTTGAAGCCGTCAATCAGCACCAGATCGCTTGCTGCAGTTGCAGGCACCAAGCGTTCCAGCAGTGTGGCCTAGCCCATGCCGCGATCTCCGGCATGGGCAAATATCCTCACAGCGCCCTGCTGACGGATCAGAATTGTGAGAAGAACCCGATACCCACCAGCGTCAGCAAGATCAGGCCGCAGGCGATCAGGACAAATCCCAAGACCCGTGAGGCAGCCATCTTGCCGGGTGACGGTGGATCCACCAGATACTTCTCGAGCTCTCCGCTTGCCACCAGGCGCTCGTACTCCTTGGCATGCTCATGCTTGAAGTCTTCCAGCGAGAACGTGCCAGTGAACATCACCACATCCAGCGGGAACTTGTCGGGCCGGAAATGGTTGTTGAAGAAGTGCACGGTGAACAGGAACACCACCGCCAGGAACGCCTCTTCACCGTGGAAGATGGCCGCCACGTTGAACACCCAACCCGGCAGGAAGGAGCCGAAGAAGTTGGAGAACCACATGATCAAACCGCTCACACCAATGATCGTCACCCCCCAGAACGGTGCCCAGTAGTCAAACTTCTCCCAGTAGGTCCAGCGGTCAAACTTGGGACGCGGACCCATGCCGAAGAACCACTTGAACATGGCGATCATGTCCTTGCCGTCCTGCAGGTTGGGCACCAGCGAATCCGGACCGAAGAACTTGAAGGTGCTCCAGTTCTTGGCAATGCGCCAGGTGATGTAGAACAGGTGCCAGAAGAAGACACCGGCAAAGATCACCGCACTCACCCTGTGGATCAGGCCGGCCGTGTGCGGGCCACCGAGCATTGTCATGAGCGGCACAGCCCACGGCGATGCCGGATAGAACAACGGAATGCCGGTCAAGGTCAGGATCATCAGGCTCAAGGCAAATGTGATGTGGGCCAGGCGCCAGATCGGACTGAAGCGACGCACGTGTTTGCCTTGCAGATTGACGGGCAGCGCGTCCACCTTGATGTGCGGTTGCGTCTTGCGCAGTTGGCGCTCCTTGTATTCACGGAAGAACCACAGCAGCGTGTGCAACCAGAAGAAACCAAAGGTCCCCACCAGCAGCTGAATCATGATCTGCCAGGCCACCCAGATTTGCGGGTATTTGTTGAAGTCGCCGCCATGACCATGCGGCTGGAACGAGCTGAAGCCAGCCGGTGCCAGAGCCAGGTCTTCCTTGCCGCTGTGGCAGGTCTGGCAGGTCTTGAGGCGGTTGTCGATATGCACCATGGATTTGGGGTCGTCGGTCTTCAACACCTTGTGGCTGCCATGGCAGTCGTAACACTTGGCCGTGTAGGCATAGCCCAGGGTGCTGATCTTGCCATGGTAGGTGGCCATGTAGGTTTGCAGATTCTCTTCATGGCAGGTGCCACACTGCTGGGTCACGGCCAGTTTGAACGGGTCTCCAGAGGAGTTGGTGATGCTGTGCGAACCGTGGCAATCCGAGCAGACGGCAGCCTTGGGGTTGTTCTTTTCGAGCACTTCCTTGCCGTGAACCGAGCCGGCGTAGTCGTCGAGTTGGTCTTCATGACAGGTGCCGCAATTGTTGGAGATCCCCAGGCGCCACTGGTCGTACTGCGGCGTGTCTTTGGCTGGCACATTGAAGCTGTGCGTGTCGTGGCAGTTGTCACACGAGGCATTGGGTATGGTTGGGTCGTCCGCATTCGGCCGCGCATGGAACGATGCTTTGTAGGCCTCGATGTTCTTGGCGACCAGTTCAAGCCTGGGCTTGTCTTTGGCGCTGCCCGATTTTTGGGCTTCGTCCCAAAGATTTTGGTGGCAGCCTGCGCAATCGACCTTCGCGAGCTTCAGCGCCGGGTCTTTGGCATGGGCGTTGGCATTCTCTGCGTTGTCCTTGATGTCCGCGTGGCAGGCCACGCAGGTCATTTTGGCGTGCACGCTTTGGCCAAATTTGTCCGGCATGACCGCAAGCAATTCACGCGCCTCACCGTCGCTTCCTGGCACTTCAAGCTTGCCCTTCTTGCCATCGTGGCAACTCAGGCAGGAGGCATTGTCCAGCTGAGCGGGTGCAGCTTCAGCCGCCGGGCTGGCCGCAAGCGCCGGCAAGCTCAGGCAGGCGCCCAGCAGCCAGGCTAGCCCGCCCAAAAGAAGTGAGGATTTGAGTCGCATGATTCAATACTGATGAACAAAAAAAATGGCCACGGTCTGTAAGGACTGTGGCCACGAGTTTGGCGAAATAAACGCTGAATTACTGAGCCAGGATCCAGTCAGCCAGGTTTTTCAGCTCTTTGGCGTCTTTGGTGTCAACGACTTTGTGCTTCTCTTCAGTGCCATCGGCCAGTTTGACCATGGGGCCAGTCGTAAAGTTGGTCACAAGCTTTTCCTCACCGTCAGCTTTGCCCTTGTATTTGGCGGCAATTTTCTTCAGCGACGGGCCTTTTTTGGTCTTGTCAACGGCATGGCACTTGGTGCAGTCGTTGGCTTTCATCAGGGCTTTTGCTGCTTCTTCATCTGGCGCAGCGTGCGCGGGTGTCAGGCAGGCGAGAGCCAGCACAGCGGATGCACTGGCGAGGGCGAGAGAAGATTTGAACATTGTTTAACTCCTGAAGTGAAATGGGTAGCACGCGAAAAAATATTTCGAAGAAACACTTAATTGAGAATCATTCTAGCGCCTGGGGAGTTCGAGTGCGATTGATATAGATCAAACGAACCCGATTCCATCTGAAGCAAGCGTTCCGTGAATTCGGCCAATTCGCGATAGAAGGCAGTTTCTGCTCCCTCTTTGATCGCAGCGGCAAACGGGCTGATCCAGGCACCCAGATGTTCGCCAAGAAAACGCCTGCGCAGTTGGTCGATGGCGGCCAGTTCATCCGCTTTGCCAGCAGCCTGAGCCCGGTTGCTGTGGAACGTGAGCAGGTACAAAAACTCCAGTTCCACGGCCACATGGTCAGGCAATTCCCGGAACTCCGGGTCGACCTCAAAACCACCTTCACTGTACAACTCCAGAACGGCCGGGGGTGGATTGTCATCGGTCGCAACGGGCGGATTCAACCATGACGCGCCGTATGGATTGGCGAGAGCTTCAATCGGGCCAAGAAAAAGCCGCGTGTAGTCCACCAGCAAGGTCTGCAAGTCCTGCGCGGCAAACGCCTCCCCCAGTCTGCGTGCCGGCTCGACAAGATCCGGGTGAACCTTGCTGGCAGCCAGTCTGATGGAGTCAAACAGCTTTTCCTCTGCAAATTCTGGTGCCGGTTCGTAAAAGCAGGCGGACAAAAACCGAAACAAGTCCTCTTTTGCACTGGCTTTGTCAGGCTCGAATTCGGACATTGGTTCTCCTTGGACGCAAAAAGAGGAATCTGCACAACGGGCGCCCATGGAAACTGAAGGCGTCCCCATCAGACGCGAGGGCTGTATTTTCCAATGTAATGTACATTGGGTTTGGTGCCTTTTTCTTCCTGCAGACGGAATGATTTTTCCAGCCTCAGGATTTGCGCAATTTCTGTGTTCGGGTCATCCTGGTCTCCAAAAATGCGCGCCTTGGCCGGGCACACTTCGACACAGGCGGGCTGCAGGCCATTGAGCACGCGGTGGTAGCAGAAGGTGCACTTCTCGACCACATCGTCCTTGCGCACCGGTTGCAGGTCGCCGCCTTTCCAGGCGTTCAACATGGGTGGTGTTGCACCCGCCAGGGCCGAGACCTCGGCACCGGAAGTCGTGCACCCCGGGATGGCCGAGGTTTTGTCGGCCCAACGCGGCTGGGTGTTTTCGTCCATGGCGTTGAAGCTGATGACACTGTAACTGCCACCTTCCAGGCTTGAAGCGTCGAGATTTTCGTGGCTGTAAGGGCAGTTGGTCTGGCATTCCCGGCACCCGACACACAAATCGGGGTTGTGCATGGTGATGCCCTCGGGCGTCTTGTACAGGGCCCTGTAAGGTTTGCCAGGACCTGCTTTTTCCGGATTGCCCGGGCACTTCGTGACGCAAGGTGCATCGGTACAGTGATTGCACAGCACCGGCATGACAAAGTGCTTCGTGTTGGGAAACGTTCCTTCGGTGTGCATCAGGAAATCGGCCCAGTTGAAGCTTTGTCCATCAGCGCGGTCGCGGGTGTTGTTTTCTGCTTTGCAGGCAAAGGCGCAAGCACCGCAGCCGTTGCATTTTGCGAGGTCGATGACCATTCCAAGTCTTGACATGATTTGCTCCTAAATTGTTGCTCGGCGATCAGGCCTTTTGAATCCGCACACCGGTAAAGCCGCCATTGCGGGCGGTGGCACCGCTGAGCCGGTCGTAGTCATCGACCAGGATCTCGTTGTTGTTGCCACCCTTGGGTGTCGCCTTGGCAAAGTCTTTGGCAGCCACCCGGCCATAAGCCCAGTGACCCTGGCCGTAACACTTGGCCACCGTGCCGGGGCGCACCCCCTCCCACAGCTTGAGCTGGCAACTGATCGTTCCGGTGATGGAGGTGATGGTCACGTTGTCGCCGCTCTTCAGGCCCAGTTTGGCACCGTCAACCGGGTTCATCTTGACCACATCACCCCAGGACACATCGCCCGGGTCGACCTTCTTGAACTCTTGATACCAGGGCAGATTTTGCGAACGACCCTCGCGATTCAGACGCGATTTGTAGTCAATAAAGGTAAGCGGGTAGTCGGCCAGACTGCCATGGCGTTTCACAGTTTCATAGTGCGGCACAAAGGCGACTTCGCCGCGCGCCACATAACCGCTGACCGTCAGGATGTCGTCGACGGTGGTCTCATACTTCTTGGCGTGCTCCAGCAGGCCCGCCTTGAGCGACTCGCTGTAAAACTCGAATTTCTTGGTAGGGGTGTTGAACTTGCCGCCCCAACCCTTTTTAAGCGTGTACTTCGGTCCGCTGAACATACCCTTCTTCTTGAAGTCGGCCCAGCCGTTGATCGGTGCATCACCCTTGAGGGGCTCCTTGGCCATCCACAAGGGCGCACTGGTCATCTTGGCCGCGATCTCGCTGAACTCCAGCGCAGTGGTCGGCGCCTTGCCGGTTTCGGGGTCCTTGAACTCGTTGGCGTAATAGTCGAACAGATTGGCAAAACCCCTGGCCTTGAGCTTTTCAGCCAGCAGCCACATGACTTCGGTTTCTTCCTGCTTGACATCCCAAAGGCGTTTGACGGCACCTTGCTGAATGGACGCGTAGGCGTAACCGTTGCCCATGTTGGTGACGACGGACCAACCCTCTGCCGAGTTGAAGGTCGAGGGCAGCACGATGTCGGCAAACATCGTCATCTCCGAGGCATTGGGCACCATGTGCACAAAGAATGGCACGGCGGCCAGGGCTTTTTCCCAGCGCTGGGTTCCGGTGGCAGAGAAGGCAAAGTTGGACCATGACGAGATGAACACCTTCACCGCACCCGGATCCTTGAGCATGCCATTGGCCACGTTGTTGGTCACCACACCGCTGCCCGGCTTGGCGCCCATCATGGCGGGCATGTCCTTGGCACCACGGCCATCAAGCTTCTTTCCCTTGCTGGCTGCCTTGGCCTGTTCGTCCACATATTTGTCCAACTTGGGGAACTTGGCAATTGGCACACTGCCACTCTGCCAGACACCGCCTTCGGCGTCGATGGAACCGAGCAAACCGTTGAGCGCATGCACGGCCATGGCACTGTAAGTGCCGCGCGGGTGCATGGCTGCGCCAGGGCCCATCCACACCGTCACTTTGGGTGCGGCCTTGCCCATGGCCCGGGCGACGCGCACAATTTGCGCCGCAGGAATCAGGGATTCCTTTTCGCCCCAAGCGGGTGTGCGGTCCTTGAGTTCCAGATTCCACCATTTCACCAGGCCATGCGTTTCCTTCTCGGAAAAGGTCGCTTCATCCACAGCTTTGCCGGCCACAAACAGGTTCTTGCCGTCCGTGAAATCACCCACGAACTCACGGTTCCACAGGCCTTCGGTCAGCAGCACATGCGCAATGGAACCCGCCAGCGCACCGTCGGTACCGGGGTTGATCGGCAGCCACTCATGTGCCTTCGCAGCGATATTGGACAAGCGCGGATCAACCGCAATGACGGTGCCGCGTTTGACGATGTCCGGGAAACGGTTCATGGTGTTGGGCACCATGCGGTTGGAGGCCAGCGGGTCGCAGCCCCAGGCCACCAGGCAGTTGGTATTGGCCAGGTCATAGTCGCGGTAGCCAAAGAAGCCCTGGGTCAGGCCGGGGCCCATTTTTTCGGCCTCGGCGCAGATGGCGCTGTGCGAAAAATAGTTGCCGGTGCCAAAGATTTTGGGCAGGGTGCCGTAGAGCAGTTCTGTCGAAGTCGGCGAGTAACGGCCGCGCATGTACATGAGCTTGTGCGTTTCGCCCGCTGTGCGCAAAGCGATCATCTTGTCGGCCACCGTGTTGAGGGCTTCGTCCCAACTGATGGGTACGAACTTCGGGTCGATGCCACGGCCCTTGAGCGGGTTGGTGCGTTTCATGGGCACCTTGATTCGGTCCGGGTCATACATCTGCTGCGGGATCAGGTGACCACGCGGGCAGCAATAGCCGTGGTTTGTCTTGGACAGCGGGTTGCCGCGCACCCGGGTGGCGCGGCCACCCTGCACAAAGATCTGGATGGCACACCACTGGGTGCAGCCCTGGCAAGTGCTGGCAACCCAGTCACCCATGGCGGGGCTGCTGGGTTTGGCCTTGCGGGGAATCAGCGCGCTGTGCAGGGGTGCGGCCGACATGCCTGCACAACCGATCATCAGCGACCCGGCAGTCAGGCCGGAGGCCATAAGGAAAATTCGTCTTGTCAGCTTCATAACATGCTCCTGATTTGATGTTCGACTGATGAGATCTCCGCAAACTTCATGCCATGGATCAAGTTGCGCGCCAAGTTCTGTGCCTGGCGCGCTGGATGCGAGCCAAGAAGGCAATGGTTTTGAGAGTGGCGCGCCTTGCATGGAACGCCGGCAATGTCTTGTGTTCTGACATTTGCATGACATTCAACAATCCGACACAGTCGTTACCCATTGGTAACCCTTCATGGACCCAAACTGGAAACCGTCCAAGAAAAGCCGAAGCGGCGAGGGGTCTGTCGGTGATCCCCATCGCTAGAATTCTGTTTGTTTGGAGTGGTCTTTCTTGAGTGGCGCAGCCCGGGCGCCAGAAAGACATTGATGTGTTACCGGCAGGTAACCTGATACACCCATCATCTGACTGAGGTCACCGATCGGTAACTAGGAAAAAAATGTCAAAACTCATCAGGCGCCAGTTCATTGCTGCTTGCCTTGGCGCAACCTGCTTGCGCGCTCTGGGCAGTACCGAGGCGCGCCCCATCCGGTTCGCCATGACACCCGCTTTCCTGCACGACCAGCACGCCTTGCTGGCTGAATGGCGGATGTATCTGGAAGCACGCCTGAATCGTCCCGTGGAGTTTATTCAGCGTGACCGCTACCGCGAGACGATGGACCTGCTGCAGCAGCAAAAGGTCGAGTTCGCATGGATTTGCGATTACCCCTACGTGATGTTGAAAAATGAGGTTCGTCTGCTGTCGGTGGCTGTCAACAACGACAAGCCGACCTACCGTTCCTACCTCATCGTGCCGACACGCGACACCCAGACCCGCAGTGTGCTTGACCTCAAGGGCCGCGTCTTTGCCTATGCTGACCCCTATTCAAACACCGGCTATCTGGTGCCGCGCTTCGAGATCAAAAGCAACGGCGCCGACCCAGCCACTTTTTTCAAACGAACCTTTTTCACCTGGTCGCACCGCAAGGTGATCGACGCTGTGGCTGCCGGGCTGGTGCAGGGCGCCTCGGTGGACAGTTATGTCTGGGATTCCCTGAGCCAGGTGCGCCCTGACATCACCGCCAAAACGCGCATTGCCTGGAAATCCGAAGAATACGGTTTCCCGCCCATGGTGGCCCACCGCAATGTGCCGGAGGCTGACTTCAAGCGCATGCAGGACGTCCTGCTGGGCATGGCCGACGAACCTCAGGGTCGCGCCATGCTGGAACGGCTCAACCTGAATGGGTTCATCACCGGATCGCCCAAGCTCTATGACCGTGTGGCAGAAATGATGCGGCTATTTGGCGAGCCTTGATGCGCCTTTTTGATCTCAGCCTGCAGTTCAAGATGCCGCTCTGGGGCGGTGGATTGATCCTGGCCACGGCCTTGGCCTTGTCCACCTCGTTTGTTATCCAGACCTGGGATAACCTGCACGAGGAGATTCACAAGAATGCACAGGACATCGGGCGCACCATGGCGCGATCGCTGTTTCCGGTGATGCTGCACGACGAAGTATGGCAAGCCTTTGAGATCGTTTCCCTGCCCTTTGCGGCCGTTCCCAGCGCAGCGCTTGCCGAGAGCCTGATGGTGCTCGACAGCGCCGCCCGTGTCTATGTGTCGTCGCGCCCCGAAGACCATCCCGTGCTGAGCCCGCTGGCTTCGCTGGGCGGGGAACTGGCTGAACTGGACCGGGCTTTCCCTCGCGAACCAGATGCCAAAGTGTTTGTGCTGGACAAAGGGCCCGCGCAACACATTTATGTGACCTTGCCGATTGTCAATGACGGGGTGCGGCTGGGCACCCTGGTGGTGGCCTACAACAAGTCCCTGCTGTGGCAGCGCTTCACCCACCTGCTTGGCAACGCCTTGTGGGTCACCTTGCTGGTGCTGGGCGTGTTGCTGCCGATTACCGCTTACTGGGGACGGCGCATGATGCAGCCGATGCGACTGATCACCGAGCGCATCAGCCGCATCGGCAGCAATGAGTTCGAAGCGCTCGATGCCTCGCTCTACCCGTACAAGGATGAAGTGGGCCAGCTGTTTGCAGCTTATGCCGACATGCGTGCCAAACTGATGGAAAAAGCAGCGTTGGAACAGGAAATGGTTAAGAGCGAGCGCATGGCAGCCGTCGGGCGGCTCACGGCCAGCATTGCCCACGAAATCAACAACCCGCTGGGCGGCATGCTCAATGCCATCAGCACCCTCAAACGTTTTGGCAGCCCGGACCCGGTCATGCAGAAAACCGTGTCATTGCTGGAGCGGGGTCTGTCGCAGGTGCGCGACACGGTAGCCGCCCTGCTGGTGGAAGCCAAGGTGAAAAGCCGCTCCTTGAGTCCGACGGACCTGGACGATGTGCGCATTCTGGTGAACCATGCCGCCAAAAAGCTTGCCACCCAGTTCACCTGGGAGATTGACCTGCCCGCTGCGGTGGCGCTGCCATCCACCCTGGTGCGTCAGGTGCTCATCAATTTGCTGCTCAACGCCATCACGGCCGCGGGCCAGGGTGGCCAGGTGGCGCTGCGGGTGGATGCCGACGGACACGGCGTGACCATGGTGATCGAGAACAACGGTAAATCACTGTCGCCCGAGCAACTCGGTCGCCTGTTTGAACCCTTTACCCAGTTCTCTGACAATGGCAACGGGCTGGGACTCTGGATTTGCTACCAGATCGTGACGCAACTGGGCGGTACCATCCAAGCTGAATCCGATCCCGCGCTGACCCGCTTCAGCGTGAACTTTCCCCTGAATTCATCCAAAACACCTTGATGCCGCAATTCTTGCCCAAAATTTGCCTGATCGAAGACGACGAGATCATGGGCGAATCACTCGCCGATCGCCTCAATCTTGAGGGCTTCAGCTTTGACTGGCACCGCAACGGCAGCGAGGCGCGCGACGCCTTGCGCTCCCAGGCTTACGCCTTGGTGATCAGCGACATCCGCCTGCCAGACATCACTGGCGATGCCCTGTACGAGGAGTTGCGCGCGGAGCACCTGAGCTTGCCACCGTTCATCTTCATTACCGGGCATGGTGACATCGACACCGCCGTGCGCTTGCTCAAGGCGGGCGCTCACGACTACATCACCAAGCCATTCGACCTGGATGAGTTGATCGACAAAATCAATGCCGTGGTTGCCCAAAGCAGCAGCCAGGGACCCGCCGCGCTGGGCCAGTCACCTGCCATGCGGCATATCGAGGCCATGCTGCATCGTTTGGCGGCCAGTGATACCTCGGTGCTTATCACCGGTGAATCCGGCGTTGGCAAAGAGCGTGTGGCCCAGGCCCTGCATCAGTTGACCGGTGTGACCAAGCCCTTTATTGCAGTCAACTGCGGTGCGTTGACCGAAAGCCTGCTCGAGGCCGAGCTTTTTGGTTACGAAAAAGGGGCCTTTACCGGGGCACTCCGAACGAAAAAAGGGGTCTTTGAGCAGGCCAGCGGTGGCACGCTTTTTCTCGATGAAATCGGTGACATGCCGCTGTCCATGCAGGTAAAGTTGCTGCGCGCGCTGCAAGAGCGCTGCATTGTGCGGGTTGGTGGTGAGACGCCCATTCCGGTGGACATCCGGCTGATGTGCGCCACCCATCAGGTTCTGCAGGAGCGTGTGCAATCTGGTGATTTTCGCGAAGACCTGTACTACCGCATCAACGTGGTCGAGCTGCGCATACCGCCACTTCGTGAGCGCCCGGACGACGTCCTGCCGCTGGCACGTCAATTTTTGGCCACCATTGCAGTGACCAACAAAAAGCTCCCACTCATCCTGACACCCGCCGCCGAGCACGCGCTGAAAAACTACCGCTGGCCAGGCAACGTCCGTGAACTTAAAAATGCGCTGGAGCGCGCCAGTCTGATGAGCGACGGCCGGACCATCTCACACGACAAGCTGTTCGACCGCCCCGCCCCCCAACTGACCGAGCAACAGGTTGAGGCAGGCAGCCTGCGTGACTACCTGAGTGAGTGTGAACGCGATTTCATCGTGCATGCGCTTGACAACTGTCAATGGCAAATTGCCTGCTGCGCGGATAGCCTGGGCATCAGCCGGAAAAATTTGTGGGAGAAAATGCGCAAACTGGGGATCGACAAAGACGCTGATGGCAGCAAACCAGCACCTTGACCCAGGAACTCCATGAGTCACGACCACCACGACCACGCCCCAGCCAACTTCAACCGCGCATTTGCCATTGGCATCGTCCTCAACCTGGCGTTTGTCGGCATCGAGGCGTTTTATGGCTGGCGTGTCAATTCTCTGGCCCTGCTGGCCGATGCCGGGCACAACCTCAGCGACGTGGCCGGCCTGGTGCTGGCCTGGGGCGGCGCGCTGGCCATCCGGCTGGTCCCTGACGCGCGCCACACCTACGGCTGGAAGCGCGCCACGATTCTGGCCGCCTTTGCCAACGCCTTGCTGTTGCTGGTGGCCATGGGCGGCCTGGCCTGGGAAGCCATCGGGCGGCTGATGTCCAACGAGGTGTCGCTGCAGGAGCAGGGCCTGACCATCATGGTGGTGGCCGGTATCGGCATCTTGGTCAACACCGCCACCGCCCTGCTGTTCATGCGCGGACGCGAACACGATCTCAATATTCGGGGCGCCTTTCTGCACATGGCCGCCGACGCGCTGGTCTCGGCCGGGGTCGTGGTGGCGGGTGCCTTGACACTGTGGATGGGCTGGACCTGGCTCGACCCGGTGGTGAGCCTGGGCATTGCCGCGGTGATTCTGTGGGGCACCTGGGATTTGTTCAAGCAGTCCCTGCACATGCTGTTTGATGGTGTGCCCGCCCATATCGACCCCCAGGCAGTGCACGATTGTCTGGCCGCGCTACCCGGCGTGACCCAGGTGCACGACCTGCACATCTGGGCGATGGGCACCTCGCACGTCGCGCTCACGGCGCATCTGGTCATGCCGCAGGGCCAGGCCGACGATGCCTTTCTGAATCAGGCCACCGAGCTGATGCACGACCGCTTCGAAATCACCCATGTCACCCTGCAGGTGGTCAAGGTGCCATTTACACCCAGTTGTGTTCCCGTGCCCGACAAGGACAAGCCGACTCAGGCAGAATCCTGCCCTGTATGAATCCTAACCCTGCCACAGCCGGCGCCCTGTCATCTGCCGAGGCCCTGAACCGCGACTGCTTTTGTCGCACCCTGAACCTGGCGCGTCTGCGTGAACAGTTGGAGAGCGAGCCCAGCCTGAAGGGCATGATGGCCAACATCACGCAAACCCGGCCCAATCTGTTTTCATCAACGGTGGTGTTCGTCTCGCAAAAGGTGCAGCAACAAATCACGGACACCATCACCGCCATCGAGCGTGTCGCCGCCCTGCCCGGCTACCAGGTGCAAGCGCTGTCGCGTGCCGACGCCTCGGCGCAGCACGACTTCGGTCCGCTGGGTGCCTGCATGGGGTACGACTTTCACCTGAGCGCCTATGGTCCCCAACTCATCGAGATCAACACCAACGCCGGTGGCCTGCTGCTCAATGTGGCCCTGGCGCGCGCGCAGGAGGCCTGTTGCGACGAGATGGACTGGGCTTTTCCGTCCAACGCACGGCGCGACACCCTGAAAAAAACCATTTTTGACATGTTTGCTGCCGAGTGGCAATTGCAGCGCGGCACGGCACCCTGGCGTTCGGTGGTGATTGTGGACGAAGCCCCGCAGGACCAGTACTTGGCGCCGGAATTTGAATTGTTTCGCCAGCTGTTCAGCCAAAACGGCATCCAGGCCGCCATTGCCGACCCGTCGGAACTGATCTGGCAAAACGGCAAACTCATGCACCAGGGCATGGAGGTCGACATGGTCTACAACCGCCTGACTGATTTTTACCTGATCGAGCCAGCCCATCTGGCCCTGCGCCAGGCGCATGAGGCCGGAGCCGTGGTGCTTACGCCGCACCCGCGCGCCCACGCGCTGCTGGCCGACAAGCGCAACCTGATCGCGCTGAGCCAGAACGAGCTGTTGCTGGCTTGGGGTGCCTCAGCCGCCGACCGCAAAATATTGTCGGGCAGTGTGCCTGCCACACGCCTGGTGACACAGGAGCGCGCCGGCGAGTTGTGGGCGCAACGGCGTCACTTGTTCTTCAAACCGGTGGCGGGTTATGGCGCCAAAGCTGCGTACCGGGGCGACAAGCTCACGCGCCGTGTCTGGTCCGAGATTCTGGAAAGCGATTTTGTCGCGCAGGCGCTGGTGCCGCCGAGCGGTCGCATGACCCTGGTCGATGGCGTACAGACCGACCTCAAGTTTGACATCCGCGCCTACAGCTACGCCGGTCAGGTGCAACTGCTGGCAGCGCGCATGTATGCCGGCCAGACCACCAACTTCCGCACCCAGGGTGGCGGTTTTGCGCCGGTGATTGTGGTGCCCTCAGAGGCGCTTGCCACAGGAAGCTGTTGATGTGCGGAATTTGCGGCGAATTGCGCTTTGACGGCGCGACGCCTGACATGGCGGCCCTGGCGCGCATGTCAGACCAGCTGGCCCGGCGCGGACCGGACCACTCGGGCACCTACCAGGACGGCCCGCTGGCCTTTGGCCACCGGCGCCTGTCGATCATTGACCTGTCCGCCCACGCCCACCAACCCATGGTCGATGCGGTACTGCAGCTGACGCTCGTTTTCAACGGCACCATCTACAACTACCGCGAATTACGCACCGAGTTGCTGGCCCTGGGCTACCATTTTTTCTCTGAAGGCGACAGCGAGGTCATCCTCAAAAGCTACCACGCCTGGGGCGAGCAATGCGTGACGCGGTTCAAGGGCATGTTTGCCTTTGCCATCTGGGACCAGCGCAGCAACCAGTTGTTTCTGGCGCGCGACCGTTTCGGCATCAAGCCGCTGTACCTGAACCAGACCAGCGAGCGGCTGCGCTTTGCCTCCAGCCTGCCGGCCTTGCTGGCCGGCGGTGGCGTCGACACCAAGCTCGACCCAGTGGCGCTGCACCACCACTTCACTCTGCACACCGTGGTGCCGGCGCCGCGCACGGTTTTAAAAGGCGTGCGCAAACTGCCCCCCGCCACCACCTTTCGCATTGGCTCGGACGGCGCAGTGACCGAGCAGGTGTACTGGACGCTGGACGCGACCCGGCCGGAAACGCCTTTGTCTGAGGCTGAGTGGCTGGACGCCACCCGCGAGCAACTGAGCCAGAGCGTCAAGCGCCGCCTGTTGGCCGCCGACGTGCCGGTGGGTGTTCTGCTGTCCGGCGGGCTCGATTCCAGCCTGCTGGTGGGCTTGCTGGCAGACCAGGTGCCTGATTTGCGCACCTTTTCCATCGGCTTTGAAGACCTGGGCGCCGGCGCCGAGAAGGCCGACGAGTTTGAATTCTCCGACCAGATTGCCGCCCATTTCAACACGCGCCACCGCAAGTACAGCATTGCCAACAGCGAGGTCATGGCCCGCTTGCCAGAAGCCGTCGCCCAAATGACCGAGCCCATGGTCAGCCATGACGTGATCGCGTTTTACCTGCTGGCCGAGCGGGTGTCCAAAGATGTCAAGGTGGTGATGAGCGGCCAGGGCGCTGACGAGGTCTTCGGCGGCTATTTCTGGTACCCCAACATGGACGCATCAAGCGGCACGCCGCTGGAGCGCTTCAGCCAGCATTACTTCGACCGTGACCACAGCGAGTATCTGCAGATGATCGCGCCAGCCTTCCAGGTGGGCGATGTCACTTCCGAGTTGATCGCCACCGAACTGGACAAGCCCGGCGCTGATGAATTTCTGGACCAGGTCTGGCGGCTCGATGCCACCACGCTGATCGTCGACGACCCGGTCAAGCGCGTGGACAACATGCCGATGGCCTGGGCGCTGGAAGTGCGCACGCCGTTTCTGGACCATGAACTGGTGCAACTGGCAGCGCACATGCCGCCCGGGCTGAAATTGAAAGAAGGCGGCAAGTTTCCGCTCAAGGCCATTGCGCGCGGGCTGATTCCGGACTCGGTCATCGACCGGCCCAAAGGCTACTTTCCGGTGCCTGCCCTCAAGTATGTGCGCGGCCCGTTTCTGGAAATGATGCGCGGCATTCTGATGTCAGAGGCCTGCCGCAAGCGCGGCCTTTACCAGCGCGACTATGTGGACAAACTTCTGGCCGACCCGGAAGCGCCCGAGCACTTCACCCGCATCAACGGCAGCAAGCTGTGGCACCTCGCGCTGCTGGAATGGTGGCTGCAGGTGCATGTTGACCCGCTGCCCAGCGCACCACCGTCATGAACACGGTGCCTGTGGCGGGGCACGCCGTTCAAGAATTCGGTTTCGCCAGCAGGTAGGCGAAGAATGCCCGGTCGGCGCCGAGCATGTGCCGGGCCACCACGTCGTGGGCCAAAAATTCAAACAGTTCGCCAATTGCCAGCGTGCCGTCGTGAAAATGCTTGACGAGCACCACCGCCTTGTCAACCAGCGCGCTGTGAATGGCCGCATGCTCTGCAGCCTTCGGATAGCCCGCTGCGCGGATGATGACTTCTTCGTCCTTGAAATGCTGCACCACATCCCTGACCAGGGTATTGACCAACTCAGCCACCTCTGATTCGGGACGGGCTGACAGCACGGCGCTGAGCAGATGGTTGGCATCGGCAAAAAGGCCGCGGTGCTGTTCATCGATCACCGGGTTGCCGCACTCATAGGCCGCATGCCAGGAAAGACGCACGAAATTGGCGGCCACGTTTTCTCCAGCACCACCGCGTTGGGGGGTTTCCGGTGCAATTTGCACCTGATTGCGGCCACAGGCTTTGGCCCGGTAAAGTGCCGCATCGGCGCGCTTGAACCAGTTCTCCCAGGCCTCTCCCACCATGCACTCGGCCACACCCACGCTGATCGTCACTTGCCCCACACCGGGAAAAGTGGTTTTGGCGATGCACTCGCGCAGCCGTTCCGCCAGCATCGCCACGGTCGACAGCGTGGTGTTGGGGCACAGCACCACAAATTCTTCGCCGCCCCACCGCGTCAGCGTGTCTGATGCGCGCAGGCTTGCCTGCAACACATTGGCCAGCTTCACCAGCACCTGGTCCCCCACGCTGTGGCCATGTTCATCGTTGACTTTTTTGAAAAAATCAATGTCGACAATGAGCATGCTCAGAGGATGGTCGTAGCGCTTGAGCCGGTCCATTTCATTGACCAGAGCCTCTTCGAGGCGGCGCCGGTTCCAGGCTCCCGTGAGCTTGTCGGTGCTGGCCAGTTTGGACAGTTCGATCAGCGTTCTCTGCAACTCCTGGTTGGTGTTCTGCAAGAGTTCCAGCGACTTCTGCATTTTGTCGATATTGCCCATGCGCGCGGTGTCGAGCATGGCGACTCCGATGAACAGGAGTTGCCCATCCGTGCCATGCACCGGGAACTTGAACCACAGGCATTGGAGGGACTTGCCGTTAACCCAACAATCAAGCTGGTCGCTGCAGGTGGCGGCACCTGCCAGGATTTGCGCATCGGATTGCTGCAGTTGCGCCAACACTTCGGCAGGAAACAGATCGGCATCGGTCAGACTTTCGAACTGCTGTGGGGTCTTGCCGAAATAGCCTTGCATGACCTGGTTGGACAGCGTGTAACGGCCGTCCATGGCCTTCACGGCAACCCCGGCGCCCAGCGTCTGCGGCATCATCAGCGCAATCAGGCCTGAAGCCTCGATGACATGCGCCTTGGCGAAACTGTAGATCAGGTCGTTTTCGTTCATGATTGAACTCTGGTGGGAGTTGCGAGCTGAAGAGGCTGGCCCATCAAGGGCAAATCCAACTCAGGCAATAACCATGGGCAATGTCGCCATTGACAGCCAGCAAGCGGCTGAGTTCTTCGAACATGATGGTTGCTGATTATCCAACGGAGCCATTGTGGGTATCGGCAAAGTATAGCCACCGCAGCTTCAGCCCATCCCGGCCCGCAAGCTGGCAGCCACCACTGCGGCGTGTCCCGTTGTTAAACTTGGCCCGGTGGTCAACACTACACTTGAGTGGACACACCACTATTCTTGCGGGGCTGGGCAGTGAAAAAAAACAATGACATCGTGAGCGAGCGGTCGTCAGCCGCGCCCGATACATTCGACCTATTGAAGGCGCGGCAAACCCTGCTGCCCTTGTTGCGCTACATCGTGGCGGCCCTGTTGTTGGGTCCGATCTTCACCTTGCTGGCCTTGCGCCCGGTCCTGACGAGTTCTCCGGTGAATGTGCTGGGTCCAGCTGCCATTTTTTTGTTGGGTCTGACCGCCTGGTATTTGATTTCAGTTCGCAGGATCAACGCCGCCATCAAGCTGGTGATGGTTGGCTTCTGGATCGCAGTCACTGGCATCGCCATTTTTACCAGTGCCCTGCAGTCGCCCGTCATGGTGGTTTATCCGGTCATGATTTTATTAACGGGGTGGCTCGTCAGTGTCCGCTCCGCCAAGCTGATGACGGGGCTCACCGTGGCAGCCAGCCTGGTGTTGTGGCTGGCCGAGAAAAAGCAATGGCTGCCGACTCAGTTCGCGCCGTCCACAGCGGTGTACGCCGTTCACCAGATCATCATCGTCTTGCTGTCGGCTGCTTTGATTGTTTATGTGGTGCGGATCTTCAAGCTGCGCCTGAAGCAACTTCATGAAACCCGCAACAGTCTAAAAACACAGGCGCTGGCGCTGCGGCAAAGCGAAGACCGCTACCGCACCTTGATCGAATGGTCGCCCGGGGCCATTCTGGTGCATCGCCTGGGAAAAATCATCTATGCAAACCCGGCAGCCATCAAGCTGTTTGGCGCCTCTGATGCTGGCGCGCTGCTGGCCAAAAAAACCAGCGATCTGATCCACCCGGACGAATTGGCCGCTCAGACAGCGCGCATGGCAAGCATCATCCAGCAGGAGGCCATTGCACCGGCCACCGAGTCACGCTTTCTCAAGCTCGACGGCACGGTGATCACCGTTCAGGTTCAGGGCACCGCCATTGACTACGACGGCGAGCCCGCCATCCATGTGGCCATCCACGACCTCACGGAGCGCAAAAAGCTCGAAAACGACATCCGGCAATTGGCCTTTTACGACGACCTGACGCTGCTGCCCAACCGCCGTCTGCTGGAGGACCGCTTGCGCCAGGTCATTTCGACCAGCCAGCGCCGCTGCGATTACAGTGCCCTGATGTTCCTGGATCTGGACAATTTCAAGCCGCTCAACGACAGCCATGGGCACGCCCTCGGCGACGCCTTGCTGGTCGAGGTTGCCATTCGGCTCAAACAATGTGTCCGCGGCATGGATACTGTGGCGCGCTTTGGCGGCGATGAGTTTGTCGTGCTGATCCCGGAGCTCGGCAAGGCACAGCCCGAGGCCACCGGGCAGGCGCTGGGCATTGCTGAAAAAATCCGCAAGGAGCTGTCCCGGCCCTATGCGCTCGCCCGTCAGCCTGCTGCCGGGGCCGGGGCCGGGGCCAGCATCACGCACCATTGCACGGTCAGCATTGGCGTTTTGGTTTTTTCCGCTGAGCAGGCGCCCACGGATGTTCTTTTGAAGTGGGCCGATGCCGCCATGTACCAGGCCAAGGACGAGGGCCGCAACAGGGTGCATTTGTTCCAGGAAATGCCGGCATGAGCAACCTTGGTCTGTTGGGTGGACTGGCCGGTGGCGTCGGCCTGTTTCTGCTTGGCATGGGGCTCATGACCGACGGCCTGAAGCTGGCAGCAGGTCCGGCACTGGAGCGCATTCTGATCAACGCCACCCAGACCCGCCTGCGCGGACTGGCCTCGGGCATGGTGGTGACCGCGGTGGTGCAGTCGTCGAGCGCGATCACGGTGGCCACCATCGGCTTTGTCAACGCCGGCCTGCTCAACCTGTCGCAGGCCGTGTGGGTGCTGTTTGGCGCCAACGTGGGCACCACCATGACCGGCTGGCTGGTGGCCCTGGTCGGGCTCAAGTTCCAGATCGAAGCGCTGGCCTTGCCGCTGATCGGCATCGGCATGGTGATGCGCCTGAGCGGTGTTGGCCAGCGCCGCGGCGCCATCGGCATGGCGCTGGCCGGCTTTGGCGTGCTGTTTCTGGGCATCGACATGCTCAAGGTGACTTTTTCAGCGCTCGCCACCGACTTTCACCTGCCCGAGGGCCACGGCGCGCTCGACACGTTGATGCAGGTCGGCATCGGCATTTTTCTGACCGTGGTGATGCAAAGCTCCAGCGCCGCCCTGACCATTGCGCTCACAGCCGCCCAGGGCGGCCTGCTCAGCGCCCAGGGCGCGGCGGCGGTGGTGATCGGCGCCAACGTGGGCACCACCGTGACCGCGCTGATCGCGGCCATCGGCGCCACGCCCAACGCCAAACGGGCGGCGGCCGCGCACATTTTGTTCAACCTGCTCACGGGTGTGGTGGCGCTGATCCTGCTGCCCTGGCTGATCGACTTTTTGTCCGTGCTGCGCGACTGGCTGGGCCTGGCGTCAGCTCCGGCCGCCAAACTGGCGTTGTTTCACACGGTGTTCAACCTGCTCGGCGTGGCGCTGATCTGGCCGCTGGCCACGCGCATGACGGCTTATCTGGAAACCCGCTTCAAGGCGACCGATGAAGACACCGCGCGACCGCTTTACCTGGACAAAAACGTGCTCGCCGTGCCCGCGCTGGCGCTCGATGCCCTGCAGCGCGAGGTGCAGCGCATGGGGCAACTGGCCGTGGGAGTCGTGCAGACGGCATTCACCTTGCCGGATAGCCCGACATTGGTCACCCAGTCGTCCAGCGTGACGCGCCTGAACCAGGCCATTGCCGATTTCATCGTGCAACTCAACCGCGCCGGCATGTCGCCCGACAGCGCCGAGCGACTGACAAGCATTTTGCGCCTGGCGCGCGATCATGACAGCGCCGCCGACCTGGCCTGTGAAGGCGCGCAAGCCTGGCTGGAAGCAGGCGCATTGGACGCGCCACTGTCAGGCGAGCAGACCGCCTTCAGACAAAGCGCGCTGGTGTTGTTGAATCTGTGCAGCCTTGATGCGCCGCCAGCCCTGGCTTCACTGGACGCCGCAGCCGCCGAGTTCCTCGCTTGCTACGACACCCTCAAGAACCAGTTGCTGGTGGCCGGTGCCGTGGGCCAGGTGCCGGTGACGCGCATGGATGCCCATCTGCGCGCCGCCAGGGCGCTGCGCCGCGCGGTGGAACACGTTGAAAAAGCCACTCGTCTGCTGATCACCCATGCGACGAACCCCAACACCTGAGGGCTTAAAAGACAGGCACGCCCCGCGTTAAACCAAGGCCTGCCCGAGGCGCGCAACACCCTCTTCGATCTTCACCACATCTGCGGTCGCAAAGCTCAGGCGCAGCGTGGCCGGATCGGGGTCGTGCGCGTAAAACGGCGCGCCAGGCACAAAGGCCACCAGCTTGTCGATGGCGCGCTTGGCAAATTCGGCGGCATTGGCCGGCTTGCCATGGGCACCGGTGAGCCTGGCCCAGAAAAACATGCCACCCTTCGGCTGATTGAATTCAATCGCATCCCCCAGTTCACGGCGCAAGGATTCGGCCATGACACGCGCGCGCTCCGCATAGGTTTTACGCACCACGGCCAGCGTGTCATTTAATCGGTTCAACGTCAGGTAGTGGGCGCAGATGGCCTGCGTCAGATTGCTGGTGTGGGCATCGCTGAACTGCTTGCACATGGTGGCTTTTGCCAGCAATTCGGGCGGTGCAATCATCCAGCCCACGCGCAAGCCGGGGCTCAGTATTTTGCTGAAACTGCCGCAATGCGCCAGCCAGTCGCGGCTGCCGGGAACGCTGTCGCTCAAGGCCAGCAGGCTGGGCGGCGGTGGCGCATCAAAGTACAGCTCGCCATAGGGATCGTCTTCCACGATCAGCGTTTGGGTGCGCACGGCAATTTCCAGAATACGCTTGCGCCGCGCCAGGCTCAGGGTGGCGCCGCTCGGGTTACCGAAGGTGGGGATCAGGTACACCAGCTTCGGCTTATGCTCGTCGATCAGGGCTTCGAGCTTGTCCACGTCGACGCCATCCGCATCAATCGGTGCGCCGATGATGTGGGCGCCGTAGAGCCGGAAACACTGGATGGTGGCCAGGAAGGTGGGCGCCTCCACAATCACGGTGTCGCCGGGCGAGATCATGGTTTTGCCGATCAGGTCAAGCGCCTGCTGGCTGCCGGTGGTCACGATCAGGCCATTCGGTGCCACCGTGCTGCCCTTGCCGGCCATGAACTTACTGATGCCTTCGCGCAGCGGCTGAAAGCCCTCGGTGGCGCCGTATTGCAGCACCGGGCCGGGGTTGCTCGCCAGCACCGCGGCGCTGGACTGGGCAATGCCCTCGGCGTCGAACAGCGCGGGGTCCGGGAAACCGCCGGCAAAGCTGATGATGCCGGGCTTGCCCAGCAGCTTGAAAAGCTCACGGATGGCGGAGGTTTCGATGGCGTCGAGTCGGGTGGCAAATTGCATGGGATAAGCTCGGATGAATGGAAGTCAAATTGTCACCGAAGATTCAACCCTGCAGCGGTTGTTGCGCTTGCCTTAACACTTGAAATTGAAATCATGAACGCCAACGCGATCGAACACTTTTTTGCCACCCTGGCCGCAGCCAACCCGCAGCCGCAAACCGAGCTCAAATTCAGCAGCGTGTTTGAACTGCTGACCGCCGTGCTGCTGTCAGCCCAGGCCACCGACGTGAGTGTCAACAAGGCCACGCAAAGCCTGTTCCTGGTGGCCAACACGCCGCAGAAAATGCTGGCGCTGGGACTGGAGGGGTTGGAGGGCTACATCAAGACCATCGGCCTGTACCACAGCAAAGCCAGACACCTGCTGCAAACCTGCCAGATGCTGGTCGACCGGTACAACGGCGAGGTTCCGCGCACCCGTGAGGCGCTGGAATCGCTGCCCGGCGTGGGTCGCAAAACGGCCAATGTGGTGCTCAACGTGGCCTTTGGCGAGCCGACCATGGCGGTGGACACCCACATTTTTCGGGTCAGCAACCGCACCGGGCTGGCGCCGGGAAAGACGCCGCTGGACGTCGAGAAAAAGCTGCTCAAGCGCATCCCCGAGCCCTACCGCGTGCACGCCCACCACTGGCTGATTTTGCTGGGCCGCTACGTCTGCCAGGCGCGCACGCCCAAATGCTGGGACTGCGCAGTGGCGCCCTATTGCGACTTCAAAGCCAAAACCCCGCAACCAAAAAGCCGGGGCTGATGGGACATGCTGTGATGGGTTGGCGCTTGGCGATTGGGATGGGTCATGCGGGCCAAGCCAGGTGGCCGATATCACAAAGCGTAGCGCGTCTGAGGCGGTCCCCAATACCCCCGTTCGCTGCCGCCCGGGAAGAACAAAAGAGCCGCTGATAACCACTTCACCCGGTTTTGTGGGTGCATGCTGTTAGCATTTTGGTCATCCGAAACCTTATTGAGGACGCGAACATGACCGAAGACACCCGCTGCTGCGGCACTGGCACTTGCCTGATCGACTCCCAGGGGCGCTGCTGGTGCGGCCAACAATGGGACGGCGAACAAATGTGCCGCCCGGCGCAAGACAGCCAACAACTCGCCCCCGCGGCGACCGACCCTACCGAAGGGGCGCCCGTCGCCAACGCCGATTGAATGCAATACACCGACTCTTTTTTTTGGTGGCCCTGGTGCTACCTGGAGGTGCCGCGATGGCAACCGAGGAACCAAAATTTGAAGTTTTGTCCCAACACGGCAAGATTGAACTGCGCCGCTATCCTGCATTCGTGATCGCAGAGACCACGGTAGAGGGCGACATGGACGCCGCCTCCGGCAAGGGGTTTAGGGCCATTGCCGACTATATTTTTGGCAACAACCAATTGGTGTCACCAAGCCCGGACGCCGCTTCCGAGAAGATTGCCATGACAGCGCCGGTGACGATGGAGCCACTGGCCCCGGAATCACAAAAAATCGCCATGACGGCACCGGTGGCGATGGAGCCGCTGACCAGCCAGGCTGCGGGCAGCGACGGCATGCCAGCCATGCAAGGCGCAACGCGCTGGCGCATGCATTTTGTGATGCCAAGCCAGTACACACTGGCCAGCCTGCCCAAGCCCAACAACCCGGCCGTGACCTTGCGCGAAGTCCCCGCCAAAACCTGGGCGGTGTTGACTTATTCGGGCTTCAACACCGAGGCCAAAATTCAGCAAAAAACGGATGAACTGGTGGCGTGGCTGGCCTCACAAAAGATCAAGTCCATCGGCAGCCCGCAACTGGCACGCTACAACCCGCCATGGACCCTGCCCATGTTCCGTCGCAACGAGATCATGCTGGAAATTGAGCAGCCCTGAGCTTGATGAATGAAAACATTGGTGTGTCAAAGGGCTTCCAGCACCCGCTGTGTCCAGCCAAAGGCAAGGCGCCCCCGCACCATCATTTGGGCAACGCCAGCCACTGCCCGGCCAGCGCATGGATGGCAATACGGCCATCAAACACCGTCTCCAAAGCCCGGTGCGTGGCGGCATCCGCACAGGCACCCTGGTGCGTGATCCGCCCGGCCGCCATGATGACCATGTCGTCGGCATGCAGCGCCATCGAAATCTCATGTAGCACGCTGACCACGGTTTTGCCCTGGGCAATCAAATCACGCACCATGTGCAGCCAGTCGGCCTGGTGCGGCGGGTCCAGGTTGGCCAGCGGCTCATCCATCAGCAGCACTTGCGCCTGCACCGCCAGCGCGCGCGCCAGCAGCACGCGCTGGCGTTCGCCGCCCGAAAGTTGCCCCAAGGTGCGCCCGCGCCATTCCCAGGCCTGCGTGGCGCGCAGGGCTTGCTCGACCGCAACATGGTCGGCGGCGCTGGGCGCGGCCAGCCAGGCCTGGTGCGGCAGGCGGCCCAGCATGGCGACATCCCACACGGTCAGGTCGTCACCGGTAACCTCGTTTTGCCCCAGCCACGCCAGTTGTTGCGCCCGCACTCTGGCCGGCAAAGTGACAAGCGGTTGACCCAGCAAAGTGATGCGGCCGGTGTGCGGCAACAGATGGGCCAGCACCTTGAGCAGCGTCGATTTGCCAGCGCCGTTGGGGCCGACGATGCTGCACCAGCGCCCGGCGGGCAGGACCAGATCAATGTCATGCAAGATGTGCGCATCGCCCAGTTTGGCGTTGATGCGGCTGGCCTGAAGCGCCGGGGCAGGCATCAAGCCGCTCATAGGCCGGTGCCCGAAACCGAGCGCGTGCTGCGCTGCATCAGCCACAGCAGGTAGCCGCCACCCAGCACCGCAGTGAGCACCCCCACCGGCAACTCCTGCGGCGCCAGCAAACCGCGAGCCAGCACGTCGGCGGCCATCAGCAGCACGCCGCCCATCAGGCTGGAGAGAAAAATCAGGCGCCGATGCGTGGTCTTGGTGACCGAGCGCACCAGGTGCGGCGCCGCCAAGCCGACAAAGGCGATCAAGCCGGTTTGCGCCACTGCGGCGCCGGTGGCCAGGGCCAGCACCGCGACCAGGGCGGCGCGCATTTGCGCCAGCGGCAGGCCCAGGCTGGCAGCGGTGGCCTCACCCAGCGAAAGGCCGTCGAGCACCGGGCTCAGCAGCCAGGCCACCGCCATGCAGGCCAGCCAGACCAGCACCATCAACACCCAGGCGCTCCAGCCGACAAAACCGGTGCTGCCGAGCATGAACGCCTGCATCGATTGCATCACCTCCGGGCTCATCAGCATCACCAGCGACGTCATGGCGCCCAGCACCACACCAACGATGACACCGGCCAGCAACAGGCGCAGCGTGTGCTGCACGCCCTGCGCCAGCACCAGCGTGAGCAAGACCGCGCCGACCGCGCCGGCAAACGCCGCACCGGTCAGTCCCAGGCGCACCAGCCACTCGGAAGCGAAGGGCGACACGCCAAACAGAATGAGCGCCAGCGCCACGCCCAGCGAGGCCCCCGAGGCGCTGCCCAGCAAATAAGGGTCGGCCAGCGGGTTGCGAAACAGCCCCTGTGCCAGCGCGCCGGCCAGCCCAAGCAGGGCGCCGGCGGCCCAGGCACCGAGCGTGCGCGGCAGGCGGATGTCGCGGACGATTTGCAGCGCCAGCGGGTCGTTCCAGGCTTGCAACACGCTCTCGAAACCGGTGCTGCCGACACTGGCGCCCAGCAACAGCAGCAGCAGGCCGGCCAGCAGCAACCCCAGCTCCAGCCTGGAGGCAAGGCGCAGTTGCCGGCCCACATCGGTCATGGCAGCACCTTCAGCAAACATTGCGCCATCAACTGCGCACCCTCGGCCATGCGCGGGCCGGGCCGCACCAGCATGTCAGCCTGCGCGGGGGTGAAGATGCACACCTGCTGGCGCGCAATGGCGCGAATGTTGTCCCATCCCGGGCGCCCGGCCATGCCGGCAAAATTGATGTCACCCACCATGATCACGTCCGGGTTGGCGCGCACCACGAACTCCGGGTTCAGCAGCGGAAACGGCCCGAGGCTGGCAGGGACGATATTCTGCACGCCCAGACGCGTCAGGGTCTCGCCGATGAACGATGCCTCACCGGCCGCATAGGGCGCACGGTTGACCTCAAAATAGACCCGGATCGACCTGCTTTGCACAGGAAGCGACTGCGCCGCAGAGGCCATGCTGACCTCGATGGCCTGCCAGACCTGCGGCGCCGCGCTGGAGCCCAGCAACACGCCCAACGTGCCCAACACGCGCTTGACGTCGGCGTGGTTTTTGGGCTCCAGCGCGACCACCTTGATGCCCAGCGCCTGCAAGCGCTCACCAACCCGCGACGAGGTGGCCATCAGCACCACGTCGGGCTTGAGCGCCACAATGGCCTCGATGCTGGGGTCCAGCCCACCGCCGACTCGCTGCAGTTTCTTGACGCTGTCAGGGTAGTTGGAATATCGGTCCACCGCCACCAGTTTCTGGCATTGACCCAGAGCGCACACCGTCTCGGTCAGGGACGGCAGCAGGCTGACAATGCGCTGGGGTGGTTTCTCAAAACTGATCAACATACCGCGGTCGTCGGTGACCTGGTAGGCATGGGCTACACCGAAGACCATCAAAATTGCGAACGCCAGGGCGCGATGAAAGTACTTCATGGCACGACCGCCAAATCAGCCCAAAGACCATACTTGGAGGAGCATGAGTTTGACGTCGTCACTGTGAGCTCAGCCATGCGCCTGACTCCAGGCCATGACGATGCTGTGCAGTTGCGCCACGCCGTCGGTCAACGCGGCCGGGCCGGGCTGCAGGATGTCGGCCGACTTGATCTCGAACAGTTGCCTGGTCTTGACGGCCGTCACCTCGCTCCAACCCGCGCGCGCCGCCACGTTTTGAGGGCGAAATTTCTTGCCGCACCAGGAGCCGATGATGATGTCGGGGTCGCGCCGGACGATCTCATGGCTGTCGGCAATGATGCGGTGCTTGCCCAGCGATTGCCCGGCCAGCTCCGGAAAGATGTCGTCACCCCCCGCGATGCCGATCAGCTCGGACACCCAGCGGATGGCGCTGATGTGGGGCACATCCCACTCTTCAAAATAGATTTTGGGGCGACGGGGCAAGCCGGCGGCTGCCTTGGCTATGGCAGCCAGTTGCTGCTGCATGTCGGCAATGAGCATCAAGCCCCGCTCGCCCTGCCCGACCATTGCCGCCACCTGGTACAAGACTGAGAAAATCTCGGCCACGCTGCGCTGGTTGAACACCGTGACCTGAACGCCAGCCCGAATCAGCGCACTGGCAATGTCGGCCTGCATGTCGGAAAAGCCCAGCACACAGTCTGGCTCCAGTGCCAGGATCTTGTCGATCTTGGCGCTGGTGAAGGCGCTCACCCGCGGTTTTTCAATCCGCGCCCGCTGCGGCCGCACCGTGTAGCCAGAGATGCCGACAATGCGGCTCTCCTGTCCCAGCAGGTAAAGCCACTCGGTGGTTTCCTCGGTGAGGCAGACGATGCGCCGAGGGGACATCTCGTGGGCGAGTGCTTGGCTCATCGATGGACTTTGACAATCATAAAAACCGGCGGATCAAAGTTTAGGAGCCCAAGTCAGGCCCACGTACAGGCTGCGTGGCTGCTGGTTGTAACCATACACCGTCTGGTACTTTTCATCGGTGGCGTTGTCCAGCCGCGCCTTGAGAAGCACGGTGGGCGACACCTGATACGACGCCGACAAGTCGAGCACAGCATATGCCTCCAGTGTGGTGTTGACTGTACTGAAAGTAGCCGGATCACTGTAGGCGTCGGGTCGATCGCCGCTGAACTGCAGGTCGGCACCCAGGCGCCATGCCCCCACCGGGTGAGAAACGCCCATTGACAGCAGGGTTGCGGCACGACGCAACAAGCGCTGGTTGTTGAGTTCATTCACCGGGTCTTGCACGGTCAGGCTGGCACGGACATCTGTGGCACCCACACTGCCCCGGTACGACAACTCCAGTCCCGAATTTCGGGTGCGACCAATGTTGGCAAAGGCATAAGTGACGAAGTCGTAATTCAATTGGTCTTCAATGCGCGTGTCGAAATAGCTGGCGCGCACCCACTGCCGGCCCTGTTCGTATTGCACGCCCAGCTCCTGGCTGCGGGCGCGCTCGGGTTTGAGCAGGGGGTTGCCGTAACCGGGCGCGTACAGGTAGCCCAGCGGTGGCGCGTTAAAGGCGCTCGAGAGGCTCGCCGTCACTTTGACATGCGCCGTCACCGGGTAGCCGTAGCCCAGGAAACCAGTGCTCTCACTCAAATCACCGACCTTGTCATGACGCACATTGAGCTGAACGCTGCCCTTGCCAAATTGGCCTTCCAGGCCCGCGAACAAGGCACGGCTGTCACGGTCTTCTTCATAAGTCGCAGCGTAAGGAGAATCGCTGCTGGTCGCCACATGCTGGCGCTGCTGCTCAAGTCCGGCGCTGGCCCGCCAGTCCTCACCCAGTGGCACGGTATTGACCCAACGCAGCACGGTGACCTGGGTCGTGAAACCATCGTTGGAGCCGTACAGGCCGTCATCCTGGCCGGTACTTTTATCAGACTGTTCACTGAGCGATAAACGGCTCCGCCACTTGCCCCAGGTGTTGTCGGTGAACAGCGTGGTCTGGCGCAAGCGGATGCTGGATGTCTGAATATCGGCAGGAGCGCCATAGGCATTGTCGTAGTCGGTGTCGGCATCCGACTGCATGAACCGCAGTCCGAAACTGTGCGCGGAGGAGAGTTTTTGCACCAGCGACAGATTGCCGCTGGTGTTTCGATAACCATCGACATCCGGGTTGGCACCAGGAAACTGGGTGGTATCGATGGCTGAAAAACCATCGGTTGTCATGCGCGAGAGCCCGGCACTGACCGTTGTGGCGCCCAGGCTGGCGCTCGCGCTGCCAGAAATTTTGCGCGATGCGCGAGGCCCGACATTCAGTGAGACGTTGGCGGAAGGCTCGCGGCTACCCGTTTTGGTAAATATCTGGATGACACCGCCAATGGCGCCCGAGCCATAAATGGCAGACACGTTGCCGCGCACGATCTCGACCCGCTCGATGTTGTCGAGCATCAAATGCTCCAAGCTGACTGAACCAGAGGCGTCCTGTTTGTTTTGCGGCACGCCATCGATCAGCACCAGGGTTTGCAGCGCGGGCGCCCCGCGCATGAACACGCTCGAAACCGTTCCGATGCCACCATTCTGGGTACGCTGCAAGCCGGCCTCGCGTTGCAGCAGCGTGACCAGATCGATGGCCTGGGAGCGTTCGATGTCCTCACGGCTGATCACGCTGGTGTGTGGCAAGGCGGAGCCGAGCAACTGCTCATTGCGGCTGGCCGTCACCACCACCTCCTGAAGAGTGGCAGTCTGCGCCAGCACCGGAAACACAGCAAAAACAGCCACAACGGAGGCGCACAAGCGCAGAGAAGCGCGACCGCGACTGGAAGAAGAACAATTTTTCATAGTTAGGAATACACCATCAAAAAGCCCTCACCGTCGTCCCCGACAGTGCATGAGCGTCACGGTTGCGCACTTGCGCGCGCAGCCACCGTGTTGGCCGGTATCCGGGCTGGTGGAATCAACCTTGGTCGCCTTCCCAAGCGCGTGTTCATAACGCTCAGTGGCAATGATCAAAGCGGCATCAAAGAGATGCGTCCACTTACCGTTGCGGGGGCAGCGCAGGTTAGGTTTGCTTGGTTAAGCTTCACCCTCCTGCTTCCCGTTGAACTGCGGCGTGTGAACCACGACGCGAGCACCAACGCCGCAATTTTAGTGTTGTATTGCCGGATTCCTTTTTTTGCCGGCGGATCAATTGCCAAATCAGGGCTGTCTGAGGCTTTTGGCGGTACGATCAGCACCCTATGCGTTGTGCAAATCCTGACATGAATCAACAGCTTGCCATTCGGGTTCGCGGCATGTCTGCGGATCGCACACTTTAGAGGTACGGCATGAAAGTCAAATTCTGGGGAGTCCGTGGCTCCATCGCCTCGCCCGGCCCCAACACCATGCGCTATGGCGGCAACACCACGTGCATTGAAATCCGCACCGACAACAACGAGCTCATCATCATCGATGCCGGCACCGGCATTTTTCCGCTGTCCCAAACCCTGCTCAACGAATTGCCGGTGACCGCCAATGTGCTGATCACCCATTCGCATTGGGACCATATTCAGGGCTTGCCTTTTTTCCTGCCGAACTTTATCGCGGGCAACACCATGCGTTTGCATGGTGCCTATGATCCGATCGCCGGCAAGGGGATCGAGCAGGTCATGGCGGTGCAGCTTCAGTACAGCTACTTCCCGGTGCGCGAGGAAGAAATGAAGGCGCGCATCGAATACGTCACTTTGGCGCCCGATCAAAGCATTCAGATCGGCAGCGCCACGGTCACACCTTTTCTGATGAGCCATCCTGTGGTGGACTTTGGTTACCGGATTGAAGAAAACGGCAAATCCCTGTTTTTTACCGGCGACCACGAGCCGCCCCTGAACCACCTCACCCCGGGCGATGCGGGTTTTGCCCAGTTGCAGCAAGAGGTAGAGGCCAGAGGCGACTACCTGTTGCGGGCCATGAAGGGGGTGGATGTGTTGATCGCAGATTGCTCCTACACCACGGCCGAATACCCGGACAAGATTGGCTGGGGCCATGGCACCTACCATTCGAGCATCGAATACGCCAAGAAAGCCGGGGTCAAAAACCTGTTTTGCACCCACCATGAACCCACGCGCAGCGACGATGCGCTGGAGGCGGCCTTTGCCGAGGCCATCGCGGAACACCCGCGTCAGGCAGGCGACCCCATCTACCGCCTGGCCCGCGAAGGCGAGTGCTTTGAGTTCTGACGATTTGCGTTGAGTTTTGCCATGCGCCCGGTCAACTTCGCACACCAGCAAGCGCTGCATGACTTGGCGGCGACGCGGCTACTTGAGGACCGCTTGCAGCAAGCCCTGCCTGAACACACCCTGATGGCGCGCGCCGGCCTGGCCGTGGCCAGGCTGGCACTGGCCATCGCCCCCCACGCCCAACGCATCTGGATTGCGGCCGGCCCGGGCAACAATGGGGGCGACGGCATCGAGGCCGCCCTGCATTTGAGACGCTGGGGCAAGCAACCCCTGGTGAGCTGGCTGGGCACGCCCGAGCAGGCGCCAGCCGACACACGCCTCGCCCGTCAAAACGCCCTTGAAGCGGGTGTGCCATTTGTCGCTGGTCCGCCTGCGCAATTCGACTTGTGCATCGATGCCCTGCTGGGTATCGGCTCGCAAGCGCGCGAGCCTGCCCGCTTGATGGCTGACTGGATTCATCAGATCAACACTTGCGGTGCGCCCGTGCTGGCGGTGGATGTGCCCAGCGGCTTGCAGGCCGATACCGGAGCTTCCAGCACGTGCCATGTCAAAGCCAGCCACACCCTGAGCCTGTTGACACTCAAGCCCGGCCTGTTCACCGCACAGGGCCGCGACCTGGCCGGAAGCGTCTGGCTGGACGACCTGCAACAGGATCAGACCAACCCGAGCGCCCCGCCACCCTTGCCGCCCAGCGCCTGGCTGGCAGGCAGACCACTGGCCACGAGCCGCGCCCATGCCAGCCATAAGGGCAGTTTTGGGGATGTGATCGTGGTCGGCGGCGCAAGGGGCATGACCGGTGCTGCGCTGCTGGCGGCCTCCGCCGCGCTGCACGGTGGCGCCGGGCGGGTGTTTGTCAGTCTGTTGGACGACCAGCCCTTGCGACTCGACACCACGCAGCCTGACCTGATGTTCAGGGATCTGGACACCCTGCCACTGGATTTGATGAGCGTGGTGTGCGGCTGCGGTGGCGGCACTGAGGTTGCAGCCCATCTGCCGGTACTTTTAAAGTCTGCCAAACAGCTGGTGATTGACGCCGACGGCCTCAATGCCATCGCCCAATCCGCCTCGCTGCAAGCCCTGCTGGGCGAGCGTGGGCGGCAGCAGCGCGCCACCATCCTGACCCCGCACCCGCTGGAAGCGGCCAGGCTGCTGGCTTGCAGCGCAGCTGACATTCAAGCGAATCGCATGGCAGCGGCGCAACAACTGGCCCGGCGTTTCGGCTGCACCGTGGTGCTCAAGGGTTCCGGCACACTGATCGCCCAAGCCAACGCGGTACCGGTCATCAACCCAACCGGCAATGCCAGACTGGCCACGGGCGGCACGGGGGATGTGCTGGCGGGTTTGATCGGTGCGCGCCTGGCTGCTGGCCTCGATACCTTCGATGCCGCCTGCCAGGCCGTGTACCAGCATGGCTGGTTGGCAGACCACTGGCCGCAAGACCAGGCGCTGACGGCCTCGCGACTGGCCCATGCGCTGGCGGCGTGAGCGCGACTTTTTTAGCCGCGCCCGGCAAACGGCATGTTGGTGGCCATCACGGTGTGGAACATGACATTGGCCTGCAAGGGCAAGTTGGCCATGTAAAGCACCGATTGACCCACAATCGCCACGTCCATGACCGGCTCAACGGCCAGCGTGCCGTTGGCCTGCAAAATACCCGTCTGCATGCGTTGCGTCATTTCGGTGGCGGCGTTGCCAATGTCAATTTGGCCCACGGCAATGCTGTACTTGCGACCATCGAGCGAGGCAGTTTTGGTCAGGCCCGACACGCCATGCTTGGTGGCGGTGTAGGCAATGGAATTCGGGCGCGGTGTGGTGGCTGAAATCGAGCCGTTGTTGATGATGCGCCCGCCCATCGGGGTTTGCGCCTTCATGACCCGAAAGGCTTGGCGCAGGCACAAGAACATGCCGGTCAGGTTGACATCGACCACTTTTTGCCAATCGGCCAGAGACAGGTCTTCCAGCAGCACACCGGGTGGCGCACTGGTGCCGGCGTTGTTGAACAGCACGTCGAGACGGCCAAAGTGCTGCACGGTGGCATCGAACAGTGCCACCACCGAGGCCTCTTGCGCGACGTCGGCAGGCACGGCCAGCGCGCGTTCACCAGCGCCCGACAAGGCCACCACATCCAGCAGAGGCTGCAAGCGCCTCCCCGCCAGCACCACCTGCCAGCCACCAGCCAGCAAGGCCAGCGCCGCCGCTTTGCCGATACCCGTACCAGCGCCTGTGACCAGCGCAACCTTGTTTGTTTTTGTCATGATTTTCAAGTGATTCACGTTGTTCTCAACTGCGACGACGAGGTTTGCGCGCCTTGTCCTTGGCTTTGGCAGGCGAAGCCGTTTTGGCGCCGCCCGAGCGCTTGGCCGCACCTGCACGCGGCAACGGCTCGGTAAGGCTGCGGCTGCGCCGACCGACACTGGCCACGCTGGCATCGTCAGCGAACAATTTACGGTCGATGCCCTCATAGGCCAACTCGCGCTCCTTGGACGCACGGGGCAGCAAGCCATCGTTCTCGGCGAGCAGGCGGAAATCAATGCGCCTGCCATCCAGATCGACCCGGCTCACCTGCACCCGAACCCGCGTGCCCAGCGCATAACGCATGCCGGTGCGCTCGCCGCGCAACTCCTGGCGCGCTTCATCAAAACGGTAGTACTCGCCACCGAGTTCGGTGATGTGCACCAGGCCCTCGACGTACATGGCGTCGAGCGTGACGAAAATGCCGAAACTGGTCACTGCGCTGACGACGCCGGCAAATTCTTCACCGAGGTGATCGCGCATGTACTTGCACTTGAGCCAGGCCTCCACGTCGCGGCTGGCTTCATCGGCGCGGCGCTCGTTGGCGCTGCAATGCAGGCCGGCGGCTTGCCAAGCCTGCATGTCGGCACTGAGCTTGCGCGGTTTTTGAGCAGGCTCCTTGACGCGCGAAGCCAGATTTTTCTCCAGCCGTTTGGACAACTTGGCGTGCTGTTCGCCCGGTGTCGGCAAAATGGGCAACTGGTACTTGCTCTTGAGCAAAACCGCCTTGATGACCCGGTGCACCAGCAGATCGGGGTAGCGCCGGATCGGGCTGGTGAAGTGGGTATAGGCCTCAAAGGCCAGGCCAAAGTGGCCGCTGTTTTCGGGCGTGTAAATGGCTTGCTGCATGGATCGCAGCAGCATGGTCTGGATTTGCTGCGAGTCAGGCCGGTCCTTGGTGGCCTTGGCGATGGCCTGGAATTCAGCAGGGGAAGGGTCGTCACTGACGCTCAAACCAACCCCGATGATTTTCAGAAAATTACGCAACAGTTCTATTTTTTCAGGCGTCGGGCCTTCATGCACCCGGTACAAACCAACGTGCTTGCTTTGCGCAATGAAGTCGGCACTGCAGACGTTGGCCGCCAGCATGGCCTCTTCAATGAGCTTGTGCGCGTCGTTGCGCGTGCGCGGCACGATTTTCTCGATGTGGCCCGCCTCGTCGCAGACAATTTGCGTTTCCACGGTTTCAAAATCAACCGCACCGCGGCGCTCGCGCGACTTGAGCAGGGCACGGTAAACGTCATGCAGGTTCATCAAATCGGTGATGCGCTCCGGGCGCCTGGCCGCCTCGGGGCCGCGGGTGTTGGCCAGAATGGCGGCCACCTCGGTGTAGGTAAAGCGCGCATGGCTCCACATCACGGCCGGGTAAAACTGGTAGGCTGTGACATCGCCGTCCTCGCTGACCAGCATGTCGCAGACCATGCACAGGCGCTCGACCTCGGGGTTCAGGGAACACAAACCGTTGGACAGTTTTTCAGGCAGCATCGGAATGACGCGGCGCGGGAAATAGACGCTGGTGGCGCGCTCGTAGGCGTCCACATCGATCGCGGAACCATTCTCCACATAGTGGCTGACATCGGCAATGGCCACCAGCAAACGCCAGCCTGCCACCGCCGACTTGCCGCGGCCAATCCTGGCGGGTTCGCAATAGACGGCATCATCAAAGTCGCGTGCGTCTTCGCCGTCAATGGTGACCAGCGGAACATCGGTCAGATCGACACGCTGGTTTTTGTCCTGCGGGCGCACCGTGTCGGGCAAGGTCCGGGCCAACGCAATGCAGGCGTCAGAGAACTCATGCGGCACATCGTACTTGCGCACCGCAATTTCAATCTCCATGCCGGGGTCATCCATCTCGCCCAGCACTTCCTTGATGCGACCCACCGGCTGGCCGAACAGCGCCGGCGGCTCGGTCAACTCGACCACTACCACCTGGCCCACCTTGGCCAAACCGGTGGCGGCTTTGGGGATCATGACATCCTGGCCATAACGCTTGTCTTCAGGCGCCACGATCCAGATGCCGCTCTCGCACAACAGACGGCCAATGATGACCTGGGTGCTGCGCTCCACAATCTCGACCACGCGCCCTTCGGGCCGGCCTTTGCGGTCGCTGCGCACAATGCGCACCTTGACGCGGTCCTTGTGCAGCACGGCGCGCATCTCGTTGGGTGGCAGGTAAATATCGGCCTCGCCATCATCCCGTGTCACAAAGCCGTGACCATCGCGATGCCCTTGGACTATTCCTTCAACTTCTTCCAGCAATGCGCTGGTTTGCTTGGTATTTTTGATACAATGCCTTTCTTTCCTGAAATGCCCAGGTGGCGGAATTGGTAGACGCACTAGTTTCAGGTACTAGCGAGTAACTTCGTGGGGGTTCGAGTCCCTTCCTGGGCACCAATATAAATGAATTCCGGTTCATTTTGATGAAAGAAACCGGACGTTTTGAATAAAAAGCCGTTGCGAAGATTCTCTTCTTTGCAACGGCTTTTTTGTTGCTTGCGACGGCCATTTTAACCGGGGTCGTCAAAATGGCTGGGCAATCAGGTCGTGGCCCTGCGCCGCGACGATTCGCGCCTTGGTGAATTCGCCCACGCGCAGGGTTTTGCTGATCTTCTCCGGCGGCAGCAGCTTGACCAGGCCATCGATCTCCGGCGCATCGGCATAAGAGCGCCCGACGCCGCCTTTTTTTCCCTGCCCAGGCGCCGAGTCCACCAGAATCTGCATTGTGGCACCGACCCGCTTTTGCAGTTTGGCCGCAGAAACGGCCTCGGCCACCGCCATAAAGCGGGCGCGGCGTTCCTCGCGCAGCGCCTCGGGCAGCATGCCGCCAATGTCATTGGCGGCAGCGCCTGCCACCGGGCTATAGGCAAAACACCCGGTCCGGTCAATTTGCGCCTCGCGTATAAAGTCAAGCAGATGTTCGAACTCTGCTTCGGTTTCGCCCGGAAAACCTGCAATGAAAGTACTGCGCACCACGATGTCCGGGCAGGCCTCGCGCCAGCGCAGCAGCCTTTCCATGTTTTTCTCACCACTGGCAGGGCGTTTCATGCGCTTGAGCACATCGGGGTGGCTGTGCTGGAACGGCACATCCAGATAGGGCAGGATAAGCCCGGATGCCATCAGCGGCAGGATGTCATCCACGCTGGGGTACGGGTAGACGTAGTGCAAGCGCACCCAGGCGCCATGCACTTGCGCCATTTCGCCCAAGGCCTGGGCCAGTTCGAACAAACGCGTTTTGATGGGCTTGCCATTCCAGAAACCCATGCGGTATTTCACATCGACGCCGTAGGCCGAGGTGTCCTGGCTGATCACCAGCAATTCCTTAACACCGCCCGCGAACAGCGCCTGCGCTTCGTTGAGCACATCGCCAATCGGTCGCGACACCAGATCGCCGCGCATCGACGGAATGATGCAAAAGGTGCAGCGGTGGTTGCAGCCTTCGCTGATCTTGAGGTAGGCGTAATGCCGCGGCGTGAGCTTGATGCCAGCCACACCGAAGGCATTGGGCACCAGATCGATGAAGGGATCGTGCGGCTTGGGCAGGTTGGCGTGCACCGCGTCCATCACCTCCTGGGTGGCCTGCGGACCTGTCACGGCCAGCACGCTGGGGTGCATTTGGCGCACCAGGTTGCCGCCGCCCTCGCCCGTTTTGGCGCCCAGGCAGCCTGTCACGATCACCTTGCCGTTCTCGGCCAGCGCTTCGCCAATGGTGTCGAGGCTTTCCTTGACGGCATCGTCAATAAAGCCGCAGGTGTTGACGATGACCAGGTCGGCACCCTCGAACGTTTTGGAGGTTTGATAGCCCTCGGCGCTAAGCTGCGTCAGGATCAGTTCGGAGTCGGTCAGCGCCTTGGGGCAGCCCAAGCTGACAAAGCCAACTTTCGGCGCTCTCGCAGCCGGCGTGATGGAAGCATTCATTCAGAAATTCAACCTTTTTTGGGGGGCGTATTGTTGATGCCAAAGGCGCCCAACATTTGCCCGGCCTGCTTTTGCATCTGCTCCTGCATTTGCGCCAACCAGGACTTGGATTGTTCCAGGCTACCGCCCAGCATGGCCTGCATCGCCGGCGGCTGCAGGGTGGTGTACTGTTTCCACATCTCGGGCGTGAAGCCCTTGGTTTGCTCGGCAAACCGGGTTTGGGTGTCGATCAGGGTCTGGATGTTTTTCTCCAGATAACCCCCCAAAAAACCCTGCATGGCGTGGCCGTAAAAACGGATAAGACTTTCCAGCACCGGCGCCGTGAACATGGGCGAGCCACTGGTCTCGGCTTCCAGAATGATTTGCAGCAGAATGCTGCGCGTCAGGTTTTCCCCGGTCTTGGCGTCCACCACTTCGAAAGGCTCGCTTTGCATCACCAGGTCTTTCACTTCCGACAAGGTGATGTAGGTGGACGTCCTGGTGTCGTAGAGACGGCGATTGGGATACTTCTTGATAACGCGGTGAGCCGCTTGCGTCTCGGGGGTCTTGTCTTGCATGTCAATCAATGGTTGGGCTTATAAGCTCGTATTTTCAAGGGCAATGCCCCATTTGGCCAGCGCCGCGTCATCACTGACACGGGCATCTACCCAGCGTGCGCCTGTCGACGTCTGTTCTTTTTTCCAGAAGGGCGCCTGCGTCTTGAGGTAATCCATCAAAAACTCGCAGGCCTGAAAACTCTCGCCCCGGTGCTTTGAGGTGACCGCCACCATGACGATTTGATCCAGCGGTCGGAGCAGCCCGACACGGTGGATGACGCGGGCGCCAAAAATGTCAAAGCGCTGCTGTGCCGCGTCGATCATGGCCTCGATCGACTTCTCGGTCATGCCCGGGTAGTGCTCCAGTTCCATGCTGGCAATGGCGCCTGGCTCGTCCGCGGTGCGGTCGCGCACGGTGCCGATGAAGCTGCAAACGGCACCCACGCGCGGATCTTGCGCACGCAAAGCCGCGACTTCAGCGCTCAGGTCGAAGTCGGCCGTCTGGATGGAAACCCGGGGCGTGCTGGTATTCTGCATGAACCTAGCCTCCGGTCACAGGCGGGAAAAATGCCACTTCGGCGCCCTCCCCCAGGACCACACTTTCATCACACATGACCTGGTTGAGCGCCATGCGCACCGCCTTGCCGCGCGCCAGACTCTCTTCGTGGCCGCCGCCCAAGGCGATGAGCTCATCGCGCAGGGCGGCCAGCGACGTTGACTGCGTGTCGCGCTGTTCGCTGCCTGCGCCAATGGTTTCGCGGATGGAGGCGAAATATTTCACCGTGACTTTCATGCCAGCAGCTCCGAAAAAGGAATGAAACGGACCACATCACCCGCAGCGATGGTGCCGCCCGGCGGGTTGTCCACCAAACCGTCGCCCCAGACTGCCGATGTCAAGACACCTGAACTCTGGTTGGCAAACAGATCAAGGCCGCCCGCGGCGTTGCGCCTGACGCGCAGAAATTCCCGACGCCTGTCGGCTCTGGGCCAATTGAAATTGGCCGCCATGGCGATGGGTTTGACAGCCGGTTCCGAAACCCCCTGCAGCTTCAGCAGAAATGGCCGCACAAGCAGCAAAAAGGTGACAAAGCTCGACACCGGATTACCCGGCAAGCCGATAAAGTGCGCATTGGCAACGCGGCCATAAGCAAACGGCTTGCCCGGCTTGATGGCAATCTGCCAAAGATCCAGATGCCCCAGGCTTTGCACCGCGGGCTTGATATGGTCCTCTTCACCCACCGAAACCCCACCGCTGGTCACAATCACATCGTGATGCTCAGCAGCGTCGCGCAAAGCGTCGATGGTGGCCTGGCGCTGGTCGGGCACGATACCCAGATCGGTCACCTCGCAACCCAGGCGAACCAACAGGGCTTTCAGGAAAAATCGGTTCGAGTTGTAAATGGCGCCGGGCGGCATGTCCTGCGGTGCCACGGTGCCCGGCATCACCAGCTCGTCGCCGGTTGAAAACAGGGCCACCCTGGGGCGACGCGCCACGCTCAGCACATCCATGCCAATGCTGGCGGCAAGGCCAAGCTCGGCGGGCGTCAGGCGCGCACCTTTTGCCAGCACGACAGCACCTCGCATGACGTCTTCGCCAGCGCAGCGTATCCACTGGCCCGCATTGGGCTGTGTCTTGATGCGCACGCTGCCGTCGGCCAGCACATCGCAGTCTTCCTGCATCACCACGGCATCAGCGCCCGGCGGAATCGGCGCGCCGGTAAAAATACGCGCCACCGTCCTGGGCGCCAGGGGCGTTCCCGCGCTTCCCGCCGGGATTCGCTGCGACACGGGCAGCACCTGGGTCAGATCGGTCAAATCAGCGCAACGCAGCGCGTAGCCGTCCATGGAACTGTTATCTTGCGATGGCACTTGCAGTTGAGACACCAGATCTTGCGCAAGCACCCGGCCATCGGCATCGAAAGTGGCAACTTGCTCAATTCCATCCAGCACGGTGGCGTGACCCAGCAATTGCGCCAGCGCATCATCGAGCGGCATCATGGGCTTGGCGCCAGGGCGGGCTGCGGTCATGCGTGATTCTCGAAATCGTAGTCAAAGCGCGGTGCTTGTGAAATCAGCCAGTCAACCAGCGCATCAGGGTCATTGAGATCGAGCACTGGCAACTGTGTGGGCGTGGGCAATTGATCCGGCGAATCGGTCGCGATGGCGGTGATGAAGTCGTCTTGCGGGTAGCGCGCGGGCTTCTCCGAAGCAGCGCGCCACACTTCTATTTTAAGAAGATCGGAATCCTTGAATCCCTCCACCAGAACCCAATCGACGCCCTCGTACAACTCGGCCAAGAGCTGGTGCACGGTGGGCCGTTTGGCCACCTCGAATTCGCGCATCAGGGCCATGCGCTGGTCTGAAGCCACCACCACTTCGAAGGCGCCAGCCTCACGGTGGCGATAGGTGTCTTTGCCGGCGTGGTCAATGTCAAAACGGTGGTGGGCGTGTTTGACCACCGACACGCGCAGCCCCTTGAGCCGCAGCGCCGGAATCAGGCGCTCGACCAGCGTGGTCTTGCCCGAACCGGAAAAACCGGCAAAGCCAACCACTTTCATGCGCAATGCCCGGCGATAAAAGTCTTGATGGCCTGCACATCAGCCGGCATGGTGACGACGCGCTTGGGCAGGGCTTCGATGCCGAGGAATTTTGCCGGACGATCAGGCTCGCGGCCGATCGCTTCAACGATGGTTTCAGCAAATTTGATGGGCAACGCGGTTTCCAGCACGATCATGGGCACACCCGCCTGCGCGTGGTCGCGTGCCACCTTGACGCCATCCGCAGTGTGGGTGTCGATCATCATGCCGTGGCGCGCCCAAGTGTCCTTGATGGTCGCCAAGCGGTCTACATGGGTGCTTTTGCCACTGTCGAAGCCATAGCGCCTGGCGACCTCGCTAAAGGCGGGGTGCGCCTCCAGGTCAAAGAAGCCGACACGCCCCAGGGCATCGCCAAAAAGCGACTTGATGCGCGCGCCGTCGCGCCCCAGCAGATCAAACACAAAGCGTTCGAAGTTGCTCGCCTTGGAGATGTCCATCGACGGACTTGAGGTTTCATGGGTGTCGGCGCTGGCACGAACGCGGTAAACGCCGGTTTTGAAAAATTCGTCGAGCACGTCGTTTTCGTTGGTGGCCACCACCAGGCGGGCAATGGGCAGGCCCATCATGCGCGCCACATGGCCGGCACAGACATTGCCAAAATTGCCGCTGGGCACGGTGAAGCTTACTTTTTGCGTATTGTCTTTTGTCGCCTGGAAATACCCCGCAAAGTAATAAACGACCTGCGCCAGCAGACGCGCCCAGTTGATCGAATTGACGGTGCCAATCTTGTAGCGACGTTTGAAGTCCAGGTCGTTGCTGACGGCCTTGACCATGTCCTGGCAGTCGTCGAAAACGCCGTCCACCGCGATGTTGAAGATGTTGTCATCCATCAGGCTGAACATCTGCGCCTGCTGAAACGGGCTCATGCGGCCCTGCGGGCTGGTCATGAAGACGCGCACGCCTTTTTTGCCGCGCATGGCGTATTCGGCCGCGCTGCCGGTGTCGCCGCTGGTCGCGCCCAAAATGTTGAGTTCTTCGCCGCGACGTGCCAGCTCGTATTCAAACAGGTTGCCCAGCAGTTGCATGGCCATGTCCTTGAAGGCCAGCGTCGGGCCGTTGGACAGGGCTTCGAGCCAGATGCCGTTTTCCAGCGCGCGCAGGGGCACGATCTCCGGGGTGCCAAACACTTCGGTCGTGTAGGTCTTGCGGCACAGGGCCTTCAGGTCAGCCGCGGGAATGTCGTCAATGTAGAGCGACAACACCTCAAAGGCCAAATCTGCGTAGCCCTGGTTCTGGTAAATGCCGCGCAAGCGGCTTAACGCGACGTTGTCCACCTGCGGGTAGTGTTCTGGCAGGTACAAGCCACCATCGGGCGCCAGGCCTTCAAGCAGGATGTCGCAAAAATGCTTGGGGCTTTGATCGCCCCGGGTCGAGATGTACTTCATGTCAGGCCAACTCTTCCTTGCGAATGCGGGTGATGGGCTCCAGCACGGTGGGCAGCGCCTGCATCTGAGCTATTGCCGTGTTCATGCGGGCTTCCATGCAGTCGTGGGTCAGGATGATGACATCGGTTTGTGGCACCTGGGGCTGTCCGGCAGCCGCTTCGGTACTGATCTCATCGGCCTCGCGTTGCAGCACCGCGTCGATGCTGATGCCCGCTTGCGCAAGAATGCCCGTGACTTTGGCCAGCACACCGGTTTCGTCGGCCACACGCAAGCGCAGGTAGTAGCTGGTGACCACCTCGCCCATCGGCAACACCGGCAAATCGCTCATGGCATTGGGCTGGAAAGCCAGGTGCGGCACGCGCTGCTTGGGGTCAGCGGTGTGCAGGCGGGTGATGTCCACAAGGTCGGCAATCACCGCGCTGGCCGTGGGCTCGGAGCCAGCGCCCTTGCCGTAGTAGAGCGTGGTACCGACGGCATCACCCTGCACCACCACGGCGTTCATGGCGCCCTCAACGTTGGCGATCAGGCGCTTGGCTGGGATCAGACAGGGGTGCACGCGCAGTTCGATGCCTTCGGTGGGATTGGTCGCGTCGGGCTCCCGGCGCTTGGCAATACCCAGGAGCTTGATGCGGTAGCCCAGCTGCTCGGCGTATTTGATGTCAGCGGCACCGAGCTTGGTGATGCCTTCGATGTAGGCCTTGTCGAACTGCACCGGAATGCCGAAGGCTATTGCCGACATGAGGGTGACTTTGTGCGCCGCATCAATGCCTTCAATGTCAAAGGTGGGATCGGCCTCGGCATAGCCCAGTGCCTGGGCTTGCTTGAGCACCACGGCAAAGTCCAGCCCCTTGTCGCGCATTTCGCTCAGGATGAAGTTGGTGGTGCCGTTGATGATGCCGGCAATCCACTGGATGCGGTTGGCCGTGAGCCCCTCGCGCAGCGCCTTGATGATCGGTATGCCACCGGCCACAGCCGCCTCAAACGCCACCATCACGCCCTTAGCCGATGCCGCCGCAAAAATCTCGGTACCGTGCACGGCCAGCAAGGCCTTGTTGGCGGTCACCACATGCTTTCCCGCTGCGATGGCCTCCAAAACCAGCGTTTTGGCAATGCCGTAACCGCCGATGAGCTCGATCACGATGTCAATCTCGGGGTTTGCGATCACGGCACGGGCGTCGTTGACCACGGTCACGTCCGGTCCCACCAGTTCTTGGGCGCGCGCCGCGTTCAGGTCGGCGACCATGGTGATCTCGATGCCGCGACCGGCGCGACGCTGGATTTCTTCCTGGTTGCGCTTGAGCACATTGAAAGTGCCGGAGCCCACAACCCCGATGCCCAACAGGCCGACTTGAATAGGTTTCATAAGTTTGATTTGCGAAAAATAAGTTAGTTGCTGTGCCGCTTGCGGTAGCCTTCAAGGAATTTGGCGATGCGGCCAATGGCCTCGCGCAGCTCGTCCTCGTGGGGCAAAAACACCATGCGGAAATGGTCGGGTGCCGGCCAGTTGAAGCCGGTGCCCTGCACCAGCATCACCTTGGTCTCCTGCAGCAATTCGAGAAAGAACTGCTGGTCGTCGGCAATGGGATACATGACCGGGTCAAGCTTGGGAAACATGTACAGGGCCGCCAAGGGTTTGACGCAGCTCACGCCGGGAATCGCGGTGATGAGCTCATACGCCAGGTCGCGCTGGCGGCGCAGACGACCGCCCTCGCAGACCAGATCGTTGATGCTCTGGTAGCCTCCCAACGCCGTCTGAATTGCCCATTGGCCCGGCACGTTGGAGCACAAGCGCATGTTTGAGAGCATGTTGAGCCCTTCGATGTAGTCCTTGGCCGGCTTTTTGTCGCCCGAGACAATCATCCAGCCGGCGCGGTAGCCGCAAGAGCGGTAGCTTTTGGACAGCGAATTGAACGTCAGCGTCAACACATCGTCGCTCAGCGATCCCATGGCCGTGTGCCTGGCACCGTCGTACAGCACCTTGTCATAGACTTCGTCGGCAAAAATCACCAGGCCGTGCTCGCGGGCGATTTGCACCAGGGCCTTGAGCAAGTCATCGGCGTACAGCGCGCCCGTCGGGTTATTGGGATTGATCACCACCAGCCCCTTGGTGCGCGGCGTGATCTTGGCACGAATGTCGTTGAGGTCGGGCATCCAGCCATTGGCCTCGTCACACAGGTAATGCACCGGCGTGCCGCCAGACAGGCTGGCCGCGGCCGTCCACAAAGGGTAATCTGGCGATGGCAGCAAGATCTCGTCGCCATCGTCGAGCAAGGCGTTGGTGGCCATCACGATCAATTCGCTGGCGCCATTGCCGAGGTAAATATCGTCCAGCGTGACGGCCTTGATGCCCTGCTTCTGGGTTTCGTGCATGACCGCCTTGCGCGCTGCAAAAATGCCTTTGCTGTCCGAGTAACCTGCCGAGTTGGGCAGGTTGCGGATCATGTCCTGCTGGATTTCTTCAGGCGAGTCAAAGCCGAACACCGCGAGGTTGCCAATGTTGAGTTTGATGATCTTGTGACCCTCTTCTTCCATCTGGCGAGCGGCGTCCATGATCGGGCCGCGAATGTCGTAACAGACATTGGCCAGTTTGGCTGATTTGCGTATGGTCTTCAAAGTCCCTCCGGGCGTGATCACTAAAGAGCGAAACCTATAATTTGACCACAAGTTCCACCTGTCCCATCTCGATCACACCACAAGCCCTGCCCCATGAAAATTCACCCTGACATCATCAGCGTGCCGTCCATCAGCTCTTATGGCACGGGCTGGGTGAAGGTGGGCGATGTTCAATTGACCCACAGCGTGGTCATTGCCTCGGATGGCCGGCGTTTTGACTGGCAGTGCGCACGCTTTGAAGACCTGTCCGAAGCGCACTTTGAACAATTGGCCCAGTTGCAAACCGAACTGGTGATTTTTGGCAGCGGCACGCGCCTGCGTTTTCCGGCGGTGACCCTAACCCGCGGCCTGATCGAGCGCCAGATTGGCCTTGAATCCATGGACACCCAGGCGGCCTGTCGCACCTACAACATTCTGGCTGGCGAAGGCCGCCATGTCGCCGTTGCGCTGCTGATCGAAGACGCTGCCGTCTGAAAGCGTCAGGTCCTGGGCTTGGTATGGGTGAATAACCCTATCGAACCCGAATGTCAAATCGGAGTAAAATACGGGCCTTGCAGTCGGGGGCGCACAAGTGCTTTAAAAGGATAGTGTCCGCGACTTGAGAGACCGACGCATCCTGTCACACGAGATCGAAGAAACATGGCGATAGTTGTCAACAAACCCATCCCTGAATTTGAATCTACTGCTACTGGTGGCATCCGGGTCACCAACACGTCTCACCTGGGACATGTAGTCATTCTTTACTTTTACCCCAAAGACAATACACCCGGTTGTACCACCGAAGCCATGCAGTTTCGCGACAGGTACAAAGATTTTGTCAAGGCCGGTGCCACCGTATTCGGCGTCTCCCGAGACAACATGCGCTCCCACGAAGAATTCAAGACCAAGCTCGAACTGCCCTTCGAGCTGATTGCCGACACCGAAGAAAAAATGTGCCACATGTTCGGTGTTGTCAAAAACAAGATCATGTACGGCAAAAAAGTCAAGGGTATTGAGCGCAGCACCTTCCTGATCGGCGCCGACGGCCTGCTCAAGGAAGAGTGGCGCGGCCTCAAAGTGCCAGGTCATGTGGACGACGTGCTCCGAGCCGTCAAGGAACTCCAAAAGACGCCGGCACTGGCTTGAATACCCGAGGGGTTGCAAAGAAACCTTGAATCCGCCCCGGAGCGTTTTGTCACAAAGGCCCGTGCATAATCAAGTCCATGCCCCAACCTTCACTGCTTCCTGTAACAGCCGCCCTGGTGACATGGCGGCTGTTTCGTTTTTGAACTCGCAACCATCCTAACGCGCAGGAGTTTT
>JAABQI010000252.1 GCA_011391545.1 Rhodoferax sp.
GTGGCACGCTATGCAAATTGCCAGCAACCTATTTTCTCGACCCACCCTAAGTTACCCAAGGCAGGCCCAGCCGAATAAGATTACCCCACAGCCTGGACAGCTTGCGCTACCCTTGCCCAGCCGATCGGCTGACTGTTGTGAGGCTCACGTGCAATTAAGCAGCGAGTGCGAAACGTTCGTCGTTTGCAGTTAGTTTTTTTGAATCTGTTTTACGAGCCCATTCAGCTCGACATGCCCTGCCGCGCGTCCGAATCCACGTCGAAACCAGTGCAGCCCCTGAGTTTGCTATTTTAGGCCGCGCTGGAAAATTGCAAGAGCGGCAGCAATTCATTCACACAATTAATTGTGGCATTTGCACCCCACCGCTTGGTGTCCGCCTGCGCCCCAAGGTAGCCATAGGTGACTGCCACGGTGGCCATGCCGGCCGCCAGACCAGCCACGATGTCACGTTCATCGTCGCCCACATAGACGCAGCGGCAGGCATCGACACCCATGCGCCGGGCGGCCTCCAGCAGGGGCGCCGGGTGCGGCTTGGCGTGGGGCGTGGTGTCACCGCTGACGATGGCGCCAGCTGTGGCAAACAAGGTCATCGAAGCGGTCAGTGGCAGGGTAAAGCGCTCTGACTTGTTGGTGACCACGCCCCATTTCACACCCTGGGTGGCAAAACTCTCCAGTAGCTCGGGCACACCGTCGAAGATCTGGGTGCGCTGCGTCAGGTTGCGCTCGTAGTTGCAAAAGAACTCTTCACGCAGGATCTCGTAATCAACGTGTTCGGGGGTCATGCCAAACGCCACGCCCAGCATGCCGCGGGCACCTGCCCCAGCCATGGGGCGGTACTGCGCCAGCGACAGGGATGGCAGGCCGCGCGCCAGGCGCATGGTGTCCGCGGCGGCGGCCAGATCGGGGGCGCTGTCGATCAGCGTGCCATCCAGGTCGAACAGCACCGCCTCTACATTGGCAAAGCGGGCACCTTGGACCGTCACGCTGGCAAACTCGCCGGTTTTTGCGTGGCCAGCAGGTAGTTGACGCTGGTGTTGCTGTTGAGCCAGTAGCGCTGGGTCAGCGGGTTGAAAGACAGACCCCGCGTCTGCATGACATTAAGGCCGGCACGGCGGCAAAAGCCCGCCAGTTCGCTGGGGCGGATGAATTTGGCGTATTCGTGGGTGCCGCGCGGCAGCATGTTGAGCACATATTCAGCCCCAACGATGGCCTGCACGAAGGACATGGGGTTGCGGTTGAGCGTGGAGAAAAACACCCAGCCACCCGGCTTGACCAGGGTGGCGCAAGCCTGCACCACTGATGCCGGGTCGGGCACGTGCTCAAGCATTTCCATGCAGGTCACCACGTCGAAACCGCCTGGTTGCTCGGTAGCCATGGCTTCGGCGCTGATCTCGCGGTATTGCACGTTGTCGGTTTGCGCGTCCATGGCATGCAGTTGGGCAATGCGCAGTGCCTTGGTGGACAGATCGATGCCGGTGGCCATTGCGCCCGAGCGCGCCAGCGAGTCAGTCAGGATGCCGCCACCACAACCCACGTCAAGCGCAGTTTTGCCTTGGAGCGGGCACAGACCATTGATCCAAGCCAGGCGCAAGGGGTTGATTTGGTGCAGTGGGCGAAATTCGCCGTCGGCATCCCACCAGCGGTGGGCCAGGTCAGAAAATTTGGCCAGCTCGGCCGGGTCAGCATTGATAGTTGGGTTCATGCCCGGATTATCCGAAATTTAGCATTGCCTTGGCTGCCCAGGCCCAAAAAACAAAACCCACCGCAGGGTGGGTTTTGAATGAACTGGATGAACCCAGTTGAGCGTTTAGGCTTTCTTGGCCCAGGCGCTGCACCAGCCTTTGGCCGCAACCTGTTTGCCGGCAAACAGCGGGCAGCCACCAGCAGCATCGCTCGCTTTACCCTGATAAAGGGCGCAGTTGCTGCACAACTGGGCAGCCGTGTGCTTGGGATACTTCTTGCCGTCAGCCTTGGCAGAGTCAGCCACATAACCCAGACCCTTGGCGTTGGCATCGGTCTCAGCCACCATGGGGGCCGCAGCCATTGCCACACCTGAGGCCAAAGCGCTGGCACCCAGAACCGATTGCATCATGAATACGCGACGTGTTGTCATAGCAAAGTTTCCTTTAGAGTTGAAAAAGATTGGCAGCCTGGCCTGCATGGGCGCGAGTTTAACGCTTGAACCTGAACAAACAATGAACAAAGACCCTAAACATCAGAGCCAATCCGGGATGTTGACCGCATTTTTATCTTGGCTACTGAAGGGCAGATGATGCTTTGACCTATAGCTCAATGTGCTGGGCAAAGGCGGCCTTCAGGCTGCCCATCGTCTCGTGGCTGAGGCGGTTGCCGTATTGGGCGACAACGCGGCCGGCGCATTGATTGGCCAGCCACGCGGCCTGCGCGTGGCTGTGGCCGTGCGTGACCGCGTACAGGAAAGCGCCGGCAAACATGTCGCCGGCGCCGTTGGTGTCGATGGCCTTGACTTGTGCCGCGGGCACCTCGGTGATCTTGCCGCCCTCAATCACCAGACAGCCCTTGGCGCTGCGCGTCAGGCACACGGTGCGCGCCTGCTGGCCCATGTGCTGGCAGATGTGCGCCAGGTCCGTGGTGCCACACCAGACCTGGGCTTCTTCCTCGTTGCAGAACAAGAAGTCGAGGTCATCGCCCACCATGGCGTCCAGGCCGGGGCGACAGAAGTTGATCATGCTCATGTCGCTGAGCGTGGTGGCAAGCTTGACCCCCGCCTGGGCGGCGATCGCCCTGCCCTGCAATGCTGCCGCGAGCCCGCTGGGCGAGGCAGCCAGGTAGCCTTCCATGTAGTAAACACGCGCCTTGACGATGTCGTGCGGATGCAGCGCGGAGGCGTCGATGTCGGCGGTGGCGCCCAGAAAAGTGCTCATGCTGCGCTCGGCGTCTGGTGTCACCATCACCATGCAGCTGCCGGTCTGGCCTTCAGGTGGTTTGGTGTGCGTCAGGTTAGTGGCGACACCATGCGACAACAGGTCTTTGGTGTAGAAATCGCCCAGTTCGTCATCGGCCACACGGCAAGAGTAAAACGCCTTGCCACCGAGCTGCGCCAGGGCGACGACGGTATTGCCGGCCGAGCCACCCCCGGTTCGGTGCGATTTGACACTGTGCACGTGATGGAGGAGCTCGGCGCGGCGCGCGGTATCAATCAATGTCATGTGGCGTTTTTCAACGCCTGCCGTCTGCAACTGGGCATCAGAGACTTCGTATTCGGTGTCGACCAGCGCGTTGCCGATGGCATAAAGGTGATAGGTCATACTTACTGTTCCACGAAAGCGCGCTCGACCACAAAGTCACCCTGCTTGGTGGTGTTGCCTTCCAGGAAACCGCGCTTCTCCAAAATATGCTTCAGGTCCTTGAGCAGCGCCGGACTGCCGCAGAGCATGGCGCGGTCGGTAGCCGGGTCGAACTTGGGCAAGCCCAAATCAGCCTGCAATTTGCCGGATTCAATCAGATCGGTGATGCGGCCCTGATTTTTGTAGGGCTCGCGTGTCACGGTGGGGTAGTACAGCATTTGCGCGCTCACCATGTCACCCAGAAACTCATGGTCGGGCAATTCCAGTGTCAGATAGTCGTGATAGGCCAGTTCAGCCACTTGGCGCACGCCGTGCACCAGGATGACTTTTTCAAATTTTTCGTAGGTTTCAGGGTCGCGCACGATGCTCAAAAACGGGGCCAGGCCAGTTCCCGTGCCAAAGAGGTACAGGTTTTTTCCGGGCAACAGGTAGTCAATCAACAGCGTGCCAGTGGGCTTTTTGCCGACCACAATCTTGTCGCCCACCTGGATGTGCTGCAGCTTGGAGGTGAGCGGGCCGTCTTGCACCTTGATACTCAAAAACTCCAGGTGGTCTTCATAGTTGGCGCTCACGATGCTATAGGCGCGCAACAGCGGCTTGCCGTCCACGCGCAGGCCGATCATGGTGAAGTGGCCGTTGGAGAAGCGCAGCGTCTCGTCGCGCGTGGTGGTAAAGCTGAACAGCCGGTCAGTCCAGTGGTGGACGCTCAAGACGGTTTCATTCAAAAAAGCACTCATGGGATGTTGTTTCGGTTAGAAAATAAAAAGATACCGTTTCGAGCATGATGACCGTCATTGCGAACGAAGTGAAGCAATCCATGGCTTCTGAATACATGGATCGCCACGCTTCGCTCGCGATGACGGTTCAAGCTCCGCGCGCGGTGTTGTGCCGGATACGGCTGACTCGCAGTGACGGGGCATGTTGCGTGACAATTTCAAAGCTTGGCCTCAACCCAGCTCCGCACACTGGCCAAAGCGGCTGCCAGTTTGGCGGGCTCGGTGCCGCCGGCCATGGCCATGTCGGGCTTGCCGCCGCCCTTGCCGCCCACCTGGCCGGCAATGAAGTTGACCAGCTCACCGGCCTTGATCTTTCCCAAGGTGTCCGAAGTAACGCCCACGGCGATCTGCACCTTGGCGCCATCGACCACGCCGAGCACGATGACCGCGGTCTTGAGCTTGTCCTTGAGCTTGTCCATGGTATCGCGCAGGGTTTTGACGTCGGCACCGTCGAGTCGGGACACCAGCAGCTTGACGCCCTTGATGGCCTGCGCTTGGCCCAGCAGCTCGTCGCCCTGGGCACTGGCCAGCTTGCCCTTGAGGGCGGCCAATTCCTTGTCAAGCGCTTTGACGTGCTCCAGCACCGAAACAAGGCGCTCATTGACCTCGGCGACCGGGGACTTGAGGGCGCTGGCGGTCTGGCCGACGGTGTCTTCCAACTGCTGCAAATACAGCAGCGCATTGACACCCGTGACCGCCTCGATGCGGCGAATGCCTGAGGCCACGCCGCTCTCGGCCACGACCTTGAACAGGCCGATATCACCAGTGCGCTGCACATGGGTGCCGCCGCACAGTTCTCGGCTGCTGCCGATGTCGAGTACACGCACCGATTCGCCGTATTTTTCACCGAACAGCATCATGGCACCGGTTTTTTGCGCCGATTCGATGTCCATCACCTGCGCCTGGGTGGCGGCGTTGGCCAGAATTTCGGCATTCACGCGGGCCTCGATTTCGCGGACTTCCGCGTCGGTGACCGGCGCATTGTGGGCAAAGTCAAAGCGCGTGCGCTCGGAGTTGACCAAACTGCCTTTTTGCTGCACGTGGCCGCCCAGTACCTCGCGCAGAGCCTTGTGCATCAGGTGCGTGACCGAGTGGTTGCGCTGGGTGGCCAGACGCATCGATGTATTGACATGCGCCGTGACCGTGTCGCCCAGCTTGAGCGCGCCGGTTTTCAGCGTGCCGTGGTGGCCGAACACATCGGCCTTGATTTTTTGCGTGTCTGCAACTTCGAACAACGCGGCATCGCTGAAGATGGCCCCCGCATCACCGACCTGGCCGCCGCTTTCGCCATAGAACGGCGTTGTGGCCAGCACGAGCACCCCGTTTTGACCCGCCTTGATCTCCGCCGCGGTCACACCGTCCACATAGATCGCCACCACTTCGGAGGCAGCCGTCAAATGCTCGTAACCGACAAAGGTATTGCCGGCCCCGCTGTAGTCCAGCACTTTGTCCATCCTGAACTTGCCCGCGGCGCGGCCCTGGGCCTTTTGTTTTTCCATGGCGGCCTTGAAACCCGCCTCATCCACCGTCAGACCACGCTCGCGGCAGACATCGGCCGACAAGTCCAGCGGAAAGCCAAAGGTGTCGTGCAGCTTGAAGGCGACCTCACCGGGCAAGACCGTGACGCCCCCTGAGAGGGCTTCGTCCAGAATCTGCATGCCGACTTCCAGGGTCTCGTAAAAGCGCTCTTCCTCAATGCGCAGCACGTCCATGATGCGGTCCGCCTGGGCCGCCAGGCTGGGGTAGGCATCGCCCATGACGGCGACCAGGTCAGGCACCAGCTTGTGGAAAAACGGGGTTTTCTGGCCCAGCTTGTAGCCATGGCGAATGGCGCGGCGGATGATGCGGCGCTGCACATAACCACGGCCTTCGTTGCCCGGCAGGACGCCGTCGCTCACCAGGAAGGCGGTGGCGCGGATGTGGTCGGCAATCACCTTGAGCGAGTTGTTGCCCAGGTCGGCGCATTGCGTTTCGCGCGCGGCGGCCTTGATCAGGGCGTCGAACAGGTCGATCTCGTAGTTGCTGTGCACATGCTGCAGGATGGCGGCCAGGCGCTCCAGGCCCATGCCGGTATCGACGCAGGGCGCGGGCAAAGGCGTGACCGAGCCGTCTTCAGCCATGTTGAACTGCATGAACACATGGTTCCAGATTTCGATAAAGCGGTCGCCGTCTTCATCCGGGCTGCCCGGGGGGCCGCCAGGGATGTGGTCGCCGTGGTCGTAAAAAATCTCGGAGCACGGGCCGCAGGGGCCGGTGTCGGCCATCATCCAGAAATTGTCCGACTTGTAGCGCCCGCCCTTGTTGTCACCGATGCGGATCACCCGCTCGGGCGGCAGGCCGATTTCCTTGGTCCAGATATCAAAAGCCTCGTCGTCTTCCTCATACACGGTGGCCAGCAGGCGCTCGGGCGGCAGCTTGAAAACCTGCGTCAGCAATTCCCAGCCCCAATGGATCGATTCACGCTTGAAATAGTCGCCAAAGCTCCAGTTGCCCAGCATCTCGAAAAAGGTGTGGTGGCGTGCGGTGTAGCCCACGTTTTCCAGATCGTTGTGCTTGCCACCGGCACGCAGACAGGCTTGCACGCTTGCCGCCCGCACATAGGAGCGCTTGTCGGACCCCAAAAACACGTCCTTGAACTGCACCATGCCGGAGTTGGTGAACATCAGCGTCGGGTCGTTGCCCGGCACCAGCGGGCTCGATGCCACCACGGTGTGGCCTTTGGAGGCAAAAAAGTCGAGAAAGGTCTTGCGGATATCGGCGACGGTCACCGTGGTGGCGGTTGGGTTCATGGCGTGAAAGACCTGGTTTGATGTCAAAGCCATGGATTTTAGGTGATCAGGGCGCTTTGCACTGCGCCTCCAAAAACGCAAACAGGGCTGGCTCGTCACAGAAGATCACGTTGAAGCGCAGCCACGGGCTGGTCTGCAAATCGGGACTGAACAGGTGCCCAGGACCCAGCAAAATGTCCTGTTCGGCGGCCTTGTAGGCCAGTTCGGCCGAATCGGCAATGGCAGGGTGCCTTGCCCACAGAAAAATGCCCGCCTTGGGTTCGCAAAAAATCTCAAAACCGACCTTCAGCAGGCGTGAGGCTGCGTCCACATGCGCCTTGGCCAGCCTCTCACGCAGCCCCTTGACATGTTTGCGGCAGCGCCCGTCGGTCAGCGCCCCATGCGCCAGTCGCTCACTGAACTCGGAGGAAGTCAGGCCCGAAATCATTTTGAGCTGCGCCAGGTCTTCGAGCAAATCCGGGTTGGCGGCCAGGTAGCCAACCCGGATGTTGGGCGATATGGTTTTGGAAAAACTGCTGATGTAGATCACCCGGTTGAGCTGGTCCAGGCTGGCCAGCGAGGGCCGTGGTTCCGGATCCAACTCGGCATAAATATCGTTTTCGACCACCAGAAAATCGTGCTTGTCCGCCAGTTGCATCACCCGGTGCAGGTGCGCCAACTGGGCCACCGAGCCGGTCGGGCTTTGTAGCCTGGGTTGGGTAAAAAAGACTTTGGGTTTTTCTTCAATCACCAACCGCTCCAGCGCCACCAGGTCATAGCCCGTTGGGGTGCGCGGCACGCCGATCAGGCGCGCTCCCAGAAAGCGCAGAGAGAACAACAGGTTGGGATAGCCCGGGTCGTCCACCAGCACCGCGTCGCCCGTGCGCACCAGACGCCGCGCCACCAAGTCCATGGCCTGGCTGGAACCCTGGGTCAGCAGGATTTGGTCCGAAGTGACGGCAATTTCCTGCTCGGCCAGTAATTCACGCACCATTTTGCGCAGCGGCAGGTAGCCTTTGGGCTCGCCATAACCACCCAGATCCACCTCGTCGGTGGCCAGGCTCCGCAGCGCGCGGCGAACGCCTTCCTGAAACAGCCAGTCGCCTGGCAACCAGCCGCAACCGGGCTTCATGCGCAGCGCGCGGTTCTCGAAAATGCGGCGCAGGTACCACATCGAGTCAAAACTGAAGTTGGGGCCATGCCCCGGCAACTCTGTTACCGATGTCGGCCGCTGCTTGACAAAAAAACCCGAGTGCGGGCGAGAAGCAAAGTAGCCCCGCGCCACCAACCGGTCATAAGCATCGACCACGGTGAAGACGCTGACGTTGTGGGCGTGGGCAAACTGGCGAATCGACGGCGCCTTGGAGCCCGCCCGCAGTTCGCCCTCATCAATGGCTTGACAGAAGCCTGCCACGATTTGCAGCACCAGGGGTGTGGAACTTTGCGGATTGAGCGTGAACATCGGTCTGTTAGGGTTTGTCTGTATTGGCAGCAAAGGCTGCACAGTACATCCTCAAAAAAGATCCAACTGTATATGGTTAGGCAAAGGCATCGCAACTACAGTTGCGCCACTTTATCAACGCCAGCCAACTGATTAGGAGCAATATGCTGACCCAAACCCAAAAAACCAACGCCGCCCTGATGGAACGTCGCCGCGCGGCCATTCCCCGTGGCGTCGGCCAGAGCCATGAAGTGTTCATTGCCCGCGGTGAAAACGCCGAGGTGTGGGATGTGGAAGGCAAGCGCTACATTGATTTTGCCGGAGGCATTGCGGTGCTCAACACCGGCCACTGCCACCCCGCGATCATGCAAGCCGTCAAGGCGCAGATCGACCTCTACACCCACACCTGCTTCCAGGTGCTGGCCTACGAGTCGTATGTGGAACTGGCCGAGCGCATCAACGCCCTGGCACCGGGCAACTTTGCCAAGAAGACCCTGTTTTTGACCACTGGTGCCGAAGCGGTTGAGAACGCCATCAAAATCGCCCGCTCGCACACCAAGCGCAGCGCCATCATTGCGTTCACCAGCGGCTACCACGGCCGCACGCTACTTACGCTCGGTTTGACGGGCAAAGTGGCCCCCTACAAGCTTGGCTTCGGCCCGTTCCCGAACGAGATTTTCCACGCCCAGTTTCCCAATGCCGCCCATGGCATCAGCGTGGACGACTCGATTGCCTCGATTGAATTGATTTTCAAGAATGATGTGGAAGCCAGCCGTGTGGCAGCCATCATCATTGAACCCGTGCAAGGCGAAGGCGGCTTCAATGTGGCGCCCACCGAGTTTTTGCAGCGCCTGCGTGCCTTGTGCGACCAGCATGGCATTTTGATGATTGCCGACGAGATTCAAACCGGCGCCGGCCGCACCGGCACCTGGTTTGCCATCGAGCAAAGCGGCGTCGCCCCTGACATGATCACCATGGCCAAATCCATGGCCGGTGGCTACCCGATCGCTGGCGTGGTGGGCCGCGCTGATGTGATGGACGCCCCCGCGGCAGGCGGCCTGGGGGGAACCTATGCAGGCAGCCCAATTGCCTGTGCGGCTGCGCTGGCGGTGCTGGATGTGTTCGAAAAAGAAAACCTGCTGGAGCGCAGCCGAAAGCTCGGTGCGCACATGATGGCCAAGCTCAAATCCATGGCGGCCAAAGACAAACGCATCTGTGACGTGCGCGGCCTGGGTGCCATGGTGGCGATCGAGTTGTGCAAGGACGGCGACCCGCACCAACCCAGTGCAGAGCTGGCCAAAGCCTTGGCATCTGAGGCCACCAAGCGCGGCCTGATCTTGCTGACCTGCGGCACCTATGGCAACGTGGTCCGCATCCTGGTGCCGCTCACTGCAAGCGATGCCATCGTCGACGAAGGCCTGGCCATCATGGAAGCCTGTCTGGCTGCAGTGGCCTGATTGGCACGGTATTTGCGTAGTTAGAACAGCTTTCGGCCCATATTCCACGGGCGCTAAGTGCTTTTGAAAGAATAGCAAATAATGGCTTTGTCTGATCCCCTCGTTCGCTTTACCGGCGTCCAAAAAACCTACGACGGCAGCACCCTGGTGGTGCGCGACCTGAACCTGGACATCCAGACTGGCGAATTCCTGTCGCTGCTGGGGCCGTCGGGTTCGGGCAAAACCACCACGCTGATGATGCTGGCCGGTTTTGAGTCGCCCACCTCGGGCGAAATTTCCCTGGCCGGAAAATCCATCACGCGAACGCCGCCGCACAAGCGCAACTTTGGCATGGTGTTTCAAAACTATGCCCTGTTTCCGCACATGACGATTGCCGACAACGTGGCCTACCCGCTCACCGTGCGCAAATTCGGCAAGGCCGAGCGTGAAGCCAAGGTGAAAAGGGCACTTGACATGGTGCAAATGGGTGACAAGGGGGCGCGTTTTCCGGGTCAGCTCTCAGGCGGCCAGCAGCAACGTATTGCCCTGGCACGCGCCCTGGTGTTTGACCCGCAGCTGGTGCTGATGGACGAGCCGCTGGGTGCGCTGGACAAGCAGTTGCGCGAACACATGCAACTTGAGCTCAAAGAGCTGCACCGCAAGCTCGGGCTGACCTTTGTGTACGTCACCCATGACCAGTCCGAAGCTCTCACCATGTCCGACCGTGTGGCGGTGTTCAATGACGGCCTGATCCAGCAGATTGACACCGTCACCACACTGTATGAATCGCCGTTGAACCGTTTTGTGGCCAGTTTTGTCGGTGACAACACCGTGCTGGACGCGCAAATCACCGTCACCGAGCGTGGTGCGGGTGGCACCTGCAAGGTTCGCCTGCCCTGCGGCACAGAGCTGCAGGCGCAGGACATCAACGGCGCTGCATTGAATTACCCGGTGCAGGCCTGCATCCGCCCTGAGCGCGCACGCATCAACCCGGGCAGTGAGCCCGCGCCACCGAACAGCCTGCGCGCAAAGGTCAACGACCTGATTTACTTCGGCGACCACTTGCGTGTGCGCTGCGCGGTTGACCAACAAGCACCCACCACGGTCAAGATTGCCCTGTCCAGCCCCAACATCCCGCAGGCCGGTGACACCGTCTGGCTGGTCCTGCCCCCCGAGCATTTGCGTGTTTATGCCTGACACGTTTGCGTTTTTTTCTTCTTATTATTTCCCAACCCCATAGGAGACCTTCAATGAAACTCACCCCCCTGGTCGCGGCCTGTGCCGCACTGTTTACCGTATCAGTCCAAGCGCAGACCCAATTGACCGTGGTCAATTTTGGCGGTGCCAACGGCAACGCCCAAAAAATCGCTTACTTTGCCCCGTTCGAGAAAGCCACCGGCACCAAGGTCCTTGGTGTGGAATACAACGGCGAGCAGGCCAAGATCAAGGCCATGGTCGAAGCCAAGAAGGTCAACTGGGACGTGGTTGAAGTTGAATCCCCGGACGTGGCGCGCGGCTGTGACGAAGGCCTGTTCGAGAAGCTCGACTACAGCAAGATCGGCAACAAGGCCGACTTCACCCCTGCTGCCATTCACGAGTGCGGCATTGGCACTTTTGTGTGGTCCACCGTGATGGCCTATGACGGCGACAAGCTCAAGACGGCCCCCACCACCTGGGCCGATTTCTGGGACGTGAAAAAATTCCCCGGCAAGCGCGCCATGCGCAAGGGTGCCCGTTACAACGTCGAATTTGCCCTGATGGCTGACGGCGTGCCGGTGGCCGATGTTTACACGGTCCTCAAAACCAAAGAAGGTGCTGACCGCGCGTTCAAGAAGCTGACCGAACTCAAGCCCAACATCCAGTGGTGGGAGGCCGGCGCGCAGCCGCCCCAGTTCCTGGTGGCCGGTGACGTGGTCATGACCACCGCCTACAACGGCCGGATTGACGCCGCCCAGCGCGAAGGCAAAAATCTCAAGATCACCTGGACCGGGGGCATTTATGACCTGGACTACTGGGTCATGCCCAAAGGCACACCCAACAAGGAAGCCGCCCTGAAGTTCATCGCCATGGCCAGCAGTGCAGACGCCCAGGCCGAGTACGCCAAAAACATCGCCTACGGCCCGACCAACACCAAGGCGCTGGCCAAGCTTGACGCCAAGGTGCTGTCCGGATTGCCCACCGCACCCGCCAACGCCAAGACCGCATTGCAGTTCAACGTGACTTTCTGGGCTGACCAGGGCGAGGCGCTGGAGAAGCGTTTCACCGCCTGGGCTGCGCAGTAAGTTGACAAGGGAGAGATGGCAATGACTGTCGCTACGACCATAATTCCTGGCAACCTGGCGGCACAGTTGCGACGCTCGCAGCGTCGCAAAAAAGCCTTCGCCATCTCTCTGACCCTGCCACTGCTGATTTTTTTGCTGGCGACCTTCATCGTGCCAATCGGTGCGCTGCTGATGCGCGCCATTGAAAACCCCGAAGTCGCCAGCACACTCTCTCAAACGGTGAAGGTGCTCGACACTTGGGACCGCACCTCCAACCCGCCAGATGAGGCCTTCGCGGCACTGGCGACAGATTTCACCAACATTGCCGAGCAGTCCGATGCAGGCAACCTGGCACGCCGCCTGAACAGCGAAGTCAGCGGCGCCCGCTCCCTGGTCATGGGAACTTTCCGCGCCCTGCCGTTCGAAGCCGGGTTGACCCCCGCGCAAGTCAAGGCGCACATGCTGGAACTCGACCCCCGTTGGGCTGAGCTGGACTATTGGCGCGCCATCGCCAAAAATGGCTCGCGCTGGACGCCCGACTATCTGCTGGCCTCAGTGGACCTGAAACGCGACATTCAAGGCGAGATTGTCAAAGTGGATCCGGAGTCAGCGGCTTTTTTCAAAATACTGATGCGCACCTTCAGTGTCAGCGCCGTGGTGACCTTCTTTTGCCTGCTGCTGGGTTACCCGCTGGCCTATTGGCTGTCGACCCTGACGCCGCGCCAGGCGAACATCTTGATGATTCTGGTGCTGGTGCCGTTCTGGACCTCGGTGCTGGTTCGCTCTGCGGCCTGGATTGTGCTGTTGCAGACCAACGGCCTGATCAACCGATTTTTTCTGGACCTGGGACTGATCAACGAGCCGCTGCCGCTGCTCTTTAACCGGGTCGGCGTGATCATCGCCATGGTGCACATCCTGCTGCCGTTCATGATCCTGCCGCTGTACAGCGTGATGAAATCTGTCCCCCCCACCTATTTGCGCGCGGCCGTGTCGTTGGGCAGTTCACCTCTGGCTGCATTTTTCAGGGTGTACATGCCACAAACCTTTCCGGGCATGGGTGCCGGCGGCCTGCTGGTGTTCATCCTGAGCATTGGTTACTACGTGACACCGGCCCTGCTGGGTGGGCCCGATGACCAGATGCTGAGCTATTACATTGCCCAGTACACCAATGTCACCGTGAACTGGGGCATGGCCTGCGCGCTGGGTGCCGTGCTGTTGTCCGCCACACTGGTGCTGTATGCGGTGTACCGCCGTGTGGTGAAGTCTGAACTCAGCCTGGGATAAACCACATGTCACTTCCTGCTCGTCCCATCTTTCCGGCCTACGCGACCTTCACTGACAAACTCGGCTGGTTCATCCTGCGCGGCACAGGGGTGTTGGTGCTGCTGTTTTTGCTGCTGCCGATTCTGGCCATCATGCCGCTGTCGTTTTCCGCCAGTTCCTTCCTCTCTTACCCCATGCCGGGCTGGTCGCTGCAGTGGTACGAGAACCTGTTCACCTCCGAAGCCTGGAGCCGCGCTACGCGCAACAGCTTCATCGTGGCACCTTTGGCCACCGTCCTGGCCACCATTCTGGGAACCATGGCCGCGGTCGGCCTGGCACGCATCAACTTTTGGGGCAAAGGCTTGCTGATGAGCCTGCTGATCGCGCCCATGGTGGTGCCGATTGTGGTGGTGGGCGTGAGCACCTATTTGTTCTTCGCCAAAATCGGCCTCAACGACACCTATCTGGGCCTGATTCTGGTGCATGCGGCCTTGGGTGCGCCCTTTGTGCTGACCACCGTGCTGGCCACGCTGCAAAGTTTTAACGAGAATTTGATCCGCGCGTCTTTAAGCCTGGGTGCCGGCCACCTCACCACGTTTTTCCGCGTCACTTTGCCGATCATTGCGCCGGGCGTCATCTCGGGTGCGCTGTTTGCCTTTGCCACCTCGTTTGACGAGGTGGTTGTGACCCTGTTCATTGCCGGTCCGGACCAGGTCACCCTGCCGCGCCAGATGTTCACCGGCATCCGCGAAAACATCAACCCGACCATCGCCGCCGTGGCCACCCTGCTGATCATATTCACCACCTCGCTGATGCTGGCGCTGGAGTGGCTGCGCGGCAGAAGGCGTTGAACATGGCGATGAAAAACCAACCCCTGTCAGGCAACGCCATGCCGCGCTTTGGTGGCATCGCCAGCATGATGCGCCTGCCGGTGGTCGAGTCGGCGCAAGGGCTCAATGCGGCGTTCATTGGCGTCCCGCTCGACATCGGCACCTCGCACCGGCCCGGCGCGCGTTTTGGGCCGCGCCAGATTCGCGCCGAATCCAGCCTGATCCGGCCCTACAACATGGCCACGGGCGCTGCGCCCTTTGATACCCTGCAGGTGGCCGATCTGGGTGATGTGCCCATCAACACCTACTCCCTGGAAAAGTCGCTGGCCATCATCACGGCGTTTTTTGAACCCGTGCTGGCCACCAATTGCATCCCCTTGGCGATGGGCGGCGACCACACCATTGCCCTGCCCATCCTGCGCGCCATGGCCGCAAAACACGGTCCGGTCGCCATGGTGCATGTGGATGCACACGCCGATGTCAATCCGGATATGTTTGGCGAGCGCATTGCCCACGGCACGCCTTTTCGCCGCGCCGTGGAGGAAAACCTGCTGGATTGCCACAAGGTGTTCCAGATCGGCCTGCGCGGCAGCGGCTACGCGTCTGATGATTTCGACTGGCCACGCCAGCAGGGTTTTACCCTGGTACCCGCCCATGAAGTCTGGTACCAGTCGCTCGCGCCCCTGATGGCAAAAATACGCGCCCACATCGGCACCACACCCTGCTACCTGAGCTTCGACATCGACGGCATCGACCCGGCTTATGCAGGCGGCACCGGCACGCCCGAAATTGGCGGACTGAGCGTGCCGCAGGCACTGGAAATCATTCGCGGCTGCCACGGACTCAACCTGGTCGGTGGCGACCTGGTTGAAGTATCGCCTGCCTACGACACCTCCGGCAACACCGCGCTGCTGGGGGCAAATTTGCTGTACGAGATGCTGTGCGTCCTGCCCGGCGTCACTAGACGTTAATATTACTGACTACACCACATTTTTGAGACAAAAAAACATGACTAACTCCCCTCTCTCCCAGCTCAAAGATCCCACCCTGCTCAAGAGCGATGCCCTCATCAACGGCCAATGGGTGGCAGGCACCAGCCGCTTTGCCGTGACCGACCCGGCCACCGGCGCCCACCTGGCCGACGTGGCCAACCTGGGTCCGGCTGAGACCGAGGGGGCAATTACCGCCGCCAACGCCGCCTGGCCGGCCTGGCGCAACAAAACCGCCAAGGAGCGCAGCATCATTTTGCGCAAGTGGTATGACCTGCTGATGGCGAATCAGGACGACCTGGGCCGCATCATGACCGCTGAGCAGGGCAAGCCGCTCCCCGAAGCCAAGGGCGAAGTGGCCTACGGCGCCAGCTTTGTCGAGTGGTTTGCCGAAGAAGCCAAGCGCATCAACGGTGAAACCCTGCCCCAGTTTGACAACAACCGCCGCCTGATGGTGCTGCGCCAGCCCATTGGTGTCTGCGCCGCCATCACGCCCTGGAACTTTCCCATTGCCATGATCACCCGCAAGGTGGCGCCCGCGCTGGCGGCCGGCTGCACCGTGATCATCAAACCCGCCGAATTGACCCCGCTGACCGCCCTGGCCGCTGCCGAGTTGGCCATTCGCGCGGGCATTCCGGCCGGCGTGCTCAACATGATCACGGCAGATGCCGACAACTCGATTGCCGTGGGCAAGGTGCTGTGCGCCAGCGATGTGGTGCGCCACATCAGTTTCACCGGCTCCACCGAAGTGGGTCGCATTTTGATGGCGCAAAGCGCACCCACCGTCAAAAAACTCTCGTTGGAGCTCGGCGGCAACGCGCCTTTTATCGTGTTCGACGACGCTGACATCGACAGCGCGGTGGAAGGCGCCTTTGCGAGCAAATACCGCAACGCCGGCCAGACCTGCGTCTGCTCCAACCGTTTCTACGTCCAGGCGGGCGTGTACGACGAATTCGTCACCAAGTTCGCCGCCAAGGTCAAGACCGCCAAGGTCGGCAACGGCTTTGAGGAAGGTGTCAACCAGGGCCCGCTGATTGAAGAAGCCGCGCTGCAAAAAGTGGAACGTCATGTGGACGACGCGGTGGCCAAGGGTGCCCGCCTGCTGGTGGGTGGCAAACGCTTGGCTGGCCAGTTCTTCGAGCCGACCGTGGTGGCCGACGCCACCGCCGACATGCTGTGCGCCAAGGAGGAAACCTTCGGCCCCTTTGCCCCGATCTTCAAGTTCCAGACCGAGCAGGAGGCCGTGGATGCCGCCAACAACACCGAATTTGGTCTGGCGAGCTATTTTTACAGCCGCGACGTGGGCCGTATCTTCCGTGTCAGCGAGGCGCTGGAATACGGCATGGTCGGCATCAATGTGGGCATTCTGGCGACCGAGCATGTGCCGTTTGGCGGCGTCAAGCAATCCGGCCTGGGCCGCGAAGGTTCGCACCACGGCATCGACGACTATGTGGAAATCAAATACCTGTGCATCGGTGACATCCTGAAATAACCGGCCCATCGCGGCGAGCGCAGCGCCCACAGGGGGGCGTTGCGAGCATGTACACTAGCGCATCTTGGAGGCCTTCGAGGTCCTTCGCGGGTGTAGTTCAATGGCAGAACTTTTGCTTCCCAAGCAAATAGCGTGGGTTCGATTCCCATCACCCGCTCCACCCCCATTTCCCCCTGTCCCTTTCTTGGTTATCCTGCAAGGCAAGGATCTTGCCGCTGCCATTGCCGCAGGGTGGCGAACTTGCCGGACAATCGTGGTCCAGACTGGCTAATGGCTTTTGACGTCCCATGAAAACCTATTCAATACTCTTCGTATGCACCGACAACCTGTGCCGCAGCCCCACGGCTGAGGAGGTCATGCGCCAGAAGATCATCAAAAATGGCTTGGCTGGTCGGGTGCAGGTGGCTTCCAAGGCCACCCACGACTTGAACGCGGGGGAGCCGATTGACTACCACGCCCAAAAACACGCGATGCGCCGGGGCTATGACCTTTCCAGTCTCATGGTCAGGCTGCTCCAGCCCGAGGACTTTGAACGCTTTGATCTGATTCTTGCGATGGAGGAAAACAACCTGCTGACACTGCAATTGCGCTGCCCGCCACAGTACCAGCACAAGTTGGACTACTTCACCGCATATTGCAGCAAGCCGGTCGGTCAGGATGTGCCCGACCCGTTTTATGGCAAGGCGGATGACTTTGAACGGGTGTTGGACATTGTGGAAGATGCCAGCGAGGGATTGCTGCAGCATGTCAGGACGCAGATAGGACTCTGAACAGACACCGACGAAAAAAAGCACTTACAGAAAACGCTAAGTGCTTGATTTATCTACCAAATTTGGTAGGCGCGATTGGACTCGAACCAACGACCCCCACCATGTCGCACACCATCAACACAGTAGCTGCAAGGACAAAACTCAAGCCCCGCCGCGAACCCTATTGGCACCGAATCAGTAAAGGGTTTTATTTGGGTTTTCGTAAGATGACTGCTACCAGTGCAGGCACATGGGTCTTGCGAACCACATCAGATGACAACACCAAGGACACATACAAGACACTTGGCGACTATCCAGAATTGGCTGACAACCAGCGTTTTGATGCGGCAATGACAGAAGCCACGAAGTTGGTGGAACACATTGGCAAGGGTGATCGAACTGCATTATGGTCACTTGCGCGGCGACGTTGCGGCGAATGCCCTTGCGATGCTGGCGCTCTGAGATACCGCGAAACCCCTGCGCGGCTCTCCACCGACCGGCAATCCACCGAGAACCAGTTACGCGAACTGCGCCAGACCGCTCAACGCTTGGGCTGGGATGTGGTGGGCGAATTTGTTGACACCGGCATTTCGGGTGCCAATGGGCGTAAGGACAGGCCTCAACTGGACGCGATGCTGAAAGGCGTTTCGCGCAAAGACTTTGATGTGGTGGCATCCTGGTCAGTGGACCGCCTGGGTCGATCCCTGATTGACTTGGTCAGCCTGCTCTAGGAACTGCACGCCACTGGTGTGGATTTGTATCTGCATCAGCAAGGCATCAACACCACAACACCGGCAGGCAAGGCGCTTTTTGGAATGATGGGCGTTTTTGCCGAGTTCGAGCGCGGCATGATTCAGGAGCGGGTCCGTTCCGGCATGGCACGAGCCAAGGCCAAGGGGACGAAATCTGGCAGTCCAATTGGTCGCCCAGTTGTGTCCAGTGAAGTCGAGCAACGCATTCGGGATCTGCGTGCTCAAGGGATGGGGATGATCAAAGTTGCAAATCAGGCTGGCTGCGGAGTGTCCGTGGTGCAGCGGGTGCTGGCAGTCCAAGCTCTTTGAATAACTGCCGACTTGTCTGTGTCACTGTTGGGTAACCGTTCCGACCTGTTGAAACCATTGCTGATGCGGCGATTTGGAGAGTTTGCACCTTGGAGCAAGCCGCGTTTGCCGCCGTATCACAACACGCGGCCTGGACGGGTGCCTGTGGAGCGCCCTTCGCGCCAGACGATGGTGCCGTTGACCACCACGGCCTCAATTCCGTGAGCTTGCGCCATGGGAAACTCGTAGGTCGATGCGGCATCCACGGTGTCGGCATCGAACAGGGCCAGGTCGGCATAGGCGCCCTCCTGGAGGACGCCCCGGTCGCGCAACCCAAAGTTGCTTGCAGTCAGGCCGGTCATCTTGTGCACTGCCATCTCCAGTGAAAACAAACCAAGCAGCCGGCCGTAATGGCCCAGCACCCTGGGAAAGGTGCCCCACAGGCGCGGATGGGGTGCGGCATCATGCGGCAGGCCGTCCGAGCCGATCATGGTTGGTCCGAATTTCAGGATGCGCTGGACATCCGCCTCGTCCATTTTGAAATAGATCGCCCCGGCCGGACTCAGGCGCTCAACCGCCTCCTCTGGGCTGACGCCAAGCTGCCCAGCGATGGCATCGAGGTCCTGGCCAGCGTACTGCGGCAGCGCCTTGGACCAGCTCACCAAAACGCGTTTTGCCCCGCGCAGGCGGTTGGCC
>JAABQI010000253.1 GCA_011391545.1 Rhodoferax sp.
TGTGCTGGCCGATGGCGGTGCCTACCCGGGTACTTTCTAATCAGTTGGGGTCAGAGCACGTCGCTGCGCGAGTGGTCTGACCCGCAAAGGCTCAAGCTAATTTCAGGAGTGACCGATGTTTCAGTTTCAAGTTTTTCAAGGCCGGCGTGGCCTGTTCAAAACCCTGGTCTTCGCTGCCTTGCTGGCCGCCGGGCTGGCGCAGGCGCAGAGTGGCCCGATCAAGCTGATGGTGGGTTTTCCACCCGGCGGCGGCACCGACGCCATTGCCCGCATCCTGGCGGACAAGCTCAAAGCCCAGTTGGGCGTGCCGGTGATGGTGGAGAACAAGGCGGGCGCCGGCGGCCAGATTGCGGCGCAGGCACTCAAGGCGGCTGTGGCAGATGGCAACACGCTGTTTTTGTCGCATGACCACAGCATCACGATTTTGCCGTTGGTGGTGAAAAACCCGGGCTATGACCCGGCCAAAGACTTTGTGCCCGTGGCCGGCTTTGCCACCTTTGCCAACGGCCTGGCGGTGTCGGGTGGAACGCCCGCCAGAAGCATGGCCGAATACGTGGCCTGGGTGCAAAAGCAGGGCGCGGGCCAGGACACGGTGGGGGTGCCGGCTCCGGCCTCGGTGCCCGAGTTTTTGGTCAAGGTGATTGGCCAGAAGTACAAGCTCGATCTGCAGTCGGCGCCCTACCGGGGCAGCGCGCCCATGATGGCCGACATGCTGGGCAACCAGATCCATGCCGGGGTCGGCTCGGTGCCGGACTTCATCGAGAACCAGAAAGCCGGCAAGATTCGCATGGTCGCGGTGCTGGGGGCTGCGCGCCAGGCCGCCTTGCCAGACGTGCCCACCTTTGCCGAACTGGGTCTGGCGGGGTTTGAAGACTTGCCTTATTACGGCATTTTTGCGCCCAGGGGAACACCGCAAGCCACGATCGACAAACTGGGTGGCGCCGTGGCCAAAGTGATTGCCTTGCCCGAGGTGCGCGAGCGCCTCACCACCATGGGCTTGACAGTGGGCTACATGAGCTCTGCGCAACTGGCCAGCCGCGAGCAGGCTTACGCCAAAACCTGGGCCCGCATCATTCACGACAGCGGTTTCAAGGCGCAGTAGCCGACACGCCCAGCTCGGTGCAGAGCAGGAGCACCGTGGCTTTGAGTTGTGCCACTTCCGCTTCAAGCTGCTCGATGCGCGCCAGCGTGCCAGGCGTGCCGTCGGCGCTGCGGGCGCTGCCGGATTGGGCCAGTTGCGCCTCATCCACCGTGCCGCACAGCAAATGCGCCCAGCGCTGCTCGCGGGCGCCGGGCGCGCGCGCCAGCTTGATTACCAGTGGGCCGCCTTTGTCGGCTGAACGGTCCTGCAACTCTTCCAGAAAACCCTCGACCGAGGAAATGTCGGCAAACCTGTACCAGCGTTCGGTGTTCAGGCGCAGTTCGGCGGCGGTTTGCGGACCGCGCAGCATCAAGAGGCCCAGCAGCACCGCCGACTGCTCGGGCACACCCACGCCGCGTTGGAAGTTGTGTTCGTAGCGCGCCACGCGACCTGAAGCGTTGGTGCGCACCAGGGACAGCGCCATGAGGTTTTCCAGTGCGCTGGCCACATCGGCTTCGGTCAGGTCCATCATCGGGTCGCGGCTGCTTTTCTGGTTGCAGCCCAGCATCAGCGAGTTGAGCGACAGCGGGTAACTGTCGGGCACGGTGCGGGCCTTTTCCATCAGCGTGCCGAGCACACGGGCCTCGATGGGGGTGAGGGTCAGTGAAGTAGCGGGGGTCAAAGTCATAATTCAGTCAAGTATGAAAAATATCGTCATTTTGATCTCGGGCGGCGGCTCCAACATGGCCGCCATTGTGAAAGCCGCAAAGCGTGAGCGCTGGGAAGATCACTATGGGGCCCGGGTGGCGGCCGTCATCAGCAACAAGGCGCAGGCCAAGGGGCTGCAATTTGCCAGTGAAGAAGGCATTGTCACCGAGGTGCTCGACCACAAGGCTTTTCCGAGTCGGGAAGCCTTTGATGCCGCGCTGTCGCAGCTGATTGACCGTTATGACAGCCCCGGCCAGCCGGTGCTGGTGCTGCTGGCAGGCTTCATGCGCATCCTGACCCCTGGATTTGTCAAGCGCTACGCCGGGCGGCTGTTCAACATCCACCCCAGCTTGCTGCCCGCGTTCAGCGGCTTGCACACGCACCAGCGCGCCATTGACGCCGGCTGCCAGGTGGCCGGGGCCACCGTGCATCTGGTGACCGCAGAGCTCGACCACGGCCCGATTCTGGCGCAGGCGGTGGTGCCGGTGTTGCCCGGCGACACGGCTGACACGCTGAGCGCGCGGGTGCTGACGCAGGAGCACTTGATCTATCCGAGGGCCGTGGCGCAATGGCTGCGGAAAATGGCCTAGATGGATCTGGTCGCCCTGGCGAATCGGGCCAGGTCGGTGTCTGCCGTCTCCATGTGCTGTAAAAACCGGTCGCCGAGAAATTCCTCCAGATCCGCCATCACCATGTTTTCGTTGGCAATTTTGAATGAAATGGTGTTGAGCCTGGCAAGCAGCGCCTGATGCTCTCGCGTGTGGGGCTCGACGTCGGGATAGTGAAGCTGCCGCATCAGTTCTTCTTCGTGCGAGAGGTGCGTGCGCATGTACTGGAAAAGACGCATGGCAGAGATGACTTGTCCCTCATGGGAGGTTGCAGCCAAAACATCAACGGCGCGTTTGAACAACTCCCGGTGTTGTTCATCAATGGCGGGGTCGCCGATGGTGTAACTGTCTTTCCATTCGAGTCGCGTCGAGAACTGGCTGATTTCGGATTCCACCCAATGAAGCGCGGTGGCATAGTCATCAAAAACCTGCACATGGATGCCGGCGTGTGAATAGCACTGCAGAAATTCTGGCGCCATCAACACACCAGCCTCGACGTCGGGCTCGAAAACCAGGGCAACCACCGGCTTTGTCGCTGGACTTTCATACCGCGCTTTGAGATAGGCCGCAAAATTCTGCATGGCAGCAGGCGGTGTCACTGCGCTTTGCTGAAAAGTGACGATTTGCCCCCAGCGGCCCTGTTGTGCCAGTCTTTGAAGGAATCCGGTGATGGTGGGGGGGATGGCTTCGACGATGTCCGTGAACGGTCCCCTGGCCTTGGTGTGCAGAATGCGCCCTTTGACGCGGTACTCGATCTGGTCGTGTACCTTGAACGGTGTCGTGGGTATGGCGTCCGACGGACCTTTTTTGGAGCCCATGTTTCCATTGTCCTGCAGTGTGTGTTTGCCGATTGTGCGGCAAAAATGCGAAGAACAACACACAAAATGAGCGGCAGATCCAGGCGCTCGATCGGCAAGGCCAAAGGCAGGCAGTTTCGCGCTGGTCTAGTTCTGACGCTACTCGTGCCGCAGCGCCTCGATCGGGTCCAGCCGGGCGGCACGGCGCGCCGGGAAGTAGCCAAACAGCACGCCAATGCCGGCTGAAAACAGGAAGGCGATCACATTCACGCCAGGGTTGAAGACAAACGGCACTTCCATGAACCGGGACAGGCCGATCGATGCGCCGGTGGCCAGCAGGATGCCGATCACCCCGCCCAGGGCAGCCAGCACCACGGCTTCAATCAAAAACTGCAGCAGCACCTCGCGCTCCAGTGCACCAATGGCCAGGCGCAGGCCGATTTCGCGGGTGCGCTCGGTCACGCTCACCAGCATGATGTTCATGATGCCGATGCCGCCCACCAGCAAGCTCACCGCCGCCACCGCACCGAGCAGCGTGGTCATGACCTTGGTGGTGCCCGACAGCGTTTCGCCGAGCTGCTTGGTGTCGAGCACATTGAAGTTGTCTTCGTCGTTTTGGGCCAGTTTGCGCCGCTCGCGCAGCAGGTCGGTGATGCCCGCCTTGACGCGCTCGGGGTCGGCGCCGTCCGCCATCGACACCATCAGGGTGTTGACGCGGGTGTTGCCGGTGATGCGCCGCTGCAGCGTGTGCAGCGGCATCAGCACCACGTCGTCCTGGTCGTTGCCAAACGCGCCCTGGCCCTTGGGCGCGAGCACGCCAATGACCTCGCAGCTGATCTGTTTGACCCGCATCGACGCGCCCACCGCCGCGCGGCTGCCAAACAACTCGCGGCGCACGCTCTCCCCGATCAGGCAGACGCCCGCGCCGGCCAGTTGTTCTTCGTCGTTAAAGCTGCGGCCATCGGCCAGTTTCCAGTTGCCGGTGAACAGCCACTGGTTTGTGCTGCCAATGATGCTGCTGCTCCAGTTGCGGCCATCGAGCACCAGCACGGCACCGCTGCGCGCCTCGGGCGCCACCGCCGCGATGCCGCCGAGCTGGCTGGCAATGGCTTCGGCATCGGATTCCTTGAAAGCCGGCGCGCCGCCGCCACCGCCGCCCATCATGCGCTGGCCCGGGCGCACTTGCAGCAGGTTGGTGCCCAGGCCGGAAATCTGGTTTTGAATGGCCAGCGTTGCGCCGTTGCCCACCGTAACCATGGTGATGACGGCGCTGACGCCGATCACGATGCCCAGAATGGTGAGGAACGAGCGCAGCAGGTTGCGCCGGATCGAGCGCATGGCGAGCAGCAGGGTGTTGAGCCACATCAGAGAGGCTCCGCAGCCGTTGCGGCCATGGATGTCGGAACGGATCCGCCATGAGCCGTCCCGGCCGGATGCGGGTTGCGGGTGTCGCTGTCAACCACACCATCGACAAAATGCACGATGCGCTTGGCGTACGCAGCCATGTCGGCCTCGTGTGTGACCATCAGCACGGTGATGCCATGGTCCACGTTCAGACCCCATAACAGTTCCATGATCTCGCGGCTGCGCTGGGTGTCGAGGTTGCCGGTGGGCTCATCCGCCAGCAGCACGGCGGGCTCGGTGACGAGGGCGCGGGCGATCGCCACGCGCTGCTGCTGGCCGCCCGAGAGCTCGGCCGGGGTGTGGTGTTCCCAGCCCGCCAGCCCGACGGAGGCCAGCGCTTTTTGGGCTGCGACATGGCGCTTTTTGGTGGGCTCACCGCGGTACAACAGCGGCAGTTCCACGTTTTCCTGCGCGCTGGTGCGGGCCAGCAGGTTGAAGCCCTGAAACACAAAACCCAGATAGTGCCGGCGCAACAGCGCGCGCTGGTCACGGCTTAGTGTTTCCACATGAACGCCGTTGAACACATACTCGCCGCTGGTTGGCGTGTCCAGGCAACCCAGCATGTTCATGGCAGTGGATTTGCCCGAGCCGCTGGGACCCATGATGGCGACAAAATCACCCGCCTCAATCGTCAGGTCAACGCCTTTGAGCGCCTGCAGGGCGGTGGCGCCCTGGCCGTAGGTTTTGGTGACGGCTCTGAGTTCGATCAGGGGCAGGGCGCTCATGGCTTGCTGGCAGTGCCTGCGCGCTGGTCGGTGATCACGGCCATGCCCTCAAGCAAATCACCGGCGGTGATCTCGGTCATGCGACCGTCGCTGATGCCGGGCGTCACGCTGACTGCCACCGGCGCGCCGTCCTTCAGCACCCAGACCTGTTTGGCGGCACCGCCACCCGTGGCTGATTTGCGGGCACCATTGCGTGGCATGCGCGGCAACACGCTGGCCATGATGTTGCTGCCCTGTTTGACCTCGGTGGCGCTGGTTTGCGGGGTGAAGCGCAGTGCGGCGTTGGGCACCAGCAGCACATTCTTGCGCTCGACCGCGGTGATGGTGCTGGTGGCGGTCATGCCGGGGCGCAGGCTCAGGTCTTCGTTTTTGACATCGAGCAGGGTCTGGTAAGTGACCACGTTGTCGGTGATGGTGGACCCAAATGCCACGCGTGTGATCTTTGCTGGAAAGCGTCGGCTGGGGAAGGCGCTCACAGTGAAGCTGGCCGGCTGACCGACCTTGACGCGGCCCACATCGGCCTCATCCACGTTGACCTGCAGGCGCATCTGGCTCAGGTCTTCGGCTACGGTGAAAAGTGTCACCGCCTGCAGCGAAGCCGCGACGGCGTTGCCGGGATCGACTGAGCGCGTTAAAACCACGCCGTCGGTCGGCGAGCGGATCGAGGCTTTGGAGCGGTTGGTTTCGTCGGTGGCCAGCGAGGCGCGGGCAGAATCGACGTTGGCGCGGGCGCTGGCCCCGGCGGCGATGGCACGCTCATGGGCGGCGCGGGCGCTGTCAAGTTCGGTCTTGGAGGGTACCTTGCCGCCGGAGAGCTTGGACACTTCTTCGAGCCGGGCCAGGCTGGCGCTGCTTTCTCTCACGGTGGCATTGGCCTGCGCCAATTGCGCCTGCGCGCTGGCCAGCGCAGCCTTGGAGCGCAGCACCTGGTCATTGAGCTTGGCAGTGTCCAATTCCACCAGCACCTGGCCTTTTTTGACCCGGTCGTTCACATCCACCAGCACGCGCAGCACGGTGCCCGAGAGCTCGCTGCCGATGCTGACCGAGCGCGTGGGCTGCAGCGTGCCATTGGCCGTGACGGTGAGCGTCAGGTCACCTTTGCTGGCAGGCTCGGTGACATAGCTCGGCGCGGCATTGCGTTGCTGGCTTTGTTGCCAGAAATAATAGCCTGCAGCGGCAGCCAATACCAGCATCAGTGCGGCCCAGAGGGCGCGGCTGCGCCACCAGACCGTCTTGCTGGGCTCGCGCAGCAGCGCCTGCAGCTCTTTGGGTTCAGGGCTGCTGGCTTGAGAGATTTTTTGTGAGGGTTCGGTCATAAATTGCTCTTTGTCTTGTTTGTCACCAGCCGCCGCCCATGGCTTTGATCAGGCGCACATGGCCGCTGCTGAGGTCGGCTTGCAGGTTGGCCACGCTGACTTGGGCGCCAAGGAGCGTGCGCTGGGTTTGCAGCACGGTCTGGTAATCAACCAAGCCACTGTTGTAACTGTTTTGCGCCAGCAGGGCGGCGTTGTTTGCCGAACTGACGGCTTGCTGCAGGTAGCCCATTCGTTCGCGGTCATGGCGCAAGGTGATCAGGGCGTCTTCCACTTCCTTGAGTGCCGTCAGCATGGTGTTTTGATAAGCTGCGCGCGACTGTTCCAGCCCCGCCTGCTGGACCCGCACCTGGGCTTTTGAGGCGCCGCCGTCCAGGATGGGCATGGCCACTGCGCCAAGGATCTGCGAGGCCAGTGCTGCGCCGTTGTTAAAACCCGCCAGGGTGAGCGCGGTCATGCCGAGCGAGCCGCCCAGTCTGAACTTGGGCAAGCGGGCTTTCTTGGCCTCATCCACAGAGGCCAGCGAGGCCGTGATGCGCGCCTCTGCGGCACGCACATCGGCGCGCTGACGCAGACTGTCTGCCGGGATCACGTTGGCGACCTGCGCGTCGATCTGCGGGATCGGCCCGGCCGCCTGCAGCTCGGCTTCGAGCTCGTTGGGATTTTGGCCGGTGAGCACAGCCAGGCTGTGGCGGGCCAGGCCCAGACTACTTAGCAGCGCCGGAATTTGCGCCGCTGACTGTGCTTCGGCGGTTTTGGCCTGTTCCACTTCCAGCGAGGTCACCAGGCCGGCTTGCTCGCGCCAATCGGTAATTTGCAGGGTTTCCTGTTGGCTGCCCAGGTTGTGCCGGGCAATGTCGAGTTGGGCTTGCAGACTGCGCAGTTGAATGTAGGCCAGCACGACCTCGGCGGTCATGCTCAATTGCGTGTCGCGCAAATTGGCGATGGATGCCTGCAACTCGGCTTCGCTGTTGGCCACGGCGCTTCGGTTGGCGCCGAACACGTCAATTTCCCAGCTGGCGTCTAGGCCTCCCCTGAACACGACGCTGGACGGCCCTTCGTCCGCAGTGTTGCGTTGCACCGAGCCTGACACCGCAAGGTTCAGCCGGTTGGCGGCCAGACTGACATCACGCAGCGCCCGCGCCTGTTGCAGGGCGGCTTGCGCCGAAGCAATGTTGGGGCTGGCCCGCATGGCCCGGGTGATCAGGTCAGCCAGCAAGGGGTCGTGAAAATCGCTCCACCAAGTGGCCTGCGAGAGCGCCTGGTTGGCGTTGGGGTCCGGTGTTTCATCGTATTGGAACAGGCTGGCGCAGCCGCCCAGCATCAGGCTCAGCGACAGGGCCATGGCGCAGGTCAGTCGAGGTCGCCTGCCTGCCGGGTCGGATTGGGGTTTGGGGTGTTTGGGATGCAAGATCATCTTTGATTTGGGAGCTCGAATGCGGTTCATACTGGTTGATGGCGCAGGAGCAACGCAACACGATTGTGCAACCTCATTTGGTCAACCCGATGTCTGAGCGGTAAAGTTGATCGAAGTTCCCGTGGGACAATCGCCACCCTATGCATCCAAAAGCCCTCCTTGAAGCCTGTTCCGAACTGGTTCGCCTGACCCTCAAATTTGACCACCCGGCAGATGCCATTGTGTCGCGGTTTTTCCGCGATCACCGTGGTTTCGGGCCGCGTGAGCGCGCCACCTTGGCCGAGACGGTCTACACCGTGCTGCGCAAAAAGCAGCTTTTCGACCATTTTGCACCATCCGGCAGCGGCCCCAAGGAGCGCCGCCTGGCGATTCTGGGGTTCTACGGCCCCGGCGACTTCTTGCGCAGCGCCCTGACCGAGCAGGAAATCAACTGGCTCGACCAGTGCGAAAAGATCAAGCCTGAGGACCTGATGGAGCGCCACCGCCACAACCTGCCCGAGTGGTTGGTGCAGCCGCTCAAGGACCAGCTGGGTGACGAATTCTGGCCGCTGGTAGAGAGTTTCAACAAGGGCGCCGGGCTGGACTTGCGTGTCAACACCTTCAAGGCCAAGCGCGCCGACGTGCAAAAGGAACTTGCTGGCTTGGGCATCAAGGCGGTGCCGACGCCGTATTCACCCTGGGGTTTGCGCATTGCCGGCAAACCCGCGCTCAACAAAATGGAAGCCTTCAAGCGCGGCGACTTCGAGGTGCAGGACGAAGGCTCGCAGCTGCTGGCGATGCTGCTTGATGCCAAGCGCGGCGAGATGGTAGTCGATTTTTGCGCCGGGGCCGGCGGCAAGACGCTGGCCATTGGCGCGACCATGCGCAGCACCGGGCGGCTGTATGCCTTCGACACCTCGGCGGGCCGACTCGATGCGTTCAAGTCGCGGCTGGCGCGCAGCGGCTTGTCCAATGTGCACCCCGCGGCCATTGCGCATGAGCGCGATGACCGCGTCAAGCGCCTGAGCGGCAAGATCGACCGGGTGCTGGTCGACGCGCCCTGCACCGGCATGGGGACTTTGCGCCGCAACCCGGATCTGAAATGGCGGCAAAACCAGCAGGCGGTCGATGAAATGGCTGTGCTGCAAAGCGCCATTTTGCAAAGCGCGGCGCGATTGGTGAAACCGGGCGGGCGCCTGGTCTATGCCACCTGCAGCGTGCTGCCGCAAGAAAACGAAGCCATTGCGCTGGCCTTTTCCGAAGCCAACCCGGATTTTGCGCCGCTGGATGTGGGCGAGATTTTGACGGACCTGAAAGTTGAGCAAGCTGCCACCTTGTGCAGCGGTGGCGAAAACGGCCAGCGCTTCCTGCGCTTGTGGCCGCACCGGCACCAGACTGACGGTTTCTTTGCTGCAGTGTGGAAACGGATATAGGCTGCAAAGCAGGGGAAATACGGACCCCCTAAAATCCGACGGTTGGGCTCGGGGCAAATCGTTGCCGCGTGCTGCGACGGATAATTATTAGAGAGACTAAGTTGATGATTTCGTTGGACAACTCGCCCGTTTTCCAGGCGCTGCTGAACTGGGCTGCGCAGGGTGCCTTGGATTTGAGTGCGTGGCAATTGGTGCTGTTCACGCTGATCGTGACACACATCACCATGATCAGCGTCACGATCTTCCTGCACCGTCACCAGGCGCACCGGGCGCTGGATCTGCACCCCATTGCCTCGCATTTTTTCCGCTTCTGGCTGTGGCTCACCACAGGTCAGGTGACCAAGGAGTGGACCTCCATCCACCGCAAGCACCACGCCAAGTGCGAGCAGCCCGATGACCCGCACAGCCCGCATGTGTACGGCATCAAGACTGTGCTGCTGCAGGGCTACGAGTTGTACCGCAAAGAGGCGCAAAACAAGGAAACGATGGCGCGTTTTGGCCACGGCACGCCTGATGACTGGATCGAGCGCAATCTGTACACCCGGTTTTCTTTTGCCGGCGTGGCGCTGATGCTGGTGCTCGACCTGGCTTTGTTTGGCGCTGCCGGCCTGGCCGTGTGGGCGGTGCAAATGGCCTGGACGCCGGTGATGGCGGCCGGCATTGTCAATGGCGCGGCGCATTACTGGGGCTATCGCAATTTTGAAGCGCCCGATGCCAGCACCAATATTTCGCCCTGGGGCATTTTGATTGCGGGTGAAGAGTTGCACAACAACCACCACACCTATCCCACGTCGGCCAAGCTGTCGGTCAAGCCCTATGAATTTGACATTGGCTGGATGTACATCAGCCTGTTGCAACGTGTGGGTTTGGCGCGTGTCAAAAAAACACCACCCCGGCTGGCCCTTGGGGCTGTGCGCCCGGTGGCTGATGAGCAAACGCTGGAAGCCCTGATTCAAAACCGCTATGAGTTGATGGCAGGTTACGCCCGCGGCATGCGCCAGGCTTTTGACGATGAATTGAGCGCCCTGAAAGCCAGGCGTTCGGATGCTTCCATGCTCAGGGCCGCAAAAAGCTGGCTGCACCGCGACACCGAGAAAGTTCCCACCGCCATGACCGCGCACCTTGCCATGGTCCGCGCCGCCTCACCCGTTCTCGACAAGATGGTGTTGATGCGCGAAGAGTTGCGCCAACTGTGGCTGAACCGTTCGCACACCCGCGAGCAATTGGCGGCTGAGTTGCAGGCCTGGTGCTTGCGCGCTGAAGCCAGCGGCATTGCCGCGCTGCAGGAGTTTTCCCTGAGGCTGCGTGCCGCCCGCGCCTGAATGACGGCGCTCAAGTCGCGTTATCATCACGGCCAGCCAAACGGTAGCGGATTTTCCCAAGCGCATGGATCAGGTGTGCAAGGGAGTCCGGCCCCGCCAGTTGGTCATTGCCATTCACCATCAGCCAGTAGCTCATCCGGATAGAGCACGAACCTTCTAAGTTCGGGGTAGGGGGTTCGAGTCCCTCCTGGCTGGCCAAAAAAAGCAGACTTTTCAGCCTGCCGTTTTATCCTTCAAAACTGCCTGGGCAGCACGGCTGGATCAGGACTCCACCACTGCCACGGCGGTCTGGCTCACGCCGCAATCCACGTAAGAAATCTGCCCGGTCATGCCGGAGGCGAGGTCGCTGAGCAGGAAGGCGGCGACGTTGCCCACTTCATCGATGGTCACGTTGCGCTTGAGCGGCGACGCCGCAGCCGAGATGCCCAGCAGTTTGCCAAAATCCTTGATGCCGCTGGCCGCCAGCGTCTTGATGGCACCAGCGCTCAGGCCATTGACGCGAATGCCCTTGGCGCCCACTGCGTCAGCCAGGTAGCGCACCGACGACTCCAGCGAGGCTTTGGCCAGGCCCATGGTGTTGTAGCTGGGAACCACGCGCACACCACCCAGGTAGGTCAGGGTCAGCAGGGACGCGGTCGGGTTCAAGTACGGCAAGGCCGCCTTGGCCATGGCGGGAAAGCTGTAGGCGCTGATGTCGTGGGCAATGCGGAAGTTTTCGCGCGTCAGGCCGTCCAGAAAATTGCCGGCAATGGCCTCGCGCGGCGCAAAGCCGATGCTGTGCACGAAACCGTCAAAGGTGGGCCAGGTTTTGGACAAATCCTTGAACAAATTGTCAATTTGCTCGTCTGAACCCACGTCGCAATCAAAAATCAGCGTCGAGTTGAAGTCGGCGGCGAATTCGGTGATGCGCTCCTTGAAGCGCTCACCCACGTAGCTGAAAGCCAACTCGGCGCCCTGCGCGTGGCAGGCCTTGGCAATGCCGTAGGCAATGGAGCGGTTGGACAACACGCCGGTGATGAGGAATTTTTTGCCTGTCAGGAAACCCATAGTAGCCTCTGCTTTTTAATTCGTTCGTTGGATAAATATCGCTTGCCGGTGGGAGGGATCGCACTAGTACCTTTTCCGCAATTTGAATCCCGTCGTCCGGCAGGAAGTGAAACTATTGATGCAGAATTGTCGCATGCGTCGCCTGTTTGTTTTGATCTGCCTGAGTTGGGTGTCTCCTTTGTGGGCGGCGCACGGCTACGCCCTCTGGGGCGACCTCAAATACCCGGCCAATTTTGCTCACTTTGACTACGTCAACCCCGCCGCGCCCAAGGGCGGCGAGCTGCGCCTGGTGAGCAACCTGCGGGTCTCGACCTTCGACAAATACAACCCCTTCACCATCAAGGGCTCGGCACCCGCCTACCTGGCTGACCTCATGTTCGACACCTTGCTGACCGGTTCCCTGGACGAAACGGCCTCGGGTTACGGTTTGCTGGCGCAGGATGTGACGGTGGCTGCGGACGGCCTGAGTGCCACTTTCAGGCTGCGGCCGGAAGCGCGGTTTCACAACGGTGATGCGGTGCTGGCGGACGATGTGAAGTACAGCTTTGACATGCTGATGGGACCATTCACCTCACCGGCCTACAAGACCGTGCTGTTTGACGTGGCGGGGCTGGACGTGCTGGACGAACGCACCCTGCGCTACCGTTTCAAGAAGCCCAACCGCGAGCTGCCGTTGACGGTGGGCGGTTTGCCCGTCTTCAGTCGCGCCTGGGGTGCAGAGGCGGGCAAGCCCAAGCCGTTTGACCAGATCGTCACCGATGTGCCGATCGGCAGCGGCCCCTACAAAATTGGCCCGGTACGATTTGGCAAGGACATCACCTATGTGCGTGATGCCGGTTACTGGGCCAAAGACCTCAATGTGCGCCGGGGGACGGCCAATTTTGACCGCATCACGGTCAAGATCTACAAAGACGGAACGGCGCGGCTGGAAGCCCTGAAGGCGGGCGAGTTTGACTTGATGCGTTTCTTTTCAGCAGGCGACTGGGCGCGTCGCGTCAATGGCAAGCGCTTTGATTCGGGTGAACTGGTCAAGCGCGAGTACGAGCACCGCCTGCCCACCGGTTTTCAAAGCTATGTGCTCAACACGCGGCGCGACTTGTTCAAGGATGTGCGCGTGCGCCAGGCGCTGGGTCTGGCGCTGGACTATGAGTGGTTGAATCGGCAGCTTTTTTACAACGCTTACCAGCGTGTCAACGGCCTGTTTGGTAACACCGACTGCCAGGCCACCGGCTTGCCCTCAGCGCAAGAACTGGCACTGCTCGCACCTTGGCGCAGCGCTGTGCCGCCGGAAGTTTTTGGCCCCATGACGCAGCCGCCGCGCACCGATGCGCCGTCCTCCCTGCGTGCCAACTTGCGCCAGGCCCAGGCCTTGTTGAACGCGGCGGGCTGGCAGGTCCACGACGGCAAGTTGCGCAACGCCCAGGGCCAGGCGTTTGAGATCGAGTACCTCGACAGCAACGAGGGCAGCGCGCGCGTGGTCACGCCGTGGGCGCGCAACCTTGAAAAACTCGGCATTACCCTGAACTTTCGCCCGGTCGACTTTGCCCTGTACCAGCAGCGCCTGCAAAAATTCGAGTTCGACATCACCTCGCTGGCCTACGGCGGCACCCACAATCCGGGCCAGGAATATGCCGATCTGTTTGGCTCCAAAGCGGCAGATCAGGAAGATTCCGGCAACATGGCGGGTGTCAAGAACCCGGCAGTCGACGCCTTGATCAGCGCCATGACCCGCGCCACGTCGAAGGCCGAACTGGTGCCCGCCTGCCGCGCGCTGGAGCGTGTGATTGCCCACAGCCATGTGCTGATTCCCCAGTGGTCGGCGGCGACGCACCGCATCGTCTTCAACAACTGGCGACTCGACCAACCCGCTGCCATGCCGCCCTATTCGCAGGGCGAGGGCTGGGCCATTGACACCTGGTGGGCTCGGAGCCCACAGAAGTAAATCATGCTGAGTTACATCCTTAAACGCCTGTTGTTGATGATTCCCACGCTGTTCGGCGTGCTGTTGCTGACCTTTGTCGTGATCCAGTTTGTGCCGGGTGGCCCGGTGGAGCAGTATCTGGCCGAGGCCAAGGCAGGCACCGGCAAAGGCGCGGCAGCCGAGAGCGGTGGCTTGAGCTACCGGGGCGCGCAGGGGGTGGACCCGAAACGCATTGAGCAGATCAAGGCGCTCTATGGTTTTGACAAACCCCCGCATGAGCGTTTTGTGCAGATGCTGGGTCAGTTTGCCCGTTTTGATCTGGGCAGGAGTTTTTTTCAGAACAAAAGTGTGTCTGAACTCATTTGGGAAAAATTGCCGGTGTCGATCAGCCTTGGGCTATGGACGTTTTTTATCAGCTATCTGATTGCCGTGCCGCTGGGCGTGGCCAAGGCGGTGCGGGCTGGCTCACGTTTTGATTTTGTCACCACGCTGCTGGTGTTGCTGGGCTACGCCATTCCGGGCTTTGTGCTGGGTGTGGCGCTGCTGGTGATTTTTGGTGGCCAGTTGCAGTGGTTTCCGCTGCGCGGCCTGACCAGCAGCAACTGGGACGAGCTGACCTGGGGCGCGCGCGTGGTGGACTACCTGTGGCACATTGCCATGCCCGTGACGGCGATGGTGCTGGGCAGCTTTGCCGTCACCACCATGCTGACCAAAAACGCCTTTCTGGAGGAAATCCGCAAGCAGTACGTCGTCACCGCGCGGGCCAAGGGTCTGGATGAGCGCCAGGTGTTGTGGGGCCATGTGTTTCGCAACGCGCTGATTCCCATCATCACCGGTTTTCCGGCGGCGTTCATCGGCGCATTTTTTACCGGCTCACTGCTGATTGAAACGCTGTTTTCGCTCGACGGTCTGGGCCTGCTGAGTTATGAGAGTGTGATTCGGCGTGACTACCCGGTGGTGCTTGGCACGCTGTATTTCTTTACCCTGATCGGCCTGGTCACCAAGCTGATTTCAGATTTGTCTTATGTCTGGGTGGACCCGCGTGTCAAATTTGACTAAGCCCCCTGCCAACAGCTTGAGCCCAGGCAAACGCGCCTGGCTGCGCTTCAAGCGAAACCGCCTGGGCTACTGGAGCCTGGTGATCTTCTGCCTGCTGGTCGGCCTGAGCCTGATGGCGGAACTGATCAGCAACGACCGACCGCTCCTGGTGCGCTACCAGGGTGAAACGTATTTCCCGATGGTCAGGGACTACTCCGAGAAGACCTTTGGCGGCGACTTTGATACCGCAACCGATTACCTCGATCCCTTCATCCGCGAGCGTTTGAGTCAGGACGGCAACTGGGCGCTGTTCGCCCCCAACCCGTATGGCGCCAAAACGCTCAACTATTTTGCCAAGGCGCCGAATCCGTCGCCGCCGACCACAGAGAACTGGCTGGGCACCGATGATCGGGGTCGCGACCTTCTGGCGCAGCTCATCTATGGCTTTCGCGTCAGTGTCCTGTTTGCGCTGGCGCTCACCTTCACCGGGACGTTGCTGGGCATCCTCACCGGGGCCATCCAGGGTTTTTTTGGTGGCAAGACCGACCTGGCGTTCCAGCGTTTCATTGAAATCTGGGGCTCCATGCCCGAGCTGTACCTGCTGATCATTTTCAGCGCGGTGTTTGCGCCGAGCCTGGCCCTGCTGCTGATCCTGCTGAGCCTGTTTGGCTGGATGGGGCTGTCGGACTATGTCCGGGCTGAATTTTTGCGAAACCGGCAACTGGATTACGTGCGCGCCGCGCGTTCGCTGGGTGTCAGCAACTGGCAGCTCATCACGCGCCATCTTTTGCCCAACAGCATGACGCCGGTGGTGACGTTCCTGCCGTTTCGCATGAGTGGCGCCATCCTGGCGCTGACTTCGCTCGATTTTCTGGGTCTGGGTGTGCCGCCCGGCACGCCGTCGCTGGGCGAATTGCTGTCGCAAGGCAAAAACAACATCGATGCCTGGTGGATCTCGCTGGCCACGTTTGCCGTGCTGGTGATCACCTTGCTGCTGCTGACCTTCATGGGCGACGCGCTGCGCGATGCGCTGGACCCGCGCAAGGCGGATGCGCCATGAGCACCAACCCGTTGCTGGAGGTACAGGGCCTGTCGGTCTCTTTTGCCGATCAGGAAGTGGTGCATGGGATCGACTTCTCGATCGCGGTCGGCGAAAGAGTGGCATTGGTGGGTGAATCCGGCTCGGGCAAGACCGTTTCGGCCTTGAGCCTGCTGCGACTGGTGACCAACGCCAAGATGTGTGGCCAGGCGTCATTTGACGGGCATGATTTGCTCGCCATGCCGGAAAGCGAACTGCGGGCCGTTCGGGGTCGTGACATTGCCATGATTTTCCAGGAGCCGATGTCGGCACTCAACCCCCTGATGACTGTCGGTGACCAGATTGCCGAAATCCTGATGCTCAAGACCGGACTGGCCAAAGCAGAAGCCGCGCAAAAAGTGGTTGAATTGCTCGCTGAAACGGGTATTTCCGAGCCAGCGCGCCGGGCCCAGGCTTTTCCGCATCAACTCAGCGGCGGCCAGCGTCAGCGCGCCATGATCGCGATGGCGCTGGCCTGCCAGCCCAAACTGCTGCTGGCTGATGAGCCCACCACTGCGCTGGATGTGAGCCTGCGTGGCCAGATTCTGGATCTGCTGACCCGTCTGCAGCAGAGCCATGGCATGGCGGTGCTGCTGATTACCCACGACCTGAACCTGGTGCGGCGCTTTGCCGAACGCGTCATCGTCATGGAAAGCGGCTGGATTGTCGAGCAGGGTCCGACCGCCGAGGTATTTGCGAAGCCACAGCATGCCTACACCCAGCGCCTGATCGCCAGCAAACCGGTGCGTGACGTCGCAGCGCCGGCGGGTGAGGCACCTGCCGTGATGGAGGCCAGGGGGCTGCGCGTGGTTTACCCGACGCCGCTGCCTGGTTTTCGTGGTTGGTTCAAGCATGGCGAATTTGTCGCGGTGCAGGGCGCCAATTTTGAAGTTATGCCCGGGCAAACCCTGGGCATCATGGGTGAGTCGGGTTCTGGCAAATCAACGCTGGCACTGGCCGCCCTGGGGCTGCTGCCGTTTCAGGGTGAGTTGCACATTGGCGGGCAGGTCTGGGGAGCCAATGCGGCGGGCAACAAGGCCTTGCGGCGCCAGGTGCAGGTGGTCTTCCAGGACCCGTTTTCCTCGTTGTCGCCGCGCATGACGGTGCAAGAGATCGTCGGTGAAGGCCTGGGCGTTCATGAACCCCAACTCACCCACAGCGAGCGCCAGCAGCGTGTCGTGACCGCCTTGCGCGATGTGGGTCTGGGCACCACGGACGACACTGCCATGGCGCGGACCCTGCAACGCTACCCGCATGAATTTTCTGGTGGCCAGCGCCAGAGGCTGGCCATTGCCCGGGCCCTGATCATCAAGCCCAGCCTGCTGGTGCTCGACGAACCCACCAGTGCGCTGGACGTGACGGTGCAGCAACAGGTGCTGCAGCTGTTGCAGGGTTTGCAGCGCGAACGCGGTTTGAGCTATTTGTTGATCACCCACGACGTGGACGTGATTCGCGCCATGGCGCACGGCGTTCTGGTGATGAAAGACGGCGCCGTGGTGGAGTCGGGTCCGGTGGCTCAGGTGCTGGCACAACCGCAGCACGAGTACACCCGGATTCTGATCAGCGCCGCCGGATAAAACCTTGAAAATCAAGGGCTTTCCCTTATATTTTCGGATATAATCCTGCCTTCACGACCAAACGGGCGAGTCACTTCCGCCCGTTTTTTTTGGTCGATTGTTTTTGACAAAATTGGGTAATTTGGGGTTTCGGTGGCGCTAAAAGACATTGTTGAACAAATTGTGACGGGCTTGGGCTATGACCTGGTGGAGATTGACCGCTCTGCCGGCGGCCTGTTGCGCATCACCATTGACTTGCCTTGGTCGCCGCCCGCTGCCGAGGCGGCGCAGGGCGCTCCTGCTGACCAGTTTGTGACGGTTGAAGATTGCGAAAAAGTCACCCGCCAGTTGCAGTATGCGCTGGAGGTGGACGAGGTGGATTACAAGCGCCTTGAGGTGTCGTCGCCGGGCATTGACCGGCCGCTGCGGCATGACCAGGACCTGGCGCGTTTTGTCGGCCATGTGGTCGATGTCACGCTGAAAATGCCGTTGGGTAGCGCTGCAGCGGGGCAGGTGAGCCCGACCCGCAAGAAATTCAGGGGCGTGCTGGAGCGAGTGGAGCCGGCAGCCAATGCGCCGGCGCAAGCCGAGCCGGTCTGGCAGATAGTGTGGCGCGATGAGCCGGTCACCAAGCCGGGTCAAAAGGTCAGTAAAAAAAGGCTGCCTGCACCAACGCAGGCGCTGGGTTTTGTGTTGAGCGAGCTGAAAGAGGCCCGCCTGGCACCCATTGTGAGTTTCAAGGGCCGGGCACAAGTGCCTGACCAGGAACCGCAACCATCAGATTTGAATTGAAACAGGAGAGACATGGCATGAATCGCGAAATGTTAATGTTGGTTGACGCCATCTCACGCGAGAAAAACGTGGAGCGTGATGTCGTTTTTGGGGCTGTGGAAGCGGCTTTGGCGCAAGCCACCAAAAAACTTTACTCGGGTGAAGTGGATATCCGCGTCGCGCTCGATCGTGACAGCGGCAATTACGAAACCTTCCGCCGCTGGCATGTGGTGCCCGATGAAGCGGGCTTGCAGTTGCCGGATCAGGAAATCCTGTTGTTTGAAGCCAAGGAACAGATTTCCGACATCGAGGTCGATGAGTACATCGAGGAAACCATCGAATCCGTGCCGATTGGCCGCATTGGCGCCATGGCGGCCAAGCAGGTCATTTTGCAGAAGATTCGCGATGCCGAGCGTGAAATGCTGCTCAACGACTTCATGTCGCGCGGCGACAAGATTTTTGTCGGCACCGTCAAGCGCATGGACAAGGGCGACCTGATTGTCGAGTCGGGCCGTGTCGAAGGCCGCCTGCGCCGCAATGAAATGATCCCCAAGGAAAACTTCCGCACCGGCGACCGCGTGCGCGCCATGATCATGGAAGTTGACCTGACGCTGCGCGGCGCGCCCATCGTGCTGTCGCGCTCGGCGCCCGAGTTCATGAAGGAGCTGTTCCGCAACGAAGTTCCCGAGATCGAGCAGGGCCTGCTGGAGATCAAATCCTGCGCCCGCGACCCCGGTTCACGCGCCAAGATCGCCGTGCTGTCGCACGACAAGCGCATCGACCCGATCGGCACCTGCGTCGGCGTGCGTGGCACACGTGTCAATGCGGTCACCACCGAA
>JAABQI010000254.1 GCA_011391545.1 Rhodoferax sp.
CCGAATAGGAGACCTCTATGTTTACCAAAATCCTTATTGCCAACCGCGGTGAAATCGCCTGCCGCGTCATCACCACCGCCAAGAAAATGGGCATCAAGACGGTGGCCGTCTACTCGGATGCCGACAAGGACGCTCGCTTTGTGCTGATGGCCGACGAAGCCGTGCACATTGGCGCCCCGCCGAGCCGCGAGAGCTACCTGGTGGGCGAAAAGATCATCGCCGCCTGCAAACAAACCGGCGCGCAAGCCCTGCACCCCGGTTATGGCTTCCTGAGCGAAAACGCCGAGTTTGCCAAGCGCGTCGAAGAGGAAGGCATCGTCTTCATCGGCCCCAAGCACTACTCCATGGCCGCCATGGGCGACAAGATCGAGTCCAAAAAGCTGGCCGGTGCAGCCGGTGTCAATTGCATCCCCGGTGTCAACAGCGCGATTGAGACGGCCGAGTCGGCGGTTGAAATTGCCCAGGGCATTGGCTACCCGGTGATGATCAAGGCCAGCGCCGGCGGCGGTGGCAAGGGGCTGCGCGTTGCCTACAACGACAAGGAAGCGTTTGAGGGCTTCACCAGTTGCCGCAACGAAGCGCGCAACAGCTTTGGTGATGACCGCGTGTTTGTCGAGAAGTTTGTCGAAGAGCCGCGCCACATCGAAATCCAGCTGATTGGCGACAGCTTTGGCAACGTGGTGTATTTGAACGAGCGCGAGTGCTCGATCCAGCGCCGCCACCAGAAGGTGATCGAAGAAGCGCCCAGTCCGTTCATCAGCGACGTCACCCGCAAGGCCATGGGCGAGCAGGCGGTGGCGTTGGCCAAGGCGGTCAAGTACCAGAGCGCCGGCACGGTGGAGTTTGTGGTCGGCAAGGACCAGAGTTTCTACTTCCTGGAAATGAACACGCGTTTGCAGGTGGAGCACCCGGTGACCGAATGCATCACCGGGCTGGACTTGGTGGAGCTGATGATTCGGGTGGCCGCCGGCGAAAAATTGCCGCTCACCCAGGCCGAGGTCAAGCGCAACGGCTGGGCCATGGAGTGTCGTATCAACGCCGAAGACCCGTACCGCAACTTTTTGCCCAGTACTGGTCGCCTGGTGCGCTTTTCGCCGCCGACCCAGACCATGGAGCAGGGCAACACCACCGACTGGTTTGGCGTGCGGGTCGACACCGGCGTGCAGGACGGCGGCGAGATCCCGATGTACTACGACTCGATGATTGCCAAGCTGATCGTGCACGGGGTTGATCGGCTTGACGCGATTGCCAAGATGCGCGAGGCACTCAACGGCTTTGTGATTCGCGGCATCAGCAGCAACATCCCGTTCCAGGCGGCCTTGCTGGCGCACCCCAAATTTGTCTCGGGTGACTTCAACACCGGCTTTATTGCCGAAAACTACGCGCACGGCTTCAGGGCCGCCGACGTGCCGCACGAAGATCCCCACTTCATGCTGGCGCTGGCCGCCTTTGTGCGGCGCAAATCGCGCGAACGCGCGGCCGGTATCAGCGGCCAGTTGCCCGGTTATGCCGTGAACGTGGGCAGCGATTACGTGGTGGTGACCCTGGGCGAGGATGGGGCAAATGCCTATGCCCCGGTGCATGTCGATGAGTATGCCGGAAAGACCGGTTTTGCCCGCGTCAAGATGGGCGCCAGCAGCTATGAAATATGCAGTGACTCGCGCCTCAATGATGTCTGTATCACCGGCACGGTGAACGGCACGCCTTTCACAGCGCAGGTCGAGCGCGGCACGCCCAGGAACCCGCTGGCCTTGCGCCTGCAACACAACGGCACACGCATCGATGTGCTGGTGATCTCACCGCGCATGGCCGAGTTGCACGCGCTGATGCCGTTCAAGGCGCCGCCCGACATGAGCCGTTATGTGCTGTCGCCGATGCCCGGGCTGTTGGTCGATGTGGCGGTGCAAGTGGGGCAGAAGGTGCAGGCCGGGGAACGTGTGGCCGTGATCGAGGCCATGAAGATGGAAAACGTGTTGTTTGCCGCTGCCGACGGCGTGGTGGGCAAGGTGCTGGCTGCCAAGGGGGAAAGCCTCACGGTGGACCAGCCGATCGTGGAGTTTGTATGAGCCAGCGCCCGTTCAAGGTGCTGGGCATCCAGCAAATCGCCATTGGAGGCACCAGCAAGACGCGCCTGCAAAAACTCTGGGTCGAGATGCTGGGGCTGGAGGTCACCGGCACGTTCCAGAGCGAGCGTGAAAACGTCGATGAAGACATCTGCGCCATGGGGGTCGGCCCGTTCAAGGTCGAGGTCGACTTGATGCAGCCGATGGACATCGACAAGAAGCCCGCCGTGCACGCCACGCCGCTGAACCATGTGGGCCTGTGGATCGACGACCTGCCCAGGGCGGTGGAGTGGCTCACGGCGCAAGGCGTGCGCTTTGCGCCCGGTGGCATCCGCAAGGGGGCCGCGGGCTTTGACATCTGCTTTCTGCACCCCAAGGCCAATGACGAATTTCCGATTGCAGGCGAGGGTGTGTTGATCGAGATGGTGCAGGCACCGCCCGAGGTGGTGGCGGCGTTTGCCAAACTGGCGGCTTAGGGCGCCGCTTGGCGTTTGGCCCTGGCCCGGGCCAGAGCCGCTTCGATCACGGCGCGTTTTTTGTCCAGAACCGCCGGGTCGGTGTGCTGCGAGTGGGCCGCCAGGTCTGACAGCTTGAGCAGCGCTTTGGCTTCAAGTTTTTGATCGTTCTCAAGCGCTTCACGCTGTTGCTTCAGGACATGAAATTCATAACGCTGACGGGCTTGCTCAGCAAGAGCGGGTGACCAGGCGGCCCAGCCCGTGGCTTCACCGCTGACGTTTTCAATCTCGATGCAATCGACAGGGCACACCGGCAGACACAGTTCGCAGCCGGTGCAATAGGGCTCGATGACCGTGTGCATCAGCTTGTTGGCACCCACAATGGCATCGACCGGGCAGGCCTTGATGCACAGCGTGCAGCCGATGCACCAGGCCTCGTCGATAAAAACCACGGTGCGCGGCGCCTCCATGCCGTTGTCAGGATTCAGTGGTTTGGCTGCGCGTCCGCTTAAAGCCGCCAGGCGCTGAACCCCTTCAGCGCCTCCGGGCGGGCACTGGTTGATGTCCGCGCTGCCCTCATGCAGGGCTTGCGCGTAACCGGCGCAGTCCGGATAACCGCAGCGCGTGCACTGGGTTTGCGGCAACACCGCCAAAAATTCGGCGGCGCCGGGCTTCATCCGTGGCGTTGGGTCGGCCGCTTGCGTGCCGGTTTAACAGCTTCTGCCACGCTGGCAACGGCTTTGCCGACAGCCGCTTTGCTGACGCTCGCCGGCGCTGCCAACTTGTCGCTCGGTTTGGCTTTGGCTTTGGCTTTTACAACGGGTTTCTTGGCTTTGACCACCGCTTTTTTGACCACTGCGGGGGCAACCATGCGCAGTTTGATCTCGGCCGTGGCCGGCGCCTCTGGCAAAACGAAGGCCGGTGCTGGATCTTGCTGCACGGGCTCGGGGTTGGTTACAACCGGGGCCGGGCTGGCCTTCATCACCGGGGTTTCGGCGACGGGCTTGGGTTGGTAGGCCAGAATAAAGTTCTTGACCTGCGGGTAGACGACGTCGCGCCAGCGACGGCCGGCAAAGATGCCGTAGTGACCGGCGCCTTCCACCTCAATGTGGCGCTGGTCTTTCTTGCCGACGCCGGTGCAAATGGTGTGCACCGCAGCGGTCTGGCCGGAGCCGGAAATGTCGTCGAGTTCGCCTTCGATGGACAGCAGCGCCGTGTTTTTGATGTCTTCCGGGTGCACGCGCTCCACCTTGCCGTCAACGCCCTTGACATCCCAGGTGCCGTTGACGAGGTTGAACTCCTGGAACACGACCTTGATGGTGTCGAGGTAGTACTGCGCATCCATGTCCAGCACGGCGTTGTACTCGTCATAAAACTTGCGGTGGGCATCGGCGCTGGTGTCGTCACCCTTGATCAGGTCTTTGAAGTAGTCGTAATGGCTTCGGGCATGGTTGCTGGGGTTCATGGCGACAAAGCCGGAATGCTGCAAAAAGCCGGGGTACACCTTGCGTCCGGCGCCCGGGAAACGGCTTGGCACACGGTAAATCACATTGTGTTCGAACCAATCAATCTTCTTGTTCATGGCCAGGTTGTTGACCGCCGTGGGCGACTTGCGCGCGTCGATCGGGCCGCCCATCATGACCATGCTCAGGGGCGTGAGTTCGCCCCGGCTGGCCATCAGCGACACAGCAGCCAGCACCGGCACGGTGGGCTGGCAGACGCTCATCACATGGCAGTTGCCGTAACGGCTTTGCAGGTGGCGAATGAACTCCTGCACGTAGTTGATGTAGTCGTCCAGGCTGAATGTCCCCTCCGACAGCGGCACCAGGCGGGCGTTGGTCCAGTCGGTGACATAGACCTTGTGGTCTTTCAGCATGGTCTTGACGGTGTCGCGCAACAGCGTGGCGTAGTGACCAGACAACGGCGCCACGATCAGCACCGCAGGCTGGTCCTTGAGCTTGGTCAGGGTGTCAACATCGTCGGTAAAGCGCTTGAAACGGCGCAGTTCGCAAAACGGTTTCTTGAGTTCAATGCGCTCATGAATGGCGACTTCCACGCCGTCCACGTCCACCGTGCGCAGGCCGAACTCCGGCTTTTCGTAGTCCTTGCCCAGTCGGTGCAGCAGGTCGTAACCCGCAGAAATACGTTGCGACAGGGGATGCTGGCCGAACAAGGACAGCGGGTTGGCATACACCTTGGCCGCAGACTGCGCCAGGTCAGTGAAAGGCTCCATCAAAGAACGTTGGGTTTCGTAAAATTTGTAAAGCACGGAAATTCACCTTTGAAGAAAATGTTGCAGTGCAGCATAACATGTCTTGATCTGTTACAACTGCGGTCCAACTGACGTTTTATATGAGCACCATGATAAACGCTCACATGCCTTGACTTGCTGACAGTTTCTGTGATAGCCGATTACGCAATGGGTTCATTGCGCTGCGCCAGTTGCCCGGCCAGGGCGCTCAAGACCTGATAAGCCTGGCCGGCGCTGGCATTCCAGTCCTGCACCGCCTGCCCCTGTGTTGTCAGCAGTGCCGTATCGCCGCGGGAGGCGGGTCCGGTCAAGGCGCCTTGCGGCCCCAGCTTGACGATGTTGTTGACGGCGTTTTGCAGCAGAGTGGCGCGCAGATGCAGCCCCAATTGGGGCGGCATGCCGCTGCGCTGCCAAAGCTGCTCGGCCAAGTCTTGCAGCACGGGCAAAAAGTTGGTGGCGAAAACGGCCCCGGCGTGGTAGAGCAGCTTGTCTTCTGAGCGCACATCAAAACACTGGGCGCCCAGGCGGGTCAAAAGAGGGCGCAACTCGGCAAGCGCTTGAGCATCACCTTCGAGCGCGCAGGGCGTGCCGGCAAATTGCTGCAGTGCCAGTTGCGGGCTGGCAAAGCTCAGCAGGCAATGGGCGCTGGCCACAGACCATCCTTTGGCTTGCAGGGGTTTGAGTTCATTGGCAGCCAAGGCCCCGCTGGCATGAAAAGCCAGCGCCGGTGGCAACACATCACACTGCGCCAAGGCCAAAGCGACCGGCGCTATCTGGCTGTCGGGCACCGCCAGCAGCCACAGGTCTGCCGGGCGCAGGTCTGACATGTGCACGACTGCGCGCCCTGTGCCGATAAAAGTCACAGCGTCACGGGCCGATGCCGCGCTGCGCGTCAGCACGTCCTGCACTTGGTACTGGTCATCCCGGGCCAGCATGCGCCCGAGCGTCTGCCCGACCCGGCCACCACCAATCAGGTTGATGGTTTTCAAGCCCAGCAGCCCTTAAATGACCTTGGCGATGCTGGCGCAGACGTAATCGATGTTCTTGCTGTTCAGCGCGGCCACACACATGCGCCCGGTGTCGGTGCCATAGACACCAAATTCATTGCGCAGGCGCACCATCTGGTCTTTGCTGAGGCCCGAGTAGCTGAACATGCCGATTTGTTGGGTGATGAAGCTCATGTCCTGCTTGACGCCGGCGGCCTTGAGACCGTCGACCAGCTTTTGCCGCATGGCCTTGATGCGCACGCGCATCTCGCCGAGCTCGGCTTCCCACTGGGCGCGCAGTTCGGGATTGCTCAACACGGCAGTCACAATGGCGCCGCCGTGGGTGGGCGGGTTACTGTAGTTGGTGCGGATCACGATCTTGAGCTGGCTCAGCACGCGGGCCGCTTCCTCTTTGCTTTCACACACCACGCTCAGGGCGCCAACACGCTCGCCGTACAGGCTGAAGCTCTTGCTGAAGCTGGTGGCCACAAAAAACAGCAGGCCGGCGGCGACAAACTTGCCGATCACGGCGCCGTCTTCTTTCAGGCCGTAACCAAACCCCTGGTAAGCCATGTCGAGGAACGGCACCAGGTTTTTGGCCTTGACCACGGCAATCACCTGCTCCCACTGGGCCGGTGTGATGTCGTAGCCGGTGGGGTTGTGGCAGCAGGCGTGCAGCACCACGATGCTGCCGGCAGCGGCGGCGTTCAGGTCGGCCAGCATGCCGTCGAAGTTGAGGGCGCGCGTGGCGGCGTCGTAATAGCGATAGGACTCGACGGTAAAGCCGGCGTTGGTGAACAGCGCGCGGTGGTTTTCCCAGCTCGGGTCGCTGATCAGCACTTTGGCGCCGGTGTTGAGAAATTTCAAGAAGTCGGCGCCCACCTTGAGGCCGCCGGTGCCGCCAAGGGCCTGAATGGTGGCGACACGGCCCGAGGTGACGGGCTCGCTGTCGGCGCCAAAGACCAGCGCCTTGACAGCGGCGTCATAGGCGGCAATGCCGTCGATGGGCAGGTAGCCGTGCGGCTTGGGGGTTTCCATCATGGCTTTTTCAGCGGCCAGCACACAGCCCAGCAGGGGCAGCTTGCCGTTGTCGTCGAAGTACACGCCCACGCCCAGATTGACCTTGGCCGGGTTGGTGTCGGCGTTGAATTGTTCGTTCAAGCCCAGAATCGGGTCGCGCGGGGCCATTTCGACTGCGGAAAAAAGTGACATGACAAAGTCCTGTGGTGGGTTGTGAAAGTGACCATTCGGCCACTGGTAGAAACCCTGTATTTTACCGGCGCCCGGATGCTGTCGGCGCCTTGGCTAAACTCATTTGTTGGTGAACGCGTGTTGCTGAGCCTGGAGAAAACAGATGGAACAAGTCGATTGTGTGGTGGTGGGGGCCGGTGTGGTCGGCCTCGCCGTGGCGCGCGCGCTGGCGCTGCAGGGGCGCGAGGTGTTGGCGCTGGAAGCTGCCAACGCCATCGGTACCGCCACCAGTTCGCGCAACAGCGAGGTGATTCACGCCGGCATTTATTACGCGCCGGGTTCGCTCAAGGCCACGTTGTGTGTGCAGGGCAGGGCGCTGCTGTATGACTACTGCCGGGAGCGCGGCATCAGCCACCGGCGTTGCGGCAAGTTGATCGTGGCGACCAACCCTGCGCAAGTGGCACAGTTGCAGGGCATTGCGGGCCAGGCCTTGCGCAACGGTGTGGCTGATCTGGTGATGTTGAGCGCTGACGAGGCGCGGCAACTGGAGCCGCAGTTGGTGTGCGAGGCTGCCCTGTTGTCGCCCAGCACCGGCATTGTCGACAGTCACGGGCTGATGCTGGCGCTGCTCGGCGACCTGGAAAATGCGGGCGGCGTGCTGGCACTCAATTCACCGCTGGAGGATGCGCTTGTCAGTTCTTCCGGAATCGAGTTGCATGCTGCTGATGGCACCCGCTTGCAAGCCAAAACCGTGGTCAACGCAGCGGGTCTGCATGCGCCAGCGCTCGCCGCGCGCTTTGACGGCCTTGAGCCGCAGTTTGTGCCGCAAGCGTTTTACGCCAAGGGCAACTATTTCACCTTGGCCACCCGGGCACCGTTTTCGCATCTGATTTATCCAGTACCCCAAGCCGCCGGGCTGGGCGTGCACCTGACGTTGGACTTGGGTGGCCAGGCCAAGTTTGGCCCCGATGTGCAGTGGGTCGAATCACCGGACGACCTGACGGTGGACCCGGCGCGGGGCGACGGTTTTTATGCCGAGGTGCGCAAGTATTGGCCCGGCTTGCCGGATGGTGCGCTGCTGCCCGGTTATGCCGGGATTCGCCCCAAGATCAGCGGTCCGGGTGAGCCGGCCCGTGACTTCATGATCCACGGCCCGAGTGTCCACGGCGTGCCGGGGCTGGTCAACCTGTTCGGCATTGAGTCACCTGGGCTGACCAGTTGCCTCGCCATCGGTGACATGGTAGCCAAACAATTGGGTTCAGATTCCAATTAATTTCGCTTGGTTATTTTCAAGAATTAATTGGAATCTGACCCCAATTAAAAAGTCTTCTTGATCAGCGAAGCAGCCTCCTTGACCAAACCCGGCCCCTGGTAAATCAAGCCGGTGTAGATCTGCACCACATCGGCCCCGGCCCTGATTTTGCTCACGGCATCTTCGGCGCCCATGATGCCGCCGACACCGATGATCGGGAACTGCGGCCCCAAGGCAGCGCGCAACTGGCTGATCACCTGGTTGCTCATGGCCAACACGGGCGCACCCGACAGGCCACCGGCTTCATCGGCATGGGCCAGTCCCTTGACGGCATCGCGGCTGAGCGTGGTGTTGGTGGCCACCACGCCCCAGGCATTGTTGACTTGGCCAGCACTGTCCAGGCCGTAGCGCTTCAGGGTTTCGGCAATCACCTTGATCTGATCGGCGTCGAGGTCCGGGGCAATCTTGAGTAAGATCGGGATGCGCTTGCCGTGTTTTTGGGCCAGCACCTCACGCCGTTCGGAAATGGCGCCCAGCAGGCCGTCCAGGGCTTCATCACTCTGCAGGCTGCGCAGGTTTTTGGTGTTTGGGCTGGAAATGTTGACCGTGACATAGTCGGCATAGGGGTAGACCCCGTCCAGACAGGTCAGGTAGTCGTCGGTGGCGCGCTCGATGGGCGTGGCGGCATTTTTGCCAATGTTCAGGCCCAGCAGCATGGGCGAGGCTTCAGGCGACTTGGACTGGCGCTGCCGGTACAACCTGGAGCGTTTCACGTTGGCAATAAAAGCGGCCAGTCCGTCGTTGTTGAAGCCCAGCCGGTTGATCAGCGCCTGCGCCTGCGGCAGCCGGAACATGCGCGGCTTGGGGTTGCCCGGTTGCGCCAGCGGCGTGACGGTGCCAACCTCGACAAAACCGAAACCCATCGCGCCCAGGCCGTCGATACAACGGGCGTTTTTATCGAGCCCGGCGGCCATGCCGACGCGGTTGGGAAAGGCCAGGCCAGCCAGCATCACCGGGTCGTTCACGCGCGAACTGCCGTAGGCCCATTTCAAGGCGCTGCCCTGGGTGCGCGCCAGTGAATGCAGCGTTACCTCGTGGGCGGTTTCGGGGTCCAGGCTGAATAAAAAGGGACGGGTGAGGGCATAGGGGACAAGGGCCATTGGATAATTCCATCAAATTTCAGGTATTTTCCCCGATCAACCCCCTCAAGGAGTCCCACATGGCAACACTTTCTCAAGACGAACTTAAAACCCTGGTGGGTCAGGCAGCGCTCAAGTACGTGGTGCCCGGTGAGATCGTGGGCGTAGGCACCGGCTCCACGGTGAACAAATTCATTGACGCGCTGGCCAGCATCAAAGACCAGATCAAGGGCGCTGTGTCAAGCTCGGTGGCCAGCACCGAGCGGCTGCAGGCGCTGGGCATCCGGGTTTTCGACGCCAACGACGTGGCTGAACTGGCGGTGTACATCGACGGCGCCGACGAGATCGACCATCAGGGCCACATGATCAAGGGCGGCGGTGCGGCGCTCACGCGCGAGAAGATTGTGGCGGCGCAGTCGCGCCAGTTTGTCTGTATTGCCGACGAGTCCAAGCTAGTGAAAACGCTGGGTACCTACCCGCTGCCGGTCGAGGTGATCCCGATGGCCGCACATCGCATCATGCGCCAGTTTGCCGCCATGGGCGGTCAAGCGAACTTAAGGCTCCGATATGACTCGCCTCTGGTCACTGACAACGGCCAGTATCTGGTCGACGTCACCGGCTTGCAGATCAGCGATCCGTTGGCTTTCGAGACCCAGGTCAACCAGTGGCCGGGTGTGGTGACAGTGGGCGTCTTTGCTTTTCAAAAAGCTCAGATTTGTCTGTTGGGCACGGCGGACGGAGTCAAGACGCTGAAGTTTTGAGGGTAAACCCGGGCGCTTGTTCCGGGCCCTGCGCAGCGGATCGAGCGCATACTTAAGACAAGTGTTATTCATCACTTTTCAGGAGCCGCCATGAGCCAGCAAACCAAGTACCTTTTGAACGAAAACCAGATGCCAAAGGTCTGGTACAACCTGCAGGCCGACCTGCCCAAGCCCTTGCCCCCAGTCTTGCACCCCGGCACCATGAAGCCGGTGGGTCCGGACGATCTGGCGCCGCTGTTCCCGATGGCCCTGATCATGCAGGAGGTGAGCCTGGAGCGCGAGATTGAAATCCCCGAGCCGGTGCGCGAAGTGTTTCAACTGTGGCGCCCAGCACCGCTGTTTCGCGCCCATCGCCTCGAAAAAGCGCTGGGCACGCCAGCCAAAATTTTCTACAAGTACGAAGGCGGCAGCCCGGCCGGCAGCCACAAGCCCAACACCGCGGTGCCCCAGGCTTTCTACAACAAGGAGGCCGGCATCAAGCGCCTGGTGACCGAGACCGGCGCCGGCCAGTGGGGCACCTCGCTGGCGTTTGCCGGCCAGATTTACGGCCTGGAGGTCGAGGTGTTTCAGGTGCGTGTTTCCTACGACCAGAAACCCTACCGCCGTGCCGTCATGGAAACTTACGGCGCCCGCTGCTTTGCCTCGCCTTCCAACCAAACTGCGTACGGCCGCTCGGTGCTGGCCAAGCAACCCGATCACCCCGGCAGCCTGGGCATTGCCATCTCGGAGGCGGTGGAGCTTGCCGTGCAGCGCGATGACACCAAATATGCGCTGGGTTCGGTGCTCAACCATGTGCTGCTGCACCAGACCATCATTGGCCAGGAAGCCATGCTGCAAATGGAAATGGCCGATGCCTGGCCCGACGTGGTGGTGGGCTGCACCGGCGGCGGCTCCAACTTTGCCGGCATTGCCTTCCCGTTCATTGGTCATGGCCTGCGCGGTGGCCCAAAGCCGCGCATTGTGGCGGTCGAGCCGGCGGCCTGCCCGTCGCTGACACGCGGCAAATACGCCTACGACTTTGGCGATACCGGCCACATGACGCCGCTGACCAAAATGCACACGCTGGGCAGCCAGTTCACGCCGCCCGGTTTTCACGCCGGCGGCCTGCGCTACCACGGCATGGCGCCGATGGTCTCGCACGTCAAGGAACTGGGCCTGCTGGAGGCCGTGTCGTACAACCAGGTGGAGTGTTTTGAGGCCGGCGTGCTGTTTGCGCGCCACGAGGGCATCGTGCCCGCCCCGGAAGCCAACCACGCCATCAAGGGCGCCATTGTCGAGGCGCTGCGCTGCAAGGCCGAAGGCAAGGCCGAGACCATTCTGTTCAACCTCTGCGGCCATGGCCACTTCGACATGACCTCGTACCAGAAGTACTTTGCTGGCGAGTTGACTGACGAGCACTACGACGAAAGCGAACTGGCGATGGCGCTGGCGGGCCTGCCCAGCGTGCCAGAGCCCGCTTGAGACAGGCCTTGACCTGTCAGATCACCATCGGTCGTGTTCTCAAGAAGGTGCCACCAACCACTTCATGAATTGATAAATCGCATTGCTCACGTTCTTGGTTTCCTTAGCATGTTTTCTTGAACGAACAGGAGCTAATCATGAAGCGCTTATCAACCTGCCTCTTAATCGCGTTAATTGCCGGATGTGGTGGGGGTGGCGGTGGCAGCACGCCACCGGTCGAACCCACAGGCATTCCGGAGTCCTATTACCCGGTAAGTATTGGCGCCAAATGGGCCTATGACGTGACAGCCAGCGGAGTGGATTCGTTCATTGACGAAGTCGTGATTACGGGCACCCGTTTGATTTCAGGGGTCAATGCCTGGGTCTTCAGCGAGATTAATCCCGAAGGAGATGGCCTCCCCGCTGAGAGCTACTACGCCAAGGACGCACGCGCGTTCACCTATTTAGGGAGCAGTTACTCGTCGGGTTGGTTGGACTCGATCGTCAGTTCATTCGATCTGATGCGCTTTGATGGCACGTTCAGTGCCTCGCCGCTGCTCAACATCGCCAATGCTGACATTGGCGAAGACCTCGATGGCGACGGTATCAACGAGCGGGTGGATGTGCAAATCAATGGCGTTGTCGAGGGCCATGAAACCCTGCAGACGAATCTGGGAAGCTTTTCCAATACCGCCCGTTTGCGTTACGACATCACGGGAACGGTCAAGGCATCCACCGGTCTCAGTGCGACATTCCATGAGACTCTGCACGAGTGGCGTGCACCTGAGGTCGGCAATCTGCGACAGATCATCAGCATGACTGCCGACGGCATCACGGAGTCCATGAGTCTGGAAGTGCGGGGACTGTCGGTCAACGGGGTGGTAGCTGGGGTGCTTGCGCCGAAGGAGTTGCTTGGTGCCTTGGCCGACCAAAACTCCGATACGACGCGCCCGGGCGAGCCCGGTTTGGCCAGCGACGGCACACGTTATCTTTTGGTGAGCAACCGGCAAACCGATTCAGGTCGGCAATGGATCGGACAATTTGTCGGGCCCGACGGGCAAGCTCAGGACAGCATCATCGAGATTTCACCGGTGACTGACCTTTGGGGTCCGGCTAGCGTGGTCTGGAACGGATCGTATTATCTTGTCATCACCGGGGGTGGAAGCGCCTTCGGCGTGTACGCCCAGCGTGTCAGTGCCACCGGGGAGGTGCTTGATGCCTATCCGGGCACTGATCTCGCGTCCGATGGTTACAACCGGGCATTGGCCGCCGGGGGTGGGCAGTGGCTTGCTGTGTACGGGCGCACAAACACTACGGGCACCCTCTTTGGCAGATTCATTTCAAGCTCGGGATTAGCTGGCACCGAATTCACGATCGCCACCGGCTACGCTGGTTACGAGGCGCCCGCTGTCGCCTTCAATGGTGAGAATTTCGTTGTGGTTTGGGAGGCCAATAGCACACCTGAATACCCATCGGCGACCGATTTATATGCGATCCGCATTTCGCCGCAAGGAACGATCGTCGATGCCGCGCCATTTGCGGTCAGCACAGCGCCGGAGGCACAGTTGTGGCCCCAGATCGCCTGTGACGCGACGAACTGCCTGGTGACTTGGGTCGATCGCCGCAACTACTCAGAACCAGGCGATATGTACGGCGCTTTTGTGACGCGTGACGGAACTTTGCTCAATGGCCCGCCTGCGACGGGCGGTATCCCGATCGCGACCGGCGAGACAGCCAATGCGGGCTATCCGGCACTGGCCTTTACAGGGAGTGAATATGTTGCGGCCTGGTCACGTGGCGCTTTTATGTACAACCCGCCAGGCTCAACCGGCATTTATGCGGCACGGGTTAGCACCGACGGTACCGCGATTACCAGCGCACCGGGTATTGCAGTGAGCGGGACACCCGAGTCGTACACCCAGTATGTTTACCCGACTTTGGCAGCCTCTTCATCTGGCGTGCTGGCCGTTTGGTTGAAGAATACAGAGATTTTTGGAACGACCAAGAGCATCGCAGGCACCGTCATCTGGCCCAAGGTGTCGCGTTGAGGAATTGCTTCAGTGCATCAACCTAAAGCGGTTGCCCTTGTAGCTGAATACTGAACTGCGCGGCTGGATTTCTTCCAGCTTCAGGTCGGGGGTGACTTGGCCGCCTTGAGACAGCACCAGGTTGTTGACCAGCAGCAGGCGCTGCGCGGGGCTGTCTGAATAAACGCTGCCTGTGATGGTGATTTTGGGAATCTGGCTGCGTAGCTCTGCTGGCAAGTCGCTCAGCAAGGTGGTCGATGCAGGGCGGGCTGAGGTTGGCAGCGATGTTGGCACTGCCGAAGCCGCGCTGGCAGGCGCTGCAGCCGGCGCCACCGCCACGGCGCCGGTGGATGTGGCGGGGGCGGTGGGTGTGGCAGGCTGTGCTTTCACTACTTTTGGGCTTGTCTTTTCAACCGGCTTGGCCTTGGCCACGGGCGCCTCGGCAACTACTATGGGCACTGGCGCGATCGGCGTGATTGCCGCCGGTGGCGCGCTTGGCGCAAATGGCGCGGCGGGTGGTACGGGTGCAGGGGATGCTGCGAGTTGCTCAGGTGCAACCCTGTTGGGCACCGGGCTGCCTGCCGGCTGCAAGGCTGCCATCGGTGGCGCGTCAGGCGTGCGCCAAAACCAAAAAACAATGGTGAGCACGACCAGCGTCAGGCCGGCCGCTGAAGCCATCCACACAGGACGGCGCTCGCTCGGGATGCCAGCGTTGCCAGCGGGCATCTGGTGGCGCGTGTGCAGTCCGGGGGCCGCGCCGCGTTCGCGCTCGGTATCTGCCCTTTTGAGGGCGTCCAGGATGTAAGACATGGGCTTATTGCGGTTCGGTGAGCAGTCGGGGCGCCTGACCCTGGGTGGCGCTCTCAAGCTGCATGAAAGTCATGGGACCGGGCTGACCGTCGGGTGTGATGCTGCGGGCCTGCTGGAAGGTTCGCACCCGTGTGCGCAGGGCAGCGTCGAGCACCACCGGCGTGCCCGCGGTGGCCGCAGCGCGGATGCCATCGAGCTGACCCAGGCGGTTGGCCAGCCAATCGATGGCCGGGCCGGTGCTGCCATCTGGCAGGCCGCTGCTGTAGCCCGGTGGAGGCTGCCAGTAGGTGGCAAAGTCGCCGTGCCACCACTGGGCCAGATCAAGCAGCCTGACGCTGTGCAAGCGCCCGGCAAGTCGCAGCGTGGCGGTTTGGTCGGACAGTCCGGCCAGCACGGCATGGACCGCCGGACCCTGGGCCGCGCGCAGCGTCAGGATGCCCGGTCGATTGAGCTGGCGCAGCAGGGGCAGCGTCAATTTGCTGGCGCGGTAGCACTGCAACTGCTGCGCGCTGGCGGTCAGGCAGGGGGCGGCGCTAGTGGCAGGCAGCTTCCAGTCTGGCGCCAGCTCACGCCAGGCGCTGTCGAGGTCAGCCGGCAACCGTGGCCAAAGCGTTGGCATGTCTTCCAGGGCAGCGGCTGGCAAAGCCGCCGCCGGCTGGGGTGGCACCGCTGACGCGGGTGATTGGGGCGCTGGCGCCTGTGCCGTGGCTGCTGCGGGTTGGGCTGTGCTGCGCGTTTCATTCGAGGGTGTCCCCAACTGGAAAGCCAGCAGCGCCAGGGCCGCCAGCAGGGCCGTGCCGGCCAATGCGTAGCCCACGCGTTCTCGCTTGGTACCTGGGGCTTGGGCTGTATCGGTAGCAAAAACTTCAGCCGCCGCCTTGTCCACCACCTTGCGGTTGACCCGGCTCTGGCCAGTGGCCCAGGCGCCCAGCAGCGCGCGCCCGCAGAGCAGGTTGATGCGCCGCGGCACGCCACGGGCGAGGTGGTGGATGCGCTGCAAGGCTTTTTCATCAAACGGCAGGGCGCCTGTTTGACCCGCCACGCCCAGGCGGTGCCCGATGTACTGGCGGGTCTCGGCGATTGAGAGCGCGTCAAGGTGAAAACGCGCCACCACGCGTTGCGCCAGTTGCTCCAGTTCAGGCCGCGCCAGCATGTCGCGCAGCTCGGGCTGGCCGATCAGCACAATTTGCAGCAGCTTGCGCTCGTTGGTTTCCAGGTTGGTCAGCAGGCGCAATTGCTCCAGCACGTCGGCGGCCAGGTTTTGCGCCTCGTCGATGATGAGCACGCTGCTTTGCCCGGCGGCGTGGCTTTGCAGCAAAAAGGAGTTGAGCGCGTCGATGTAGTCTTTGACCGTGGGCGTGCCGGACCGGGCAGCCTTGAGCACGATGTGAAACTCTTCGCAGATCGATTGCAGCAACTCCAGCACGCTGAGCTTGGGGTTGAAGATGTAGGCGACATGGCAGTTGGGTGGAATCTGCGCCAGAAAGCAGCGACAAATGGTGGTCTTGCCAGCGCCAATGTCGCCGGTCAGCAGGACAAAGCCGCCGCCGGTACCGCCCGTGGCTTGGCTGGAGCCCGCCACGCCAAAGAGCAGGTGCGCCAGGGCCTCGCGGTGGCGCTCGCTCATGAACAGGTAGCGCGGATCAGGTGCGATGGAAAACGGGTCCTGGCTCAGACCGAAGTGGGCGGTGTACATGGCGGCGTTCAGTCCCGAAAAAGTGTCAGAAGCCGATCGAGCCCGCCGGATTCGATCGACACGTTGGCATATTCGCGTACCGCTGGTTTGGCGTGGTAGGCCACCGACAGGCCGGCCACGCTCATCATGGGCAGGTCGTTGGCGCCGTCGCCCATGGCGATGGCCTGCTTGGGATTGATGCCCAGGGTGTCGCACATCTGCAGCAGCATGCTGCGCTTTTCAGCACCGTCGCAAATGTCGCCCCAGGGTTGGTGCACCATATGGCCGGTGAGCACGCCGCCTTGCACCTCCAGCACGTTGGAGCGTGTGAAGTCGATCCCCAGGTGGTCGCGGATGCGGTCGGTAAAGTGGGTAAAGCCACCGGATACCAGCAACACTTTCATGCCAGCCTGTTTGCAGGCTGCCACCAGTTCGGCCGCACCGGGGTTGAGTTGCAGGCGCTCGCGGTAGATGTGGTCCATTTGTTCCAGAGTCACGCCCTTGAGCAGCGCCACACGCTGGCGCAGGCTCTCTTTGTAGTCGCTGATCTCGCCACGCATGGCGGCCTCGGTGATGGCGGACACCTCGGCCTTGCGGCCCACGGCAGCGGCAATTTCATCGACGCACTCGATGTTGATCAGGGTCGAGTCCATGTCGAACGCGATCAGCTTGTAATCGCTCAAACGCAGCGGCGGGGTGATGCCTGCAATCATCAGGCCGGGGGCGAATTGGGTGGCTTTCATGGGAAACGGGTTGACCTGTGTGGGAACGTGCTATGTGCAATGGTAGCGGCTGTTGGAGGGCGACTCAGGAGGCTGGCAATTTTGTCGTGATCTTTTCAGTGTATGTGACGCCTTTGGCATTGAAGCCTTGCTCCAGAAATTGGATGCCGTCCGGCTCATAGCGCACCACGCTGCAGGCCCGGGTGCCGTAATCGGGCAGGGCGATGAAGGCGGCCGAGAGCGCGCGCTCAAATTCCAGCGAGATGCCGGTCACTGGCAGGTCGGCATCGGCGGCCATGTGTGGGTTGTGCAGCAGTGCCAGCAATTGCGCATCGCTGGGGTCGGTTTGGCCCAGCAGCGTTTGCAGGCTGCCGCTCAAGCGGGCCAGCTTGGGCCAGGGGGTCAAAAAGTCGGCATTGGACACGGCGCCGATGCCCGGCTGCATGGCCACGACCCTGGCATGCCGGCTTTCCAGACCCATCAGGCTGGTGCCATCAAAAACCAGCAGATTGAACGGGTTGTAGCTGGCGGCGCGCTCTGCCAATGCGCTCAGGTAGTCCTCGGCGCTGCTGTCGGTTTGCAGGAACGCGCTGACCAGTTCGCCGCGTGACGGCGCATCGGCCCGCATGTTGGCGGGATCGCGGTGGTTGGTCAATGCCGCCAGCCTGCCGGAGCGGCTGATGCCAAGCCAGGTGCCGCCCGCTTGCAGGTCACGCCCGGCCAGGATGGGGGCGTCATGCCACCAGTGCAGCGGCGCGGTCGGGCGCGCGTAGAACTCGTCGCGGTTGGCAATGAGCAGCAGCGGGGTCGGGCTGTCCGGCTGCCAGTTCCAGGCGATCAGGCACATGGGGGTGCTCCCTTATCAGGTCGCAACTGCAACTGCTGGCACCACCGGCTGCCCGAGATTGCGCAGCACATCACGCACCATCTTGGCCCGGTCCGCGGCCTCGGGCAAGGCGCGCTCGATGCGCAGCTTTTCGTTGCCAGCGAGACGGATGTGCTTGTTTTTCTGGATCAGCGCAATGATCTTCATGGCGTCGATCGGCGGATCTTTCTTGAAAGTGATGGTGATGATGCCCGGCGCGGCATCGACCTTGAGCACGCCGTAGGGCTGGCTGATGACACGCAGGCGATGCACGTCGATCAGGGTTTGCGCCTGCGGGGGCAGCTTGCCGAAGCGGTCGATGATTTCTTCCATCAGGCTGTCGATCTGCTCGGCCGTTTTGGCCGTCGCCAGTTTTTTGTAGAAACTCAGGCGAAGGTGCACGTCGCCGCAAAAATCGTCGGGCAACAGCGCGGGCGCGTGCAGATTGATGTCGGTGGCCACGTTCATGGGGTTCAGCAGATCGGGCTCGATGCCCGCCTTCAGGCAGCGCACCGCCTCTGAAAGCATTTCGTTGTAAAGCTGAAAACCCACTTCGAGCATGTTGCCGCTCTGGTTTTCACCGAGCACCTCACCGGCGCCGCGAATTTCCAGGTCGTGCATCGCCAGATAAAAACCGCTGCCAAGCTCTTCCATGGCCTGAATCGCGTCGAGGCGCTGCTGGGCGTGTTTGCTCAGGCCCTCCAAATCAGGCACCAGCAGATAGGCATAAGCCTGGTGGTGGCTGCGCCCCACGCGACCACGCAGTTGGTGCAATTGGGCCAGGCCGAACTTGTCGGCACGGCTCATGACAATGGTGTTGGCGGTGGGCACGTCGATGCCGGTCTCGATGATGGTGGAGCACAGCAGCAGATTGGTGCGCTGCGCCACAAAGTCGCGCATCACGGCCTCCAACTGGCGCTCGGGCATCTGGCCGTGGGCCACGGCAATGCGGGCTTCGGGCAGCAATTCTTCCAGTTTTGCGCGGCGGTTCTCGATGGTCTCGACCTCGTTGTGCAAAAAGTAGATCTGGCCGCCACGCTTGAGCTCGCGCAGCACCGCCTCCCGGATCACGCCGTTGCCTTCAGTGCGCACAAAGGTTTTGATCGCCAAGCGGCGCTGTGGCGCGGTGGCGATCACGCTCAGG
>JAABQI010000255.1 GCA_011391545.1 Rhodoferax sp.
TTTTGGCGACGTGCCTTATGAGAGGGTGACCGCCTGCAATGACAAGGCGCTGCCGCTGCAAGTGGCGGGCCAGACCCAGGCGGCCATGACGGTCTGGCACCTGCAAAACGCCAGAATGCCGCGCAAGCCGGTGCTGCTGCGCCAACTGGCCGAGGTCTTCGCCACGCAAATGGTGGGCTTGCTCAATGCGGGTGCCGCCCGCCCCGGCGCCATGGCGGGGCTGGTGAAGAACTGGGTCGAGGCGCGCGCCATTCGCACCGCCCTCTCGAACCGTGGCGTGCGCAGCGTGTACCTGTCCGAGCGCGACAGTGTGTTTGCTACCGCGCAGGCCACCGACCTGTGGCGCATTTTGCGGGCCGTGGCCCAGCCGCGTGACGCCCAATACATCCGGGCCGCGCTGGCAACCGCGCTTTGGGGACTGACCTGGAGCGAACTTGAAAACCTATTTCAGGATGAAGCGGACTGGGACGAGGTCAGCGAACGTTTCCATGGCTGGCAAAAAATCTGGCAGCGCCAGGGCTTCCTGCCGATGCTGCACCATCTGCTGCACGAGCAGTCAATCCCTAAGCGTCTGCTCAACCAGGACAGCACCGACAACAAACGACAGAACAGCAGTGGCGAGCGCCAGTTGACCAACCTGCTGCATCTGGGCGATTTGCTGCAGACCGCCAGTCTGGGTCTGCAGGGCGAAGGCGCCCTGCTGCGTTACCTTGAAGACCAGTTGCGCGACTCGCAAGCCAGCGGCGACACCGCGCAATTGCGCCTTGAGAGTGATGCCGATCTGGTGCAGGTCATCACCCTGCACAAGGCCAAGGGGCTGCAATACCCGCTGGTGTTCCTGCCGTTTGCGTCGAACTACCGCGCGGCCGACAACGCCCAGGACGATCCCTTGCGGTTGGCCGAAGACATCCGCCTGTTGTATGTGGCGCTTACCCGGGCCGAGCAAGCGGTGTGGATGGGTGTCACCCCGACCCGGGGCGACATGGATGGCAAGAGCCCAAAAGTTAAAAGTGCGGTGTCGGCGTTACTGGGCCGCCAGACCCCGGGTGACCTGGCCCAGTGCCTGCAAGCCTGGGTGTCACAGCACATCGTGGTTCAAAACGCACCCGCGCCCGACGAAACGGCATACACGCCGCAGGCAGCCGCCAAAATCTGGAAGCCGGCGCTCACACCCCGGCGCCAGTTGCGCAGCCGCTGGTGGAGCGCCAGCTTCAGCGCGCTGACGCGTGATGCAAAGACCTTCAACCCGGCACTGACCCCCGGGTCCGCGCTGGACGAACGCCTGGGCGATGCCCAGATCGACAGTGCCTTGCACCAAGCCACCGATCTGCCAGTCCAGCCCGATTTGCTGTCCCCACCGTTCAATGCCTTCCCTGCCGGCAGCGCCTACGGCACCCTGCTGCATGACCTGCTGGAATGGCAGGCGCAACAGGGCTGGCCCGCAGCGCAATACAACCCGTCCGCAGCTTTGGCCGCCGACTGGCAAAAGCTGCTAACCCGCAAGGCGCAGGGGCTCAAGTTGGACGAGACCGAGTGCGATTTGCTGGCCGCCTGGGTGCCCGCGATCGTCCGCACACCCTTGTCTGTGTCGGTCTCATCAGCGCTTGTTTTAGCCAGCTTGACGGCTGACCAACACTGGGCCGAGATGGCTTTCAGCCTGAAGGTCAGCGCCCTGGACAGCGCCCGGCTTGACCGCCTGATCGCTGCGCATGTGCTGGTCGGCCAACCGCGCCAAGCCATGCAGCCCCGGCAACTCGAGGGCATGCTCACCGGCTTCATGGACCTGGTGCTGGCATTTGAGGGCCGCTACTACGTGCTCGACTACAAGTCCAACAAGCTGCCGGGCTACGAGCCGGCGCAACTGCAGCAGGCCATGCTGGCGCACCGCTACGACGTGCAGTACACGCTGTATTTGCTGGCGCTGCACCGACTGCTGAAATCTCGCCTGGCAGACTACGACTACGACCTGCATGTGGGCGGTGCGCTGTACCTGTTCCTGCGCGGCATTGACCAATCCGGCGCCGGGGTGTATTTGGACCGGCCACCCAAAGCCCTGATCGAAGCGCTGGACGCGGCCTTTTCTGCCAGCTCCGCGCGCGCTAAACCTTTGGAGGCAGCCTCATGAGCGCCTCATTGACTGAAACCGACACCCTGGCGTTGACCGGGCTGGACCGGGCGCTGGTGGCATTTCTGCAAGAAGTGCAACCCAGCGCCAATCCGTTGCACGGTGAACTGGCCGCCCGGGTCAGCCGGCAGTTCGGCCTGGGCCATGCCTGTCTGGACCTGAACACGCTGGCGCCTGAATTGCGCCAGAGCGCGGCCAGCCTGCCCTGGATTGAAGGCCCCGACAGCCCGCTGGTGCTGGACGGTGCGCGGCTGTACCTGCGCCGCAACTGGAGCGCCGAGCAAAACATCCACGCCTCGATTGCGGCCCGCCTGGCGCAGCCCTGCCCCGTTCCCGAAAACCTGAGCGCGACACTGTCGCAGCTGTTCCAGGCAGGCACTCAAACTGCCACCCCGGATTGGCAAAAAGTGGCCTGCGCGCTGGCGGCGCGCAAACGCTTCACACTCATCACCGGTGGCCCCGGCACCGGCAAAACCACCACCGTGGTCCGACTGCTTGCCCTGCTGCAATCCGACCCGGCGCGCCAGCACGCGCCCCTGCGCATCGCACTGGCCGCACCCACCGGCAAGGCGGCCGCCCGGCTGGGCGAATCCATTGCGTCGGCGGTGCAAAGGCTGCCCGAGCACCTGCGCCAACACATCCCGACCCAGGCCGTCACCTTGCACAAATTGCTGCAAGTGCGCAGCAACCTGGCGCAGGACGCCGTGCCCGAGCTGGCCGTGGACCTGGTGGTGGTGGACGAAGCCTCGATGATCGACCTCGACATGATGGCCCGCCTGCTGGCCGCCGTGCCCTTGAGCGCCAGCCTGATCCTGCTGGGCGACAAAGACCAGTTGGCCTCGGTCGAAGCTGGCGCCGTGATGGGCCAACTGTGTGCCGGTGCCGACCTGGGCAACTACACCCCTGACACGCTGGCCTGGCTGGCGCAAACCACCGGCGCCGACTTGCACGCCTGGGCCGGTGACGGTTCAGCCTTGGCGCAGCAGACCGTCATGCTGCGCCTGAGCCACCGCTTCGCCGACGACAGTGGCATCGGCCAATGGGCCCGCGCGGTGAACGCGGGCGACAGCGCCGAGGTCGCCAGGCTGTGGAACCAAGCCCCTGACTGGCGCCGTGACGCGTCAGCCAGCGTCACCCGGCTGCAACCCGGCCAGGCGCATGACCCGCGCCTGAAAGCACTGGTGCAGCAGGGCTGGAAGGTCTGGCTGCAACAACTTGAAAACTTCAAATCCAGCGTTTGCAGCGACGCGCAGGCGCTGGCCGCACTCAAGGCGTTTGCCGACTTTCAGGTGCTGTGCGCGGTGCGCGACGGCCCCTGGGGTGTGGACGGCCTGAACCAGCGCATTGCCGCCAGCCTGGGGCTGCCCGGCGAGGGGTGGTACGCCGGCCGCCCGGTGATGGTGACGCGCAACGACTACAACCTCAAATTGATGAATGGCGACGTCGGCCTGTGCCTGAATCACGCCAGGGGGCTGCGCGTGGCGTTTCCGGACGGACAGGGCGGCATGCGCTGGGTCTTGCCAGCCAGGCTGGACGCGGTGGAAACGGTGTTTGCCATGACCGTGCACAAATCGCAGGGCTCGGAGTTTGACCATGTGGCCCTGGTGTTACCGGACCGGCCGGTGGCGGTGCTGACGCGCGAACTGCTCTACACCGGCATGACCCGTGCCAAAACGCGGCTGACGCTGGTGGTGCCGCAGGCACAGGTGCTGTGGCACGCGGTGGCGGTCCAGGTGTTGCGCAGTGGTGGGCTCGCAGATCTGTGAACCGCATGAAGCCAACGAAGCCATGCCTCATACCAGAAATTTCTGAAAAACTTCCAGTTTTCGATGTGCGTTGGCGAACCGGGTGGGGTCCTATGACGTGATTGGCTGGGTGGCAAGTCAAGACCCGTTAACAAAATTCGATCCTTCGATCTGCCTTCTCCAGACCTGACATTGGCATTAGCAGCTTGGCTGTCAGCAATGTGGCGTTGAATTGGCGCACCGGATCACCTGCCACGACCAAAAGTGGAAATTCACCAGTCACCGGTTGCGAGCACTGGCCCATCGTAATTTCCATCTCAATTGAAAGGGGCACCTACACAGTCAGACAATGATCAGGCATGCCCATCGGCAGGTTTCCGATGCGCTGAGCTATGAAGTCATGGTGCGCGCCAACGGCAAGAGCCGTGGCTCAGACATGGGTGACCTTGCCAATGGCCTGCAATTCGTGGAGCAGCGACAAGCGCTCCAGCATCTCGATGGGCAAATTCAAAAATAGCGAAATGCGCCGTTGTATCACCATGAAGGCATCGGTAAATGCGGCGTCGATTTGCTGATCGGTGCCGGAGACTGAAGCCGGGTCCGGCACCCCCCAGTGCGCCGACAGGGGCTGGCCTGGCCATACCGGGCAGACTTCTCCAGCGGCCTTGTCGCACACGGTGAGCACAAAGTCCATCTGGGGCGCGCCTGGCGCGGCGAATTCAGCCCAGTCTTTGCTGCAAAGCTCCCCGACCCGGCACCGATTTTTCTCCAGCAACGTGACCGCCCGCGGGTTGACCTGGCCCGCCGGGGTGCTACCCGCGCTATAGGCCCTGAAGCGTCCACCGCCCAGTTGATTGAGCAGCGCCTCAGCCAAGATGCTGCGGGCCGAGTTGTGGGTGCAAATGAACAGCACGTTCATCACTTTTTGGTGCATCAAAACACTCCTTGGTGTAACAGGGTTGGAAAAAACATTCGGAGACCATTCGCAGCAATTCAGACTCAGGTAGGACAGCAGCGCGTTCATCGTGTCGAATGCCGCCCGGTAAATCAGATGGCGGCCATCGCGCTGCTGGCTGATCAGACCGGCGGCGGACAGTTCTCGCAGATGAAACGACAAAGCGCTGGGCGCAATCGCCAGGGCATCCGACAAACGCCCCGGTGTCATGCCCAGAGCACCCATCACCACCAGTTGCCGAAAAATCTGCAGCCGCGAGGTTTGAGCCAGCGCCGCCAGCGCGCGCAAGGTCTCGGCTTCTGTCATGCAGCGGCCACGGACTGGGGTTTGACCACTGGCAACGCCAGCGTCACCGCCCAGCAGATGACCAACATGAGTGCCGAGCCGATCAGCGCATACAGCAGTCCGCCCCACTGATACAGCAGGCCTGACAGCAGCGTGCCCATAAAGCGCCCGAGCGCGTTGGCGGCGTAGTAAAAGCCCACGTCTTCCGCCGCCTTCTCAGAGCCCGCGTAGGCCAGCACCAGGTAGGAATGCACCGAAGAGTTCACCGCAAACGCAAAGCCAAACAAGCCCAGGCCGCCCACCACCACCCATTCCAGGTGCGGCAACTTCAGCGCCACAGCCACGGCCAACGCGATGGGAACCAGCGCCAAAAGCCCGGACCACAGGCGGGCCGCTGGCACTTCTGACGTCAACCCGTCGGCACTGCGGCGCACCAGCTGCGGTGCCAACGCCTGCACCAGGCCGTAGCCAATGGTCCAGCTGGCCAGAAAGCCGCCGACCATGGTGAAGGTCCAGCCACTGGCGTACAAAAACACCGGCACACCCACCACAAACCACACATCCCGCGCACCAAACAGCACCACCCGCGCCGCGGCCAGCAGGTTCACACCACGGTTTTTGGCAAACAGCTCTTTGGCGGATTTGGAGGCCTGGCTTTTGCCCATCAGTTTGGGCACAAATCGCAGCACGCCCAGCAGCACCAGCGCCAGCAGCGCCGCCATCAGCCACAGCGAGCCGCTGAACCCCAGCTGGTCCAGCAACAAGCCGCCCAGGAAAAAGCCCACGCCTTTCATGGCGTTTTTGCTGCCGGTGAACCAGGCCACCCACTTGAACAGCTGGCCCTCTGCCTCACCCGCCGTGAGTTTGATGGCCGATTTGCTGGCGGTTTTGGTCAAGTCCTTGGCCACGCCGCACACCCCTTGTGACAGCACCACCCAGGCCACCGACAAAGTGGCCGACCAGGCGGGCGAGAGGGCCGAAAGCAGCAAAAATCCGGTGATCTGGGTACACAGCCCCACGGTGAGCATGCGCTTGATGCCGTAGCGGGTGGCCAGCCAGCCGCCTATCAGGTTGGCCAGCACACCAGCTGCTTCGTACAGCAGAAACAAAAACGCCAGCGTGAACGGCGAGTAGCCGAGCCGGTAAAAGTGCAGCAGCACCAACATGCGCAGCGCACCATCGGTCAGCGTGAAGCCCCAATACGCGGCAGTGACGATGGCGTAGTTGCGCGCTGCGCTGGCGCCTGCTGTATGGGTGCTCATGCCGTTGTCATCCCGCTTTCATGGTTCGGAGTGGCGTCGTTGCCATACCAGTTAAATGCCTTGCTGCTGCATGTGGCATGCCAAGTCCACCATGCGGGTGGCGTAGCCCATTTCGTTGTCGTACCAGGCGTAGACCTTGAGCAGTGTGCCGTCGGTGACCATCGTTGAGAGGCCGTCCACGATGCTGCTGCGGGTGTCGCGGGCGTAGTCGGCGCTCACCAGCGGGCGCGGCTCGTAGCCCAGAATGCCTGCCAGCGGGCCAGCGGCAGCGGCGGCGGCAAACAGCGCGTTGACCTCCTCGGCCGAGGTTTCCCGCTTCATCTCAAACACGCAGTCGGTCAGCGACGCATTGAGCGCTGGCACGCGCACCGCGTGGCCGTTGAGCTTGCCCTGCAGCTCCGGGTAGATCAGCGTGATGGCGGTGGCGCTGCCGGTGGTGGTGGGGGCCATGTTGACCATGGCGCTGCGGGCGCGGCGCAAGTCTTTGTGCGGCGCGTCCACCACCAGGTTGGTGTTGGTGGGGTTGTGCAGGGTGGTGATCTGGCCGTGGCGGATGCCAATGGCTTCATGCACCACCTTCACCACCGGTGCCAGGCAGTTGGTGGTGCAGGAGGCAGCGGTCACGATGTGATCACGCGCCGGGTCATACAGGTGGTGGTTGACACCGACCACGATGTTCAGCACGCCGCCCACCTTTACCGGCGCTGCCACGATGACGCGTTTGGCACCGCGGTCCAGGTGGCCTTGAAGGGTTTCGGGGGTCAAAAACTTGCCGGTGCATTCCAGCACCACGTCCACGCCCAGGTCGCCCCAGGGAATTTCGGCTGCTGTGGCGTGCGATGAAAACGTCAGCTGCTGCGTGCCGATGTGCAGGCGGTCAGCACCATCAGCCGCAATGTCGGTGCGCCAGCGGCCTTGCACCGTGTCAAAGGTGAGCAGGTGGGCGGTTGCAGCGGCACCGCCTTTGAGCTCGTTGAGGTGCACCACCTCCAACCGGTTGTCCGCGTGCGGGTCATCGGCCGGACGCTCGGCGGCGCCCAAAGCAGCGCGCAGCGCCAGACGGCCTATGCGGCCCATGCCATTGATACCTACTTTCATGCGGACTCCTTGTGGATTGGATTGAGGTGAAACATCGTGCAGGGCACAGGATGGCTAAGCGCTAAAAGTCGAATTCGCACGATGACCATGCATATATTTCAATAACCGTTGAAATATAAATTCAGTTTGTGACAAAGGCGTGACAAATTGCGAAAGTCGTTGGTTAGGGCGCGTGCCCCTGTCAAGAGGTTGGGCTCAACACGAGCAACGCTGAGTTGGGTTTAATGTGATAACCCAGCCAGTGCGTCTTTCATGCCTCTACCACTGCCGCCACCGTCATCGCAAAAATCGCTCAGGCGATTTGAATTACTCGACGTGTTCACCACCCCGGCCGCCAGATTGGCAAGGTTCAGTCGTTACGCCCCGGCAGGGTGAAATTTCTGAACGACTGCTTTACCGTCAGCAAAAACAAAACTCAAATGTCGGTTATGAAGCGCCAGTGCTACCGTCACGACCAACAGCTGACTGCGCTCCAAAACCTTGAATTGTCTTGCTCTGAAGCGGGCACTGGGGGCGGTCGGCTCGCATTACAGGAGCCAACTGCCTCGCTGCTTCCTACAACGACAATGGTGATCGTGTGATGCTCACAGCACATCGCGCAGCCGGTGGTACAGCGTGCCCAACACCAGACTGGGCATGCGCAACAGCGGCCCGCCCGGAAAACGGCGGTGCTGCAATTGGGCAAACAGGTCGAACTGCCCCGCCTGCCCCGCCACCGCCTGCGCCACCAGTTGCCCGGCGAGGCCGGTGAGCGCCACACCATGGCCGCTGAAGCCCTGCAGGTAATACAGGTTGTCGCCCAGGCGGCCAAAGTCGGGCATGCGGTTCATGCTGATGTCAACAAAGCCGCCCCATAAGAACTCGACCGGCTTGTTGCGCAACTCCGGAAACACCTTGGCCATGCGCGTTGCCATCAGCGCTTTCAGATTCGCCGGGGTACGGGTGGTGTAGCTGACGCGGCCGCCAAACAGCATGCGGTGGTCGGCGCTGAAGCGAAAGTAGTCCAGCACAAAATTGTTGTCGCAGACCGCCGCGTTGCTCGGGATCAGGCGCTGGCACAGTGCGGGGTCGAGCGGGGCTGTGCCGATGATGTAAGTGCCCACCGGCATGATGCGCGGCGCGATGTCGGGGGCCACCTTGGGTCCGTATTCGGCCAGCATGCAGTTGCCTGCCAGCACACCGAAGGGCGCGGTGACCGACCCCTGGGAAGTGCTGGCGGTGAGCTGCTTGCCGCGTTTAAGAGCGGTGACTGCCGAATACTCGTAAATCTGCACGCCCAGGCTGCGGGCGGCGCGCGCCAGTCCCAGGCCGTATTTGAGCGGATGCAGGTGGCCCGATTTGCGCTCATAGGCGCTGGCCTGGTAGAGCGGGCTGGCAATGTGGCGCTGCACCTCGGCACCCATGGCAAAGTCGGTGACCAGACCGTAGTGCGCCATGGCCTGCATCTCGGTGGCCAAGGCGCGCGCCTTGTGCGCCGAGTCGGCCACGTGCAGGTAGCCGTGCTGGCGGTCGCAGTCGATCTGAAAGTCGGCAATGCGCTGGTCAATCAGGTCAAGCGAGGCCAGCGACAGCTCCCACGCCTGCCTGGCTTGCGTGGGGCCCAGCTGTTTCTCGAATGGCGCCTGACCACTGGCATAACCCACGATGGCCTGCCCGCCGTTGCGCCCCGACGCCCCGGCACACACCCGGTCGGCTTCCAGCACCACCACCTGGTGGCCGCGCTGCGCCAGCTCAATGGCGGCCGACAGGCCGGCAAAACCGGCACCCACCACCAGCACGTCGGCATGGGTGTGACCTTGCAAAGGTGGCGCAACAGCGTCGCGCTGCACGCTGGCTTCGTAATAGCTGTGCTGGTTAAGCTGGGTGTCGGAGTCGAGCAGCATGCAATGGGGCTTTCAGGCAAGTTTGGCGATTTGGCCGCACAGGTAGGTCCAGACGAACGCGGCGGCGGCGTTGCTGGTGAGCTCGGCATGGTCATAGGCGGGCGCCACTTCGACGCAGTCCATGCCGATCTGGTTGAGCGGGCTGAGTTCTTCCAGCAGGGTCAGCACCTGCGAGCTGCTCATGCCCCCGGGCTCGGGCGTGCCGGTGCCGGGGGCAAAGGCGGGGTCGAGGCAGTCGATGTCGAGCGTGAGGTAACACGGACGGTCGCCCAGGCTCGCCAAAATTTGCGCAATCACCGGTTGCAGCGCGGCGCCGTCGAGCCCTCGCAGTTGGCGAGCGGTAAAGATCAGGCCGCCCTGGTCCTGCACATAGTTGCGCGCCGCCCGCGCGCCGCTGGAGCGCAGTCCGATTTGCACGCAATGCTCTGCGCTCACCAAGCCCTCCTGCAGGGCTTCATAAGTCCAGGTGCCGTGGCCGGACGGCTCGCCAAAGTGGTCGATCCAGGTGTCGCAGTGGGCGTCAAAATGGACCAGTGCCAGCGGGCCGTGTTGTTGATGCGCAGCGCGCAGCAGCGGCAAGGTGATGGAATGGTCGCCTCCCAGAAAGACGCAGTGGTGCCGCGCCATCAGCGCACTGGCCTGGGCCTGGATGCGTTCGCGCACCTCGGCCAGCGGCGAGGCGTTGGGCAGGCGCATGTCATGGCCGTCGCCCAGATGCCCCAGCGGTGTCACATCGAAATGCGGGTGAATACCGTCGCACAGCATCAGGCTGGCGCTGCGTATGGCCTGCGGGCCAAAGCGCGCGCCAGGCCGGTTGGTCACCGCGCCGTCAAAGGGCACACCCACCACTGCAAACGGCTGTTGCGCCAACTCGGGCGCCGCCAGAAAACGGTTGCTGTTGTTGGCGTAGGCAAATTCACCGATTGACATGAACACATCCTTGAAAGAACCGCTCGCTGACGGGGTTGGCAGGCAAGCAGCGGCACTGTAAATTATCCGGAGTTCAGGCTGGTTCAAGGTGCCAATTCACATACCATCGGTCAATCCACTGAATCACAAAGCGCAGCCGCCACCTTGTCAGCTATGCCGCAAGTTTTTTCACCGTTCCTCCACTAACGTGACACCACCCATTCAAGATTCGGCACGCGCCGCACCCCGCTGGCTGGCCTACCTGTTATTGGCCACCAGCATGTCGCTGGTCGGCAGCTACGTGGCGCTGAGCAAACCCCTGGTGCTCGCCCTGCCCGTCTTTTTGCTGGCCTGGCTGCGCTTTGGCATTGGCGTGCTGGCCATGCCGCACTGGCTGGTCAAGCCGGCCAATGAGGCGCCGATCAGTCCCCACACCAAGGGCCTGCTGTTTCTGGAGTCGTTTTTGGGCAATTTCATGTTCACCATTTGCATGCTGTTCGGCGTCAGCATGACCACGGCAGTGTCGGCAGGCATCATCATGGCCACCATACCCACCGCCGTGGCCTTGCTGAGCTGGCTCATCTTGCGTGAACGCATTGGCCTGCGCGTGTGGGCGGCGATTGCGCTGGCCGCCATCGGCATCGGCCTGTTTTCCATTGCAAAACCGGAGCTGTCTGTGCCTGCAGGACAGGGGTCGGGAACAAATTTGGCAACGAACAATGCGCTGTGGGGCAACCTGCTGGTCTTTGCGGCGGTGCTGTGCGAAGCCGCTTACGCCGTCATAGGCAAGAAGCTGACCGGCACCCTGTCGCCCAAGCGCATTACCGCACTCATCAATTTATGGGGCTTTGCCCTGATGACACCCTTTGGCGTGTATGCCGCCTGGGGCTTCGATTTTTCGGCGGTGCCGGCCACCATGTGGTTGCTGCTGGTGTTTTATGCGCTGGCCGCCAGTGTCTGGACCGTGTGGCTGTGGATGACCGGGCTCAAGACCATTCCGGCCGCTCGAGCGGGTGTCTTCACGGTCATGCTGCCCATTTCTGCGGCCCTGGTGGGGGTGCTCTTTTTGGGTGAACGGCTCGCGGGCCTGCAACTGTTTGCTTTTGCCTTGTGCCTGGCCGGCGTTTTGCTGGCCACCTTGCCGGGGCGCGCTACAGCAGACGCGTCGCGCTGACCACGATGCCGTCGGCATCGGCATACAGCCAGTCACCCGGGTGGACCCAGACACCCTGAATTTGCACCGCCAGATCCTTCAGGCCCTGATTCTTTTTTTCGGTCGGCATCGGCATGCTGGCCAGTGCGCGAATGCCGACCTCCTGCGCGGCCAGTTCGGCCACGTCGCGCACGCAGCCGTCAATGACCACCCCGGCCCAGCCGTTTCTGGCGGCCGCAGCGCCCAGATTTCCGCCCAACAAGGCTCGGCGCAAGGAGCCCGCGCCATCGACCACCAGCACCTTGCCGATGCGGCCGGCGGGCGCGTCCTCATACCCGACTGAATCGACCGCCGCTTTCACCAGCGAGTTGTCTTCAAAGCATTTGACGGTCACCACCGGACCGCAAAAAAACCGGCGTGCGCCATAGTCTTTAAACACTGGCGGCAGCACCCGAAACCGCTCGGGGGCCTCGTTTTTGTGGGCATCACACAAATCACAGGTGGCAAAATTAGGGTTCATAAAAATGGTCATGCGTAGGTTGGTTGCTTTGGAAAATTGTAAATCGGCAAAAAACGCAACACAAATGACTTCTTCCTTTAGAAATTAGCGTCTTCCCCCTATGAAAGCGCAAATTTCTCCAGTAGGATTCGCCTCCAACCAGCCGATCTTTTTTTGCTGGTGTTTGATCAACTACGAAAAGGACATCTTCATGGCAACTGCAAAAAAAGCGCCCGCTAAAAAAGCGGCACCTGCGACCAAGGCCGCTCCGGCTAAAAAAGCGGCCCCCGCAAAGGCTGCGGCACCCGCTAAAAAGGTAGCCGCCAAAGCTGCTGCGCCTGCCAAAAAGGCGGCTCCTGCCAAGAAGGCAGCTGTCAAAAAAGCACCTGCTGCCAAGCGCACCGTCAATGCTGCTTTCATGAAAGCCATGACACCCAGCACCGCGCTGGCGGCCATCGTGGGGGGCAAACCGCTGCCGCGCACCGAAGTGGTCAAGCAGCTGTGGGTCTACATCAAGGCCAATAAATTGCAGGACGCCATCAACAAACGCCTGATCAACGCTGACGCCAAGCTCAAGGAAGTTTTTGGCAAGGCCCAGGTCACCATGTTCGAAATGGCCGGTTTGATCGGCAAGCATTTGAAGTAATTCCGCCTCAAGCAATGTTTAAAGGCCGACGCAAGTCGGCCTTTTGTTTGTGGCATCATTCCGCCCATCACCATTAATCGTTAGCCGATGCTTCGCTTTCTCCTGACCCGTTTCAGCCTGATCATTCCCACCTTCATCGGCATGACGCTGGTCGCGTTCTTTCTGATCCGCATGGTGCCGGGCGATCCGATCGAAACCTTGGCCGGCGAACGCGGCATCGATCCGGAGCGCCATGCCGAACTGCTCAAAGCCTATGGCCTGGACCGTCCGGTGCTGGTGCAATACGGCATCTACATCGGCCGCGTGCTGCAGGGCGACCTGGGCAAATCCATCATCACCCATGAGCCGGTGCTCAACGAATTCCTGGCGTTGTTTCCGGCCACCATCGAGCTGGCGGTGTGTGCCATTTTGTTTGCGCTGATCATCGGCATCCCGGCGGGCATCCTGGCAGCGGTGAAGCGCAACACGATCCTGGACCATGGCGTCATGGGTGTGTCGCTGACCGGCTACTCGATGCCGATTTTCTGGTGGGGCCTGCTGCTGATCCTGCTGTTCTCGGTGCAGCTCGACCTGACCCCGGTGTCCGGGCGCATCTCGGTGATGTACTACATCGAACCGGTCACCGGCTTCCTGCTGATCGACACCTGGCTGGCCGGCGACATGGATGCTTTCTGGTCGGCTGCCACGCACCTGATCCTGCCCACCATTGTGCTGGGCACCAACCCGCTGGCCGTGATTGCCCGCATGACGCGCTCGGCCATGCTCGAAGTGCTGGGCGAAGACTACATCCGCACCGCACGTGCCAAGGGCCTGTCGAACTTCCGGGTGGTGTCATTACACGCGCTGCGCAACGCACTGATTCCCGTGATCACCGTGATCGGCTTGCAAGTCGGCGTGCTGTTCACCGGGGCCATCCTGACCGAGACCATTTTTTCATGGCCGGGCGTGGGCAAATGGATGATCGAAGCCATCGGCCGGCGTGACTACCCTGTCTTGCAGGGTGGCATGCTGCTGCTGGGCGGCATGGTCATGATCGTCAACCTGCTGGTGGACGTGACCTACGGCATCATCAACCCACGCATCCGGCATTGAAGGCTCCCACCATGACGACGCTTGCCGACACCCCTGCCCTGATCGAGCCGCCGCACCGCCTGCGCGAGTTCTGGGATTATTTTTCAACCAACAAAGGCGCGGTGGCCGGCCTGGTCATTGTGCTGCTGGTGCTGCTGATGGCGGCCTTTGCCCCCTGGATTGCGCCCTATGCCCCCAACGACACCGACCCCAGCGTCTTCCTGACCCCGCCGGCCTGGCAGGAAGGCGGCTCCAGCGCGCACTGGCTGGGCACCGATGCCATTGGCCGCGATATCTTGTCGCGCCTGATTCATGGCGCCCGCCTGTCCCTGGCCATTGGTCTGGCGGTGGTGGCGCTGTCGGTGGTGATAGGCACCGTGCTGGGCCTAACCGCCGGTTATTTCCGCGGCATTTTCGAAGTGGCCGTGATGCGCCTGATGGACATCATCCTGACTCTGCCCAGCCTGCTGCTGGCGATCGTGATCGTGGCCATCCTGGGCCCGGGGCTGATGAACGCCATGCTGGCCGTGGCGGTGGTGGTGCTGCCGCATTACGTGCGCATCACGCGGGCCGCCGTCATCACAGAGATGAGCCGCGACTATGTGACCGCCGCGCGCATGAACGGTGCCGGCCACCTGCGCCTGATGTTCAGCGAGGTGCTGCCCAACTGCACCGCGCCGCTCATCGTGCAGGCTTCGCTGGGCATTTCTTCGGCCATCCTGGACGCGGCCGCTTTGGGCTTTCTGGGTCTGGGCGCACAACCACCGTCCCCCGAGTGGGGCACCATGCTGGCCGATGCCCGCGAATTTGTGCTGCGCGCCTGGTGGGTGGTGACCTTTCCCGGCCTGGCCATCCTGATCACCGTGCTGGCCTTCAATTTGTTGGGTGACGGCCTGCGTGATGCGTTTGACCCCAAACTCAAACGTTGACAAAGTAGATTTATGGCGCTTCTTGAAATAGAAAATCTCTCCGTCAAGTTTCCGACCAAGACCGCGGTGATGCACGCGGTCGATGGCGTTTCCCTGTCGCTGGAGGCCGGTGACGTGCTTGGCATCGTTGGCGAATCGGGCTCAGGAAAAAGCGTCACCATGATGGCGCTGATGGGCCTGGTATCGTTCCCGGGTGAAGTCTCGGCCGACAAGCTGCGTTTTGACGGCCATGATCTGCTCCAACTGTCAGCCAATGCCAGAGCCAAGCTCACCGGCAAAGACGTGGCGATGATTTTTCAGGACCCCACGACCAGCCTCAACCCCTGCTTTACTGTGGGGTTCCAACTGGCAGAAACGCTCAAACTGCACATGGGAATGGACAGCAAGGCGGCGCGCAAGCGCTCGATCGAATTGCTCGAGCAGGTCGGCATTCCGGCTGCCGAGAGCCGTCTGAACGTGTTCCCGCACCAGATGTCGGGCGGCATGAACCAGCGCGTGATGATTGCCATGGCCATTTCGTGCAAGCCCAAACTGCTGATTGCCGACGAACCCACCACCGCGCTCGACGTGACCATCCAGGCGCAAATTCTTGACCTGCTGCGCACCCTACAAAAAGACCTCAACATGGCGCTGGTGCTGATCACCCACAACATGGGCGTGGTGTCGGAAATGGCACAACGCGTGGCGGTGATGTACGCCGGCCAAATCATGGAGACCCGCAGCGCGCACGATATTTTCGAGGCGCCGCAACACCCCTACACCGAGGCCCTGCTGGCCGCCATGCCGGAGCGCAGTGACGGCGCCAGCCGCCTGGCCACCATCCCCGGCATGGTGCCCGGCCTGTACGACCGACCGAGCGGCTGCCTGTTTGCGCCGCGCTGCATCTACGCCAACACCCATTGCCGGGCCGACCGCCCCGAATTGCGCGAATGGCAAGACGGCATGGTGCGCTGCCACTACCCCTTGCCGGGGGTCAACCCATGAGCCATCCCGACCGCACAACCGGACCAACAGCGGCACCCGTGGTGGTGGCCCGCGACCTGAAACAGGTTTACAAAATCAGCCGTGGCTTCATGCACCCGGCCGACCATCTGCAAGCGGTCAGCGGCGTCTCGTTCACCGTGCTGCCGGGTAAAACGCTGGCCGTCGTGGGTGAATCGGGTTGTGGCAAATCCACCCTGGCACGCATGGTGTCATTGATCGAGGTGCCTGCTTCCGGCGAACTGTTGCTGGGTGGTGTCGATGTGGTCAAAGCCAGTTCGGCTGAGCGGCACGCCTTGCGCCGCACCGTGCAACTGGTGTTTCAAAATCCCTTCGGCTCGCTCAATCCACGCAAGAAAATCGGCGCCATCCTGGAAGCGCCGCTGGAAATCAACACCTCTCTGGATGCCAATGCGCGCGCCGAACAGGCCCGCGCCATGCTGGCTTTGGTGGGCTTGCGCCCCGAACACTACGACCGCTACCCGCACATGTTCTCCGGCGGCCAGCGCCAGCGCATCGCCATTGCCCGCGCACTGATGCTCAAGCCCGCGCTGATCGTGGCCGACGAGCCGGTATCGGCGCTCGATGTGTCAATCCAGGCGCAGGTGCTCAACCTGCTGGCCGATTTGCAGCAGGATCTGGGCCTGGCCTATTTATTTATCTCGCACGACCTCGGCGTGGTGCGCCACATTGCCCACGATGTGCTGGTGATGTACCTCGGCCACGCTGTCGAGCAGGGCGAGAAAAAAACCATCTTTGCGCAACCGCTGCACCCCTACACGCGTGCGCTGCTGGCCTCCACGCCCGGCATCGTCGGCACCGGCGCTGCCAAACAGCGCATTGTGCTCAGCGGTGAACTGCCCTCGCCTTTGAATCCACCCAGCGGCTGTGTTTTTTCGACACGCTGCCCGCACGTGACGGCCCAGTGCCACAATGAACGCCCGGTGTTGCGCGTGCTGGCAGGCAGGCAGGTCGCCTGTCATCTGGCAGAACAATTCATCCAAGCCGCTTGAGGCACCCTTTGCCAAACCCGCTGCAGCGCAGCATTAACCTGTAGGAGTCCAAATGATGACTGTTTTGAAATCAAGGCGCAAATTTGCGCTCAAGCGCACCGCGCTGTGCGTCCTGGCACTGCCTGCGCTGCTGGCCGTGAGCCAGGTCGGTGCCAAGACGCTGGTGTACTGCTCTGAAGGCAGCCCGGAAAACTTTGCCCCCAGTATCAACACCACCGGCACCTCGTTTGATGCCAGCGAACAGATTTACGACAACCTGGTCGATTTCGAGCGCGGCGGCACCAAGGTCGTGCCGGGACTGGCTGAAAAGTGGGAAGTATCCAAAGACGGCCTGGAGTACACGTTTCACCTGCGCAAAGGTGTGAAGTGGCAGTCCAACAAGAACTTCAAGCCGACGCGTGACATGAACGCCGACGACATCCTGTTCATGTTCGAGCGCCAGTGGAAAGAGAACGACCCCTACTTCAAGGTCACCAGTTCCAACCATGCCTACTTTGGCGACATGGGCATGCCCAAACTGCTCAAATCGGTCGACAAGGTCGATGACTACACCATCAAGATTGTTTTGAACCAGCCCGAAGCACCGTTCCTCTCAAACCTGGCCATGCAATATGCCGGCGTCCAGTCCAAGGAATATGCCATCGCCATGCTCAAGGCGGGCACGCCCGAAAAAATTGACCAGGAGCCCGTGGGTACCGGCCCCTTCATGCTGGTGCAGTACCAGAAAGACGCCATCATCCGCTACAAGGCCAACCCGCAGTACTGGGCTGGCAAGGCCAAGATCGACGACCTGATTTTCTCGATCACGCCAGATGCTTCCGTGCGCTGGGCCAAGCTGCAAAAGGGCGAATGCCATGTCATGCCCTACCCCAATCCAGCCGACCTGCCCGCCATCCGCAAAGACCCCAATGTGGTGGTGCTGGAGCAGCCTGGCTTGAACGTGGGCTACCTGGCCTACAACACCACCAAGAAGCCGTTTGACGACGTGCGCGTGCGCAAGGCGGTGAACATGGCGATCAACAAGAAAGCCATTGTGGATGCGGTCTACCTGGGCACCGGTGTGCCAGCCACCAACCCGATCCCACCAACCCAGTGGTCTTACAACAAGTCCATCAAGGACGATGCCTTCAATCCCGAAGAAGCCAAAAAACTGCTGGCCGCTGCAGGCTTGAAAGACGGCTTCACCACCGACCTGTGGGCCATGCCGGTGCAGCGCCCCTACAACCCCAACGCCAAACGCATTGCCGAGTTGATGCAGGCCGATCTCGCCAAAGTGGGTATCAAGGCCGAGATCAAGAGCTTTGAATGGGGCGAGTACCGCAAGCGCATGCAGGCCGGTGAACACCAGATGGGCATGCTGGGCTGGACCGGCGACAACGGCGATCCGGACAACTTCCTGAACACCTTGCTGGGCTGCAGCGCGGCCAAGAACAATGGATCGAATGTCGCCAAGTTCTGCTACCAGCCGTTTGAGGATCTGGTGCAAAAGGCGAAGGTCGTTTCCAACCCGGCTGAGCGCACCAAGCTCTATGAACAGGCTCAGGTGATCTTCAAGCAACAGGCGCCCTGGTTCACCATCGCCCACGCCGTGCAGATCAAACCCGTGCGCAAGGAAGTCATTGGCTTCAAGTTGAGCCCGTTCGGCCGCCACAGCTTCTACGGCGTTGACATGGCCCAGTAACTCGGCCAGGTTATCCAAAAAATGGCCAGCGCAAGCTGGCTTTTTTTTGAATTCGAAAGTCCCAGACCGTATGAATTCTGCTTCACCGGCGAAGTTTTCAGCCGTCTGAAAACGGCCTTCACCGAATACCGAACCGCCAGAATCTTCAGCCAGAAGACACACCAGGGGGTTTCCCTTAATTCTTTGATCTTTGTCAAAGAACATCACTGTGAATCTCATCAAAATACACATCACTAGATACGCATATTAAAAACTAATCAACGAAAGGTTGTCGATGATGTCCAAGTCAAGCCGCGTCGCGCTAGCGGTCTGTTTAGCTGGCTGGATGGGATTCGCCGCACTGGGCTCTGCCAGCGCTGAAGAGCCCAAGTCGGTCAAACTCACAACCACGGCCGACCACAGCAAGTTCATAGAACTGCAGCGCGAATTCAATTCAGGCCCGGAAGTCACCAAAGCCTGCCTGAGCTGCCACACTGAAGCCGCAGGCCAGATCCATCGCACCAA
>JAABQI010000256.1 GCA_011391545.1 Rhodoferax sp.
CGTCAGGATCGCCTGGCAGCTGAGGCGCGAGTTGGGCTGCAGGCCCCAGGCCTGGTCAAGCAGGTCGTCCTCGTCTTCTTCCGAAGGCGCCAAAGACTCGAAGCCCTCGCGCACGATGACGTGGCAGGTGGTGCAGGCACAGCTCATTTCGCAGGCGTGCTCAATGTTGATGTGGTTGTCCAGCAGGGCTTCGCAAATGGAGGTGCCCGCCGGGGCAGACACCTCGGCGCCCTGCGGGCAGTATTCGGCGTGGGGCAAGATTTTGATGATGGGCATGATCGACTTAATTAGTTGGGGTCAGAGCACGTTTGCTGCGCAAAGTGGTCTGACCCACAAAGTATTTATATTGTTGCAATGTTTTTGCCGGCCAGGGCTTTCTGGATGCCACGGTTCATGCGCATGGCGGCAAAGGCTTCGGTGCCCTTGGCCAGCGCCAGCGTGATGGCCTCGATGGCCTTGGCGTCTTCCAAAGTGCGGGCGGCCTGCACGGCCTGCATCAGGCGGTCGATGTCGGCGCGCTGGACGTCGTCGAGCAAATCGCCATCGGCAGCGAGCGCGCTGACGGTGGCCAGAACCATGCGGTCGGCATCGACACGCGCCTCCGTCACGGCGCGGGCCTGCATGTCGGCCTCGGCGGTGGTGAAGCTCTCCTGCAGCATGCGGGCAATCTGGTCGTCGGCCAGGCCGTAGGACGGTTTGACGGCAATTTGCGCTTCCACGCCGCTGCCCTGCTCCCGCGCCGACACGCTCAACAGGCCGTCGGCGTCCACCGTGAACGTGACGCGAATGCGCGCCGCACCGGCCGCCATAGGCGGAATGCCGCGCAACTCAAAGCGCGCCAGGCTGCGGCAGTCGGCCACCAGGTCGCGCTCGCCCTGCACCACATGCAGCGCCAGCGCGGTCTGGCCGTCGATGTAGGTGGTGAAGTCCTGCGCCTTGGCGGTGGGAATGGTCTCGTTGCGCAGCACGATGCGCTCGGCCAGCCCGCCCATGGTCTCGATGCCCAAGGAGAGCGGAATCACGTCGAGCAGCAGCAGGTCGCCGCCGGGGTTGTTGCCGGCGAGCTGGTTGGCCTGAATGGCGGCGCCCAGTGCCACCACTTCGTCGGGGTTGAGGTTGGTGAGCGGCGTCTGGCCAAAGAATTGCGCCACGGCATTTTGAATTTGCGGCATGCGGGTGGAGCCGCCGACCATGACCACGCCCTTGACCTCGTCAGCGGCCAGCTTGGCGTCGCGCAGCGCCTTGCGCACGGCTTGCAAGGTGCGCGCGGTCAGCGGCTGGGTGGCAGCCTCAAAGTCCGCGCGCGTGACAGCCAGGCTGAGTTCAGCGTTGGTCAATTGAGCCCGAAAAGTACATGCCGCAGCGTCAGTCAAGGCTTCCTTGCAGGCGCGTGCCGCAGCCTTCAGGGCGGCTTTGTCGGTGGCATTGGCAACGGCAGCGCCGGTGTGTGCCAGCACCCAGTCGGTGAGCGCATGGTCGTAGTCGTCGCCGCCCAGCGCCGAGTCGCCGCCGGTGGCCACCACCTCGAACACGCCCTGGGTGAGTTTGAGGATGGAAATATCAAAGGTGCCACCGCCCAGGTCGTAAATGGCGTAAATGCCCTCGCTGGCGTTGTCCAGGCCGTAGGCAATGGCCGCGGCGGTGGGTTCGTTGATGAGGCGCAGCACGTTCAGGCCCGCCAGCTGCGCGGCGTCCTTGGTGGCTTGGCGCTGGGCATCGTCGAAGTAGGCCGGCACCGTGATCACCGCGCCATACAGGTCGGCGTTGAAAGTGTCTTCGGCGCGGTAGCGCAGCGTGGCCAGAATGTCGGCGCTCACTTCGACCGGGGACTTTTCGCCCTGCACGGTCTGGATGCCCAGCATGCCGGGGTGGTCGACAAAATGGTAGGGCAGCTTGGCGGCCAGTGCCACGTCTTTCAGGCTGCGGCCCATGAAACGCTTGACCGAAGCAATGGTGTTTTCCGGGTCGCCGACACCAGCCAATACAGCCTCATCGCCAATCTGACGGCCGCCGCCGGCCAGGTAGCGCACCACCGACGGCAGGATCACCCGCCCCTGGGCATCGGGCAGGCATTCGGCCACACCATGGCGCACGCTGGCCACCAGCGAATGCGTGGTGCCCAGGTCGATGCCGATGGCAATGCGCCGCTCGTGCGGGTTGGGCGTCTGCCCGGGTTCGGAGATTTGAAGTAAAGCCATGGGGGGTGGAGTGTCAAGTTTCAATTCTGTCCAGCCGGTCGTTGACGTCCGAGGCGAAGCGCTCGATGAACATCAACGCCCTGACCTGCGCCACGGCGGCGGCGTAGTCATGCGACTGGTTCAGCAACTGCTCTATTTTAAGAAGCGTCTCGCGTTCAGCCTGGCGGCACTGCTGGCTGATCTGGGCCAGGTCCTCGGCACCCTGCGCCTCGTCAAGCTCTTCGCGCCATTGCATTTGTTGTATCAAAAAGGACGCGGGCATGGCGGTGTTGTTCTCGGCATTGACCGGTGCGCCGTGTAACTCACACAGGTAGGCGGCGCGTTTGAGCGGGTTTTTCAGGCGCTGATAAGCCTCATTGATGCGCACCGACCACTGCATGGCCACGCGCTGGGCAGCGGCGCCCTGGACGGTGAACTTGTCCGGGTGCGCCTGCCGCTGCAGGTCTTTCCAGCGGGCGTCAAGCACCGCGCTGTCCTGCTTGAAACGCCGTTCCAGGCCGAACAGCTCGAAGTCGTCAGATTGGAGATTCACACGCGAAACGATTCACCACAGCCGCAGCGATCACGCTCTTTGGGGTTGTTGAATTTGAAACCCTCATTCAAGCCTTCGCGGACAAAGTCGAGCTCAGTGCCATCCAGGTAGGCAAAGCTTTTGGGGTCAACCAGCACTTTGACGCCGAAGCCCTCGAACACCATGTCTTCCGGGCCGATCTCGTCGACGTATTCCAGCTTGTAGGCCATGCCGGAACAGCCGGTCGTTTTGACACCCAGTCGCACGCCCACACCCTGGCCGCGTTTGGTCAGGTAGCGGGTGATGTGCCGGGCAGCGGCATCGGTCAGCGTCACAGCCATGATTTATGAGTAGGTTTTGTTTCAGATGAGCACATTCAACCATGCGTCATTGCGAGCGTAGCGTGGCAATCCATGAATCCTGGATTGCCGCGTCGTTCCTTCTCGCAATGACGAAAAGTTTTGATTATGCGGATTGCGCTTCGGCGTGCTTCTGGCGGTAGTCGTTGACGGCCGCCTTGATGGCATCTTCGGCCAAAATCGAACAATGGATTTTGACAGGTGGCAGGGCCAGTTCTTCGGCAATCTCGCTGTTTTTTAGCGCAGAAGCTTGATCCAGCGTCTTGCCCTTGACCCATTCGGTGACGAGCGAGCTTGATGCAATGGCCGAGCCGCAGCCGTAGGTCTTGAAGCGTGCGTCTTCGATCACGCCGGTTTCCGGGTTGACCTTGATCTGCAGCTTCATGACGTCGCCGCAAGCCGGTGCGCCGACCATGCCGGTGCCCACAGAGTCGTCGCCCTTGTCAAAAGAGCCCACGTTGCGGGGATTTTCGTAGTGATCTACAACTTTTTCTGAATATGCCATGGTAATTCTCCATTAAATTCAAATAACAAATGAAACAGCGTTATTGCGAGCGTAGCGCGGCAATCCAGGACTACCAACTACATGGATCGCCACGTCGCTTCGCTTCTCGCGATGACGAAACAAAGTCATCCTTCAGTGCGCAGCCCACTGAATGGTGGATATGTCAATGCCTTCCTTGTACATGTCCCAAAGCGGGCTGAGCTCGCGCAGGCGCGCCACGTTTTCCTTGATCGTGCCCACGGCGTAGTCAATTTCTTCTTCGGTGGTCCAGCGGCCAATGGTCATGCGCAGGCTGCTGTGTGCCAGTTCATCGCTGCGACCCAGGGCGCGCAGCACATAGCTGGGCTCCAGAGAGGCCGAGGTGCAGGCTGAGCCGCTTGACACGGCCAGGCCCTTGATGCCCATGATCAGCGACTCGCCCTCGACATAGTTGAAGCTGATGTTCAGGTTGTGCGGCACGCGCTGTGTGAGGTGGCCGTTGATGAAGACCTGCTCGATGCCTTCCAGGCCGGCAATCATGCGGTCGTGCAGGGCCTGAACCTTGACTAGTTCAGCGGCCATTTCTTCCCTGGCAATGCGGTAGGCCTCGCCCATGCCCACGATCTGGTGCGTGGGCAGTGTGCCGGAGCGCATGCCGCGCTCGTGGCCACCGCCGTGCATCTGGGCTTCCAGGCGAATACGGGGCTTGCGGCGCACAAACAGCGCACCCACGCCCTTGGGGCCGTAGGTCTTGTGGGCCGTCAGGCTCATCAGGTCAATCGGCATTTTGCTGATGTCGAATGCCACACGACCGGTGGCCTGGGCGGCATCCACATGAAACACCACGCCTTTTTCACGGCAAATGGCGCCAATGGCAGCCACGTCCTGGATCACGCCAATTTCATTGTTGACATACATCACGCTGGCCAGAATGGTGTCGGGGCGAATGGCGGCCTTGAAAGCGTCCAGATCGACCAGACCGTCGGCCTGCACGTCAAGGTAGGTCACCGCAAAGCCCTGGCGTTCCAGTTCGCGGCAGGTGTCGAGCACAGCCTTGTGCTCGGTCTTGACCGTGATGATGTGCTTGCCCTTGGACTGGTAGAAATGCGCCGCGCCCTTGAGCGCCAGGTTGTTGGACTCGGTGGCACCCGAAGTCCAGACGATCTCGCGCGGATCGGCACCAATCAGGGCCGCCACCTGTTCACGGGCATTTTCCACAGCGGCCTCGGCCTCCCAGCCCCAAGCGTGGCTGCGCGACGCCGGGTTGCCAAAATGGCTTCTGAGCCAGGGAATCATGGCATCCACCACCCGCTGGTCGCAGGGGTTGGTGGCACTGTAGTCCATGTAAATGGGAAAGTGTGGGGTGCTGTCCATGTTGAAGTCTCTTGTCGAATGTGTGAATTACATCTTGGCGTAGCTGGCACCCAGGGCAAACACCGAATTGGGCGCATTGATGCGGATCGGCTTGATGACCGGCATGCTGGAAATGGCGCGCTTGACGTTGGGTTTTTCTTCCATCTGGAAACCCTTGGCCAGTTGCTCATCGACCAGCTTTTGCAGGCTGACCGAGTCCAGGAATTCGACCATCTTGACGTTCAGCGAGGCCCACAGCTCGTGCGTCATGCAGCGCGCGCCCTCGCCGAGGCAGTTTTCCTTGCCGCCGCACTGTGTGGCGTCGATGGGCTCATCGACCGAGGTGATGATCTCGGCCACTGTGATGTCGGCTGGAGAACGCGCCAGCGTGTAGCCGCCCCCGGGGCCGCGGGTGGATTCCACCAGCGCGTTGCGGCGTAGCTTGCCGAACAGTTGCTCCAGGTAAGAAAGGGAAATTTGTTGACGCTGGCTGATGGCGGCCAGGGTGACGGGGCCAGCCGATTGGCGCAAGCCCAGATCAATCATGGCAGTGACCGCAAAACGGCCTTTGGTAGTTAAACGCATGGCAACACTCCTGATGTTTCGTTATTGCTCAAATTGATGTTCAAGCGATACAACGGAATTGAGTATAACCAGAAACCAAGCGTTTTAGTCGGGTAACTAGACTGCTTAGTAATTTTTTAAGGTTATTTGCCCGCCACCCCCAGCAGCACGTTGTCGCTGCCGGCCGCGCCAAAGGCCTGCTCTTTAAGAATCGCCAGTTGATCGCGCACCCGCGCGGCCTTTTCGAACTCCAGGTTGCGGGCGTGCTCCATCATGAGCTTCTCCAGCCGCTTGATCTCGCGCGAGATGTCTTTCTCGCTCATGTCTTCCACCTGGGCGCGCTGCATGGCATCGCGCTCCAACTTTTCAGCCTCCTTGCCCGCTTTTTCGCTGTAGACGCCGTCAATCAGGTCGCGCACTTCTTTCACGATGCTGCGCGGCGTGATGCCGTGCGCCAGGTTGTGCGCCACCTGTTTGACCCGGCGGCGCTGGGTCTCGTCAATGGCTTTGCGCATCGACTCGGTCACCTTGTCGGCGTACAAAATCGCCCTGCCCTCCAGGTTGCGCGCGGCGCGGCCGATGGTCTGGATCAGTGAGCGCTCGGAGCGCAAAAAACCTTCCTTGTCGGCGTCCAGAATCGCCACCAGCGACACCTCGGGAATGTCCAGCCCTTCGCGCAGCAGGTTGATGCCGACCAGCACGTCAAAGGTGCCGAGGCGCAGGTCGCGCAAGATCTCGACCCGCTCCACGGTGTCGATGTCGCTGTGCAGGTAACGCACCTTGACACCGTTGTCGCTCAAATAATCGGTCAGCTGCTCGGCCATGCGCTTGGTGAGCGTGGTGATCAGCACCCGCTCGTGCTTGTCAACGCGAATGCGGATCTCTTGCAGCACGTCGTCGACCTGGCTCGTGGCCGGGCGCACCTCGACCTCGGGGTCAACCAGGCCGGTGGGGCGCACCAGTTGCTCCACCACCTGGCCGGTATGGTCTTTTTCCCACTGGGCCGGTGTGGCCGAGACAAAAATGGCCTGGCGCATCTTGGTCTCGAATTCTTCAAACTTGAGCGGCCGGTTGTCAAGCGCGCTGGGCAGCCGAAAACCATATTCCACCAGCGTGGTCTTGCGCGAGCGGTCGCCGTTGTACATGCCGCCAAACTGGCCGATCAGCACATGCGACTCGTCCAGAAACATCACCGCATCCTTGGGCAGGTAATCGGTCAGCGTGGCGGGCGGCGCGCCGGGGGGTGAACCGCTCAGGTGGCGCGAATAGTTCTCAATGCCCTTGCAGTGGCCCACTTCGCTCAGCATTTCCAAATCAAACCGGGTGCGCTGCTCAATGCGCTGCGCCTCCACCAGCTTGCCCTGGCTCACAAACTCCTTGATGCGGTCAGCCAGTTCGATCTTGATGGCTTCCACCGCACTCAACACCTGTTCGCGCGGCGTCACGTAATGGCTGCTGGGGTACACGGTGAAGCGCGGGATTTTTTGCCGGATGCGCCCGGTGAGCGGGTCGAACAGCTGCAGGCTCTCGATCTCGTCGTCAAACAGTTCGACGCGGATCGCCATCTCACTGTGTTCGGCGGGAAAAATGTCGATGGTGTCACCGCGCACGCGAAAGGCGCCGCGGCTGAAGTCGACATCGTTGCGCTGGTACTGCATGCGCACCAGTTGCGCAATCATGTCGCGCTGACCCATCTTGTCGCCGGTGCGCAGCGTCATCACCATCTTGTGATACGCCTCGGGCTGCCCAATGCCGTAAATGGCCGACACCGTGGCCACAATCACCACGTCACGGCGCTCCAGCACGCTCTTGGTACACGACAGGCGCATCTGCTCGATGTGTTCGTTGATGGCAGAGTCTTTCTCGATGAACAGGTCGCGCTGCGGCACATAGGCCTCGGGCTGGTAGTAGTCGTAGTAGCTGACGAAGTACTCGACCGCGTTTTTCGGGAAAAACTCGCGGAACTCGCTGTACAACTGCGCCGCCAGTGTCTTGTTGGGCGCAAACACAATGGCCGGGCGACCCAGCCGGGCGATCACGTTGGCCATGGTGAAGGTCTTGCCCGAGCCCGTCACGCCCAGCAATGTCTGAAACACCTCGCCGTCGTTGACACCTTCCACCAGCTGGTTGATGGCCTCGGGCTGGTCGCCGGCGGGCGGATAGGGCTGGTATAACTCGAAGGGCGAGTCGGGGTAGCGCACAAACGTGCCGGTGCGCGGGCGCTCGGAAGCGTCGCTCACGGCCAGGGTCAGGGGTTCAGACATTCAGGAGGCTCACAATTCAAATCAGGGGGAGGATGTTATCCAATACGCCCAAAGGCCAACGCCAAGCCGGCCTCAAGTCCTGACGTCGGCTAATGCCTGCGCTTTGAACCAGCGTTCCACATCGGCCGGATCGTGGAAAGTGCGTACCTCGGCAAACGCCGTTTGCGCTTCCGGATAGACCCGCCGCAACAGGTTGAGCCACTGCTTGAGGCGCCCGGTTTGCTGGTCGCGCTCCAGGTGGGCGCAGACCAGACGCCAGAATTCAGCGATCAGCGTCATAAGCTGAGGCCAGCTCAAGTCGGCAGCCGCCGCATCAGGCGGATCAGGCTGCGTGGCGGCCCGGATGCCGCGCGCCAGCGCCGGGTTGGCCACCATGCCGCGCCCCAGCATCAGGCTCTGGCAACCCGACACCTGCTGGCAGCGCAGGGCGTCAGCCACGGTCCATATTTCGCCATTCGCGATCAACGGCAAACGCACCACCTGGCGGATGTCGGCAATGCGCTCCCAATAGGCGGGTGGCCGGTAACCGTCGGCCTTGGTGCGGGCGTGCACCACCAACTCAGAAGCGCCGCCCGCCTCGAGCGCCAGGGCGCAGGCTTCGGCGCGGCTGTCATCGTGCAGGCCGAGCCGCATCTTGGCCGACACCGGCAGGTGCGCCGGCACGGCCCGGCGCACGCCAGACACGATCTGGAACAGCAACTCAGGCTCTTCGAGCAGGGCCGAGCCACCTCGGTGCCGGTTCACCACCGGCGACGGGCAGCCAAAGTTCAAATCAATACCTTCCGCGCCCATGGCCGCCAGGCGCGCCGCATTGTCAGCCAGACACACCACGTCAGAGCCCAGCAACTGCGGCCGCACCGGCACGCCAGACGCGGTCTTGCAGCCCTGCAGCAGTTCCGGCACATAACGCAGGAAAACACGCTCGGGAAAGAGTGTGCCGGTGACACGAATGAACTCTGAGACGCACCGGTCCACGCCGCCGACGCGCGTCAGGATGTCGCGCAAGACAAAGTCGAGCAAGCCCTCCATGGGGGCAAGAAGCAGGGTGGGTCGGGTCATGCGGCGTCAGAAAAATGAGGAATGAGCCCCGGATTGTCGGGCGCTATGCCTTGCTTTTGACAGAAACAGCGGCGGTCCGTACAGTCACCAATTTTCAACAACTTATGGAACACCGCACATGACCATCACCGTCAACATCGACCTGGGTTACGAATTTGCCGTCAAGGCCGACCATGGCACCGTGTTCGACACCCTGTCCGATGTGCCCAAGTCGGCCAGTTTTTTCCCCAAGGTAGATCGGCTGGTGGACCTCGGCGATGGCGTTTACCGCTGGGAAATGGCCAAGATCGGCATCGCCCAGATCAGCCTGCAAACCATTTACGCGTCAAAGTACACGTCGAACAAGGCCAAGGGCAGCGTGCTGTGGACGCCGGTAGCGGGCGAAGGCAACGCGCTGGTGTCAGGCTCCTGGAAAATCACCGACAAGAAAAAGTCAACCCACCTGGTGCTTCAGCTCCAGGGTGAGCTCACCCTGCCCCTGCCCGGCCTGATGAAAAAGATGATCGCCCCGGTGGTCGAGGCCGAATTCGAGAAGCTGGTGGAGAAGTACATCGACAACCTCACCCGGCACTTTGGCGGCGAGGTGTAGTGCACCCGTTATTTGGCGACAAAGTTTGGCATGACGCGCCCCGGTCGTTCGCCGATTTCCTACCACGGTCAAGCCAGCGCCCTGATGTCGAGCGCTACATAAGGGCCCACCCAGCGCCCAAAGCAAACGGAGCCAGCAGGCTGGCTGCGGCTCCTGCTGGTTGCTGACTACAGTATCAGGGCTTGAAGGTATCGCCCAGCGCAATGTTTTCGCGCCGTGGGTCAGCCCCGCCTTCAAGCACGCTGCCGCCATTGTTGCTGACCTTGATGATGGTGCTGATGCCGCTGCTCTGGGCATTGACGCTGACGGTATGACCCAGCGCGCGCAGCCCTGTCACCAGCGGGTCGTTGCCACCGGCCAGGCCACCAGCCGGCGTGCTGATGTCCACATTCGGATGCTCGCCGCCGACGTTGGTGGTGGCGCTGTTGGCCGCACCAAAGTCCACCATCGAGGTGGCTTGCTGCGCATTCAGGCCCCAGTCAAGCACGCCCACCAGTGTTTTGACGACATACTGGATGATCGTGGCGCCACCCGGTGAGCCGGTGCCCATCAGGAAGTCGCCCATCGAGCCATCGGCGTTCATCTTGAACACCAGTGTGGGCGCCATCGAACTGCGCGGGCGCTTGTTGGCTGCCACACTGTTGGCAATGAAGCCGCTGGCATCAGAGCTCAGCACCGAGAAGTCGGTCAACTGGTTGTTGAGCAAGAAGCCGTTGGTCATGCGAAACGAGCCCATGCCACCCTCAATGGTGGTGGTCATCACCACCACGTTGCCCCGCTTGTCAACAATCGTCATGTGGGTGGTTCCCTTGCCCTCGGCGACGCTGCTGGCCAGTGGGGTCGGGTTGGCAAAGACACCGGCGCTGGCCGTTCCCATGCTTCTGCTGAAGTCAATCAGATTGGCGCGGCTGCGCAAATACGTCTTGTCGAGCAGCGCGGCGCTTGACCCGCCAGGCAGTGAAACAAAGTCGGTGTCGGCAATGTACTTGTTGCGGTCTGCGTAAGCCAGGCGTTCGGCCTCGCTCACCAGGTGCACGCCCATCACGCTGGGTTTGCCACCGCTGATGTCGAGGCTGGTGGGCTTGTAGCCGGCCAGGTCAAAGTTTTCCAGAATGCCCAGCGTGGAGGCCACCGTGATGCCACCGGAGGACGGCGCATCCATGCCGCAAACCCAGTAGCTGCGGTAGGTGGTGCACACCGGGTCGCGCTTTTTGGCCTGGTAATTGGCCAAGTCGCTGGTTTCGGTCAAGCCCGGCGTGATGGAAAAGCTGGGGTTGCCACCGCTGGTCATTTTGATCTTGTTGACGATGTTCTGGGCGATCGCGCCGGTGTAGAGCGCGTCGGCACCGCTGCTGGCCAGAGTGTTCAAGGTCGCGGCATAGGCGGGGTTCTTGATCACACTGCCCAAGGCCTTGGCCGTGCCATCGGCGTTAAGGAAATAGGCCGCTGCTTCCGGGTCGGTCTGCAGCAGCACCTTGGCGCCCTCAATGGCCGCCGCCATGCGCCCGCTGATCGGAAAGCCATCACTGGCCAGCGTGGCAGCCGACGTGAACAGGTCTTTCCACGGCAGGCTGCCATGGTCCTTGTAAGCCACATCGAGCATCCGCACCGCGCCGGGTGTGCCGATGGAGCGCCCGCTTTGGCGCAGCTGGCTGAACGAGGCCCCTGACTCTGGCGCACTCAGCACTGGCAAGGGCGGTGCGGTGTCGGTTGCACTGATGGTGCGCAGATAGTCCGGTGTCGCAGCCGCCGGGGCGGTCTCGCGGCCATCATAGGACGCCACTTTTTTGGTTTTTGCGTCATAGTGCAGCATGAAAGCACCCCCACCCAGCCCGGACGACTGAGGCTCGACCAGACCCAGTACCATTTGCACGGCCACTGCGGCATCGACTGCCGAGCCGCCCTTTTTGAGCACCTTGCAACCAGCCCTGGAAGCATAAGGATTGGCCGACACCACCATGTAGGTTTTGGCCGACACCAGATTTTTTGACCGGTACCCCGAAGCCAGTTCCGGCGCGCTGGGGTCGCCGGGCAGGCCCGAGCCAACCACCACGCTGCCGGTGTCGTTGACCTGCGCGCATTGGGTGTCTTCTACGGTGGGGAGCACCACTGCATGGCCTGAACACCCGCCGATGTCAAGGAGCAGCGCGGTACAGGCGAGTGACACCAGTGCAAAACGAAAACTTGGCTTAGCTGGAAAAATTGAATTCAATGGATTGGCGATTTGCGTGGGGATGAAATCTGCGTGAGGCTATTTGGTTGAGTGTGACTGGGCATTTGCGATCATGATGCAAATAACAGGCTATTGGCCATAGGCGTCGCAAGACCATCCTTAAAAAACGGCTAATCGCGACGATCGGCTCCCGCTGCGAACCTGGCCAGCGTTCGATCCGGTGCTGAAGCTCAAATTATCAGTCGGCTTTAGAGAAAACTGGCTGGCTCCACATGACCCGTTTCTGTCATTCACGCGGTGCTTTCGTCAGTCAAGTTGGCAGCGGTTACCCGAAGGCCACAAACGGCAGTTTTTTGGGAGTCCAGTGCCCAACAGCCATCTTCTCAAACACCCCCCCGACCACGCACACGTGGAAATGCACATGCGCGTTCAGGCTGGAGCCGAATCGGTGGATGAATGCGACGGCACCCATGTGCAGGGCGATTTTATGCACCTGAGCTGCACCATAGCTGTTGAATTGCAGGCTTTGCCTACTTACCGGGTGGCGTCGCCCCAGTATGGAGAGCCGCTCTAGCGCCGCGCAACCAGCGCCCGCAAATCGTCTTCGTAGCCTTTGAGCACGCGCACGGCGTTGCCGCGCTGTTCGGGCGTGGTTGAGTTGTGCAGCGCTGCAAACTGGGTGCAACCGTGTTGCATTTGGGTCTGGCTATAGGCGCTGTAGCCGGGCGTGGGGGAATTCATCACGCGGGCGAGGTAGCTGCGGCTGGCGTCCAGTGCGGCAGCATCCACCGGGCCATTGCCGTTGCCGGCCCCATTGGTTTCCCCGACGCCGGCAATGCTCTGAATCGCCTGAAGGGTCTGGCGCAAGTCGGTCTGGCGGCGCAGGCGCTCTTGCTGGGTTCTCTGGGCGTCCCAAAGCGACTGTTGCAGGCTGGTTTGCAGCAGTTCGCGCTGGGCTGGGCTCAGGCGGCCGTACAGCATTTCGTAGCGGTCCACCGCTTTGTCCAGTCGCTGGCGCAGGCGCTGCTCGGGGCTGCCGCGCACAAAGTCTTTTTCAAACGACTCGTTACTCTTGGTCTGGTGGCGCTGCAGGTGCGCACGTTGCTCAGGTGTGAGGCGCAGCGCCAGCCGCGTGAGGGGCTCCAGGCCACGCTCGCTGGCACGCTGCACGGCAGAGCGCGCGGCGTCAAATTGCGCGCAGGCCTGGGCCGGGGTGATGTCTTGTATAGCCAGCGTTTGCCACTGCTGCAACTGAAGGGCGTAGGCAGGCAGCTCGGTGCTGCGGTGCCAAGCCAGAAAGGCGTCGATGTCCTGGCGCGCCTGGTCCGACTGTGTGGCGTTGAAGTCCATGTAGCCGTCCAGCCACCAGTACAGCAGATTGGGCGCCTGGTTGTAGGCCAGCCGTGCGGTGCTGCAGGCGCCCAGCGTGAACAGCGCGGCCATCAGCGCCAGGGCCAGCCACAGACGGCGGGCGTTAATTTTTGGATCAATCAACCAAGGGCTCCTTTGGGGCTCAGCAGAGGTGTTCATGGTGTTCATGGTGTTCATGGTGTTCATGGTGTTTCCAATGGATATGGTGGCTTGGCCATCCTCTTCTGAATCGCCATCCAAAATCGACTTGTCCGGAAAACGTGCTTTAAATGCGCAGATTAACCGATCTGAGGCTAAAACCTTTTTAGCAACATTGTTAAAGATACTATACGGTATTTTAAAATACCACAAAGGATAAACTAAATTCTCTTAAGTTTTATCACTTCAATTACAGGAGTTTCAAATGGAAGTGTTCTCTCACTTGTTTGCATCAACGTACGGTGTCGCTGCTTTAAGTTCAGTAACCCTTGCGGTTGGTATGTTGTTCGGAACGCTCAGCTTGCTGACCTACAAAGCCAAACAATCAACGGCCGCGCTCAATTAGCTTTTTGGACAGCAGAAAGCGCCCACGACTGTGTTTCAGGTTGATGGGCGTTGATGCAAATGTCAACCGCACCGTAAACGAAGAGCGCTGATCACCATGACTGCTGCCTCCAAGTTATCCGATGAAAGTGCCACATGCGATGCAATGACTGTGATGTATGACGGAGCGTGTCCTTTGTGTCGGCGCGAAGTTGCTCTCTATAAGTCCCTCAAGCCGTCAGCGCCTGTTGAGTGGCTGGATGTAAGTAAAGCCACGGCACAGATCAGTCCATCGGATCAGGCGCGGTACATGGCGCGATTCCACGTGCGCGAGAGCAATGGGCAACTGCTCAATGGCGCAGCGGCATTTGTGGCGCTTTGGTTGGTTATGCCGGGTTGGCTCTGGCTGGGCAGGATGGGGCGCTTTCCCGGCGTGACTCCCCTGTTGGAACTTGCGTACCAAATGTTTTTGCGACTGCGTCCGCTCCTGCAACGCTGGATGCGTGGCACCTGAGCTGCCGCAAGGCAAATATTTCAGGCAGTTGCCTGTTGAAGGGGATGACTATTGAGACAACATGATCGAAACGTGCGATCACTCAAATGTCAGTTTATGAACAAGAATCTTGCGCGGAGGGCAAACACCATGGGCTTTGCAGGAAAAGGCAACGAGGTAGCCGTACCCGCAGTCGCAGTGGGCAAGGGTCAGAGGCAGATTTCACATAAATCAGCTGAAGGTCTCAATTGCGCCCTGGCCACAAGTTCAGCTGGGCTCCAGGTTGACCTCGGCACCATAACCTTCGTTTTCAGGGAGTTCCCTGATCACATCAATGGCCTTCAAGATCGCTTCGTTTTCACCACCGCGCACGGTCATCTGATCGACAGCAGGCATGGGCGCACCCACCGATAGGGCAATGATGCTGGCCTTGCCCTGACCGCGCGTTGCCGCAAAATCAGCCACCAAATAATATTTACGGTGGCCGCTGCCACCGTCATCCAGGCTGCGTGTGAGTTTGAGTGTGGCTGTGATCATGTGTCGCTATTGATTTATAAGCTGATTTCGCTTTCAAGTGTAAAACGTCTTCCGACCCCATGGAAAATGAGCCGGGTAAATCGATTCAGCACACCCAGTGACCGCAATAGGGCAACTGGCCGGAATTTCCGGACCTGGTCGCATGAGCCAGTCGAGGTCCGACAACCTATGGCCGGCGCTGCGACACTGACGATGCCAGGTCAGGCGGATTTTTGCACCTGCATTCGAGTTCAGGCAAAGCCCGGCAGCATACGCCGAACACAGTCATACGGTCAAAGCCGCGATCTGACAGCGTCAGTCGGCTGCGCAACGCGTCGTCTCACCGCTTTCAGAATACCGCGCAAAATCTCCAGCGGCGGTGGTGGGCAGCCGGGAATGACCTCGTCGACCGGAATCACGTTGGCCACGCGGCCGCAGGTGGCGTAGCTTTCGCCAAAGATGCCGCCGTCGCAGGCGCAGTCGCCCACGGCCACCACCAGCTTGGGTTCGGGGGTGGCGTCATAAGTGCGCTTGAGGGCGGTCTCCATGTTGCGCGACACCGGCCCGGTGACCAGCAGCATGTCGGCATGACGCGGGCTGGCGACAAATTTGATGCCCAGTCCCTGCAGGTTGTAATAGGGGTTGCCCAGCGCGTTGATCTCCAGCTCGCAGCCGTTGCAGGATCCGGCATCGACCTCGCGAATGGTCAGGGCCTGGCCCAGAATGTCGAGCAATTCCTGCTGGATGCGCGAGGCTTGCGCAGCCTCGTCAGCGCCAATGTCGGGCGCGGCTTCGGTGCAAATACCGGTCCTGGCGATCTGCTTGACCAATTTCCAGATCATAAATCTTGCCCCGAGTAACTCAAATTGAACGACTTGTTGATGAGCGGGAAGTCGGGCACGATGTTGCCCATGACGGCGTGCTCCAGCACCGGCCAGTTTTGCCACGACGGGTCGTGCAGGTGGCAGCGCCGGATACGGTTGGCCTGATCGGCACCGGCGAGCTCCAGCGCCACAAACAGCTCGCCGCGCCAGCCCTCGACCCAGCCTGCACCGCGCGTGGGCCGCTGCGGCAGGACCACCGGGCACAACAGGTCGCCGATGGGCATCTCGACAAGGAGGCGCCGGATCAGCCGCATGGATTCAAAGATCTCGTCAAAACGCACCGCCACCCGCGCCGCCACATCGCCGTTATGGTGGGTGGCCATGGCGACGTCCATGTCACTGTAGGGGACCCAAGTCTGGTCACAGCGAAGGTCCCAGGACTGGCTGCTGGCGCGCCCGGCCAGACCGGTCAAGCCCAAACGTGCGGCCAATTCTGGCGCCACGCGCCCTGTGGTCACAAAACGGTCTTGCAAACCGGCGTGGGCCTCGTAAATGTTGAACAGGGTGCGCACTTCCTTTTCAACGGCATCGCACTGATGCAGCAGCAACTCGCGCTGGGCAAGTTCAATCTCACCGTTGACACCGCCGGGCACGATGCAGTCCATCATCAGGCGGTGGCCAAAAACAGTTTGGGAAGCACGCAGCCAGTCTTCGCGCAGCCGGGAAAACTGGGCCAGGCCAAAGGCAAAGGCGGCATCGTTGCCCAGGGCACCCAGGTCGCCCAGATGGTTGGCAATGCGCTCACGCTCCAGCATGAGGGCGCGCAACCAGGCTGCACGCTCGGGAACCGTGGTTTGGCTGGCCGATTCGAGCGCCATGCAATAGGCCCAGGCGAAGGCCACGGTGGAGTCGCCCGAGACACGGCCCGCCAGCCGAAAGGCTTGCAGCGGCGCAAATTGCGTCATGCGCTGCTCGGTGCCCTTGTGCGTGTAGCCCAGGCGCTGTTCCAGCCGCAACACTTTTTCACCGACGACGCTGAAGCGGAAGTGGCCGGGTTCGATGATGCCGGCATGCACCGGGCCGACGGCAATCTCGTGCACACCGTCGCCATCCACATGCACAAAAGGGTAGTTGACGAGTTCGGTGGCGGGCATCAGCGCCAGCTTGCCGGGGTCTTGCTGCAGCGGGTAATGGTCAGCGGGCCAGGCACCGTGGTTGAGCCACGGGCGCAGGTCCTGGGCGCCCTGCGCGTGCACGCCCGACAAATCAGCGGCGGCGCGCTGCATGCGCCCCGCCGCCGGGAATACCGGGGCAAGGTCCGGATACACCCGTTGTCGCCCGATTTGCGCCATCGGCGCCAGCGGCAGGGACAACCAGAAGGCGCCCTCCAGCGTGGCATAAGCCGCGCACATGAACGCCGGTTCGTGCGCCACGCCTGCGCGGTTCCCACCCTCATCGATCGGGCCGGCCCACAGCGCCAGCAAACGCCCGCCCTCGTCGCGCACGGCAGTGGCGGCCGCCTGCCACTGCTCGGGGGTCACCTGCGCGTGCCAGATCGGCACCGGCGCGGGCAGCGCTTCAAACTCAAGGGCAAGTCCGGGGATTCGCATGCGCTCAGCCTCCCAGCATGCTGGCCGCTTGCACGTACCAGTCGTTCAAAAAGGACGGAATGAACAGCCCCAGCACCAGCGCCAGCGCCAGGTGGACGAAAACCGGAACCAGCGCAGGCGGATGCGCCAGCGGCTTCAGGGTGGTGTCGCCAAAGACCATGGGCAGGACCCGGATCAAGATGGAGGCAAAGGCGATGCCGAGTGCCAAAAACAAAAATGGCGCGGCCCAGGGTTGCTCCCGCATGGCGGTGGTCAGAATCAGGAACTCGCTGGCAAAGACCCCGAACGGCGGCATGCCCAGAATGGCCATCACACCCATCATCAAACCCCATCCCACCGTCGGATTCACCTTGATCAGGCCCCGAATCTCGCTCATCACCTGGGTGCCGGCTTTTTGCGTGGCGTGCCCCACCGTGAAGAAAATGGCCGACTTGACCAGCGAGTGCACCGTCATGTGCAGCAGCCCGGCAAAGTTGGCCACCGGCCCGCCCATGCCAAAGGCAAAGGTGATCAAACCCATGTGCTCGATGCTTGAGTAGGAAAACATGCGCTTGACATCTTTTTGCCGCGACAGGAAAAACGCCGCCACGGTGACCGACAGCAGGCCAAAGCCCATCATCAATTGACCGGCGAGGTTGCTGTCGAGCGCGCCGTCGGTGAGCACCTTGCAGCGCAACACCGCGTACATGGCCACATTGAGTAGCAGGCCAGAGAGCACCGCCGACACCGGTGTCGGGCCTTCGGCATGGGCGTCGGGCAGCCAGCTGTGCAGCGGCACCAGACCGATCTTGGTGCCGTAACCGATCAGCAGAAAGACAAACGCCAGCGAAATGATGGTCGGGTCGAGCTGGCCCTTGATGTCGTTGAGGTTGGTCCATAGCAGTGTGGCATGCTCGGGGCCGAGCACTTTTTCGGCCGCCATGTACATCAGGATGGTGCCGAACAGCGCCTGCGCAATGCCCACGCCGCACAAAATGAAATACTTCCAGGCAGCCTCCAGGCTGGCCGTGGTGCGGTACACGCTGACCAGCAGCACGGTGGTCAGCGTGGCGGCTTCCATGGCGACCCAGATGATCCCCAAATTGTTGGTGGTGAAGCCCAGCAGCATGGTGAAACTGAACAGCTGGTACATGCTGTGGTACAGGCGCATGCGCGGCGGCGTCATCTTGCCGTGGTCCTGCTCGATGCGCATGTAGGGGCGCGAAAAAATGGCCGTGGTCAGCCCGACAAAGGCGGTGAGCGTGACCAGGAACACATTGAGCGGATCAATGTAGAACTGGTCTTGCAAGAGCAACTGCGGCCCGTGGTTGATGACCTGCGCGGTGAGCACGCAGGAAGCCAGGAAAGTCAGCAGGCTGAAGACCACATTGACATCGCGGGCGTAGCCGCGGTGGCCGACCAGCGCCAGCGCCATGCCGCCCAGCAATGGCACTCCCAGAACGAAATAGAGGGCGTGCATGCTCAGTCTTCCTTGAGGGACTCAAGGTTCTGGATGTCCAGCGTGTCGAATTTCTCGCGGATCTGGAACATGAACACGCCCAGAATCAGCACCCCCACCAGCACGTCGAGCGCAATGCCGAACTCCACGATCATCGGCATGCCGTTGGTGACCGCGGTGGCGGCAAAAATCAGACCGTTTTCCATCGACAAAAAACCGATCACCTGGGGCACCGCCTTGGAGCGGGTGATCAACATCAAAAACGACAGCATCACGCACGACAGCGCGATGC
>JAABQI010000257.1 GCA_011391545.1 Rhodoferax sp.
GTATTTGGGGCAGATGCTTTGGGACAGCCAGCGCAACGGCCAGCCGCCCGACGGCCAGAGTTATGTGGCCAGCGTGCAGCGCCACGCCACCCGCGACTGAACGAATCCTGCTTATTTGATGCGGCTGCGCTGTACCGTCTGCATTTCGCTGGGCAGGCTGGCCACATGGTCGGCCAGCACCTTCATCTCCTTGTCGGAAAACTGCTTGGCAATGCCGGCCATGACCGGGTGACTGCGGCCGATCATGGGCTTGTCGTTGATCTTGTAGGAGCGCAGCGCCACATACAAATAGTCGGCATATTGGCCTGCAATTTTGGGATAGGTCGGATCGATGGGCTTGCTCAGATTGGCCCCATGGCATGAGGTGCAGCCGCCTTTGGCCATCAATTCAGCCGCTTTGACAGAGCCCTCCGCCGCCGTGGCGGGCACATTGACACCGTTGCCACCGGCTTCATAGTAGGCTGCCAGGTCGGCGATGTCCTGATCGCTCAGACTGGCGGCGAGCGTGCGCATGGACGGGTGCTTGCGCTGGCCTGCCTTGTACGCATGCAGGGCGGCACGGATATAGCCCGCGCTCTGGCCTGAAATTTTGGGCACCTTGTGCACTTCGGGAAACCCGATGTGGTAGCCTTGAATGCCATGACAGCCAATGCACAGCGCATTCTTGGTGGCACCGGCTGTCTTGTCGCCCCGGATGTCTTGCGCATGCGTGCTCACGGTGCTTGCGCAGGTTAAAGCCAAGGCCGACACGGTCAACAGGAATTTTTTCATTTTGCTAAGAGAATCCGTAAAAGGCGTTTTTGATTTTGATAGAGATCAAGCGAATTATAGAAAGCCACCAAGCGCTCTCAATATGGCGTAAACCCGATATTTCCCGCGTGAAACACCAAAACTGCGCCAGCCAAACCCATGACCGCTTCAACTTTTTCAAGACACCATGAAATTCCAAGGCACTGAGAGTTACATCGCCACCGACGACCTGATGCTGTCGGTCAACGCCGCCATCACGTTGCAACGCCCGCTGCTGGTCAAGGGCGAGCCCGGCACCGGCAAAACCATGCTGGCAGAAGAAGTCGCCAGCGCACTCAATGTCCCTTTGCTTCAATGGCACATCAAATCCACCACCAAGGCGCAGCAGGGCCTGTACGAATACGACGCCGTGAGCCGCCTGCGCGACTCGCAGCTGGCGGACATCGACGGCGGTGAGCGCGTCAGGAACATCCACAACTACATTGTCAAGGGCGTGTTGTGGCAAGCGTTCACGGCCGACCAGCCGGTGGCGCTGCTGATTGACGAGATCGACAAGGCCGACATCGAGTTCCCCAACGACTTGCTGCGTGAAATCGACCGCATGGAGTTCTACTGCTACGAAACGCGGGAGCTGATCCGCGCCAAACACCGGCCGCTGGTGTTCATCACGTCCAACAACGAAAAAGAACTGCCCGACGCCTTTTTGCGGCGTTGCTTTTTCCACTACATCAAATTCCCCGATGCCGCCACCATGAAGCAGATTGTGGACGTGCATTTTCCCGGCCTCAAGGCCGAGCTGCTGAGTGCCGCCATGAAGACGTTTTTTGACGTGCGCAACCTGCCAGGCTTGAAAAAGAAACCCTCCACCAGCGAGCTGCTCGACTGGCTCAAGCTCCTGATGGCGCAGGACATTCCGCTGTCGGCGCTGCAAACCCAGGACGACAAGGTGGCGGTGCCGCCGCTGGTCGGCGCGCTGCTGAAAAACGAGCAGGATGTGAGCCTGTTTGAAAAGCTGGTGTTTATGCAGAGCCGCAATCGTTAACGCAACCCCCCCGCACTCCTACGTCATTGCAAGCCAAGCGCGGCGATCCATGTCATTCATTGAACCCATCACACTGTCTCTGCGCGGCGTCACGCTGGTGCCGCTGGGACTGCAGCACGAAGGCGGCTTGCGCACTGCCGCCGCTGACGGTGAACTCTGGCGGTTGCGCGTCACGTCGGTGCCTGAGCCCGAACAGACCCGCCAATACATCGAGGACGCGCTGGCCGCGCGCGCGGCAGGGCACCGGTTCGCCTTCGCGGTCACAGACGCAGCCTCAGGCACGGTGCTGGGCAGCACGAGTTTTCATGACATCCTGCCAGCGGTCAAGCGGGTGGAAATTGGCTACACCTGGTATGCCAAAAGCGCTCAGCGCAGCCATGTCAACAGCACCTGCAAATTGCTCATGATGACGCATGCCTTTGAGACGCTGGGCTGCCATGTGGTGGGCTGGCGCACCGACAACTTCAACTTTGCCTCGCAGGCCGCGATCGAGCGCCTGGGTGCGCGCCAGGACGGTATCATTCGCGGCCATGCCCTGCGCCGTGACGGCACCATCCGCGACACCGTGATGTACAGCATGCGAAGCGGTGAATGGCCGGAGGCCCGGGCGCAGTTGCTTTACATGCTGGACAAGCCTCGGGAATGATCCACGGTCATGCTGATCGATTTTTTTTACACGCTGCGCGCTGCCAGACTGCCGGTTTCGGTCAAGGAATTCCTGACCCTGCTGGAGGCGCTGAAGCTTGGCGTGGTGGGGCCCAAAACCGCGCCATCCGACGAAGAATCCGTCGAGCCCAGTGGCTACAAAATCGACGACTTTTATTACCTGAGCCGCGCCACGCTGGTCAAGGACGAAAAGCACTACGACAAGTTCGACAAGGCGTTTTCAGCCTACTTCAAGGGCATCGAACTGGTGACCGATTTCACCAAAGAGGTGCCGCTGGACTGGCTGCGCCAAACGCTGGAACTCAACCTGAACCCAGAGGAAAAGGCAGCCATTGAAAAAATGGGCTGGGACGAGCTCATGGAAACCTTGAAAAAACGCCTGGAAGAGCAAAAAGAGCGCCACGAAGGCGGCTCCAAGTGGATTGGCACCGGCGGCACCAGCCCCTTTGGTCACGGCGGCTACAACCCGCAGGGCATCCGCATTGGCGGCGCCGGTAAAAACAAAAGCGCCGTCAAGGTGTGGGAACAACGCGCCTACAAGGATTACGACGACACCCAGGAGTTGGGCACGCGCAACATCAAGGTGGCGCTGCGCCGCCTGCGCAAGTTCGCCCGCGAGGGCCACATCGAAGAACTCGACCTGCCCGACACCATACGCGCCACCGCCGCCAACGCGGGATGGCTCGACATCAAGATGGTGCCCGGGCGCCACAACAACGTGAAAGTGCTGCTGCTGATGGACGTGGGCGGCACCATGGACGAGCACATTGCCAGAGTGGAAGAAATGTTCTCCGCGGCCAAGACCGAGTTCAAGCACCTGGAGTTTTATTACTTTCACAACTGCGTCTATGACTTCATGTGGAAAAACAACCGGCGCCGTTACGCGGAAAAATTCGCCACCTGGGACATCATCCGCAAGTACAACAAGGACTACAAGCTGATCTTCATTGGCGACGCCACCATGAGCCCCTATGAGATATTGCAGCCCGGCGGCAGTGTGGAATACAACAACGAGGAGCCTGGTGTTGAATGGCTCGGACGGCTGACCAGCGCCTTCCCCCGGTTTGCCTGGATCAATCCCGAGCCGCAAGGCGTCTGGCAATACCGCCAGAGCATCAGCCTGGTGCAGCAGCTCATGAGCCAGCGCATGTTCCCGCTCACCCTCAAGGGGCTCGAGGACACCATGCGGCTGCTGAGCAAATGAAGCGCTTCTGTCTGGCGGCCATCCTGCTCGGTACCTTGCCCTGGGTCCTGGCCCAGGAAGTCGCCGCCTCAGCGCCAACCACGGCGCAGCCCAGCCCCGCCTTTGTGATCGACATCGAGGCGCCCGACGACATCAAGGAACTGCTGACACGCCACTTGGAGTTGCAGCGCTACCGCGAGCTCACCGACCTCAGCGATGACGAATTGGCGCGGCTGCTGCGCAAGGCCGATGTGGATGCGCGCCAACTGATCGGCACGCTGGGCTATTTCTCACCCGACATCACCATGGAGCGCCAGGCCGCCAGCGCCGGCACGCCCTGGCCGGTGGTCAAAATCACCGTCAACCCAGGCGAAGCCACGCGCATCCAGCAAGTCAGCATCGATTTCACCGGTGCCATCGCCACCGACGAGGCGGCGGCATCCCAGCGCGCGCAAATTCAGGCCAACTGGTCGCTGCGCGCTGGCAGCCGATTCACCCAAAATGCCTGGGATGCCGCCAAGATGCAGGCGCTGCGCCAACTCACCACCCAGCGCTATCCGACCGGGCGCATCAGCAACTCGCTGGCCGACATCGACCCTGAAACCGGGCAGGCGCATGTGCAGATCACGCTGGACTCAGGCCGCTTGTATCGCCAGGGCGGCCTGGTCATCGAGGGTTTGAAGAACTATGACACCGAGCTGGTGCTGCGACTGGCCCGCCTGAGTCCGGGCGCGGAATACAGCCAGGCCGAACTGGTGGCGGCCCAGCAACGCCTGACCGACAGCGGCTACTTTGACTCGGCGTTCATCACGCTCGACACCAGCGCCAGCGCCGATTCAGCGCCGCTGCTGGTGAGCCTGCGCGAAGCGCAGCGGCAAAAGCTGGTGCTCGGCGTGGGCGCCAGCACCGACAGCGGGGCGCGCTTGTCGGCGGAGCACACCCACCACAAAGTACCTGGCATTGGCTGGCGCGCGGTGAGCAAATTGCTGCTGCAGCGCGACGACAGCTCGATCGGCACTGAACTGACCTCGCCGCCAGACGCTGACAACTGGCGCTGGGCGGCCTCCGCCCTGCTGCAAGACCAGTTGCTGGGCACCCAGGACGTCACCAGTCAGCAGTTGCGCGGCGGACGCAACCAGCGCAGCCAGCGCATTGATCGCAACATGTATGTGCAATACGACCGCTCCGACTCCTTTGACCCAATCACCGACCAGTCCGAGATTGCGCAATCCCTCAGTGCCAACTATGCCTTTGCCGTGCGCTATTACGACACCCTGCCGTTTCCGTCAAGTGGCTGGGGCTGGGGCGCGGAGGTGGGTGGCGGCACCACGCTGGGCGACCAGCGCCAGGTCTATTCGCGCCTGCTGACCCGCTGGCAGGGCTTTATGCCGTTCGACAAAACGCAAGCGGGCCGCCTCTCGATGCGCGCTTCTGCCGGGGCCATCATCGCCAGGGAGGGCATCAGCCTGCCCAGCACCCAGCTCTTTCTGGCGGGCGGCGACAACAGCGTGCGCGGCTACGGCCTCAACGATATCGGGGTCACGCAGGCCGATGGCAGCGTTGAAGCCGGCCGCTATCTGGCCACCGGAAGCATCGAGTGGCAACGCCCCATCCGCATCAACGGCAACCAAAGCGACTGGGAAAGCACCGTGTTTGTGGACGCGGGCGCCGTCGCCAACAAGCCCGCAGACCTCAAACCCCAAGTGGGCGTGGGCGTCGGTGCGCGCTGGAAAAGCCCGGTTGGCCCGCTGCAAATTGACCTGGCCTACGGTATTGATGCAGAGCGCTTGCGCCTGCACATGAACCTGGGTTTCACGTTCTGACGACCTGTTGAACCCATGAACGCCCTGCGCCTGAGCCTGAAACTGCTTGCCGCCGCACTGATCGCCATGCTGGCGCTCACGGCAGCGCTGTGGCTCTGGAGCGGCAGCGACAGTTCACTGGCCACCCTGCTGATGCGGCTGCAGCGCTTTTTGCCAGCCGGGCAAACGCTGGAGGCCAAAGGCGTGCAGGGCTCGCTGCGCGCTGGCGGTCATATTGACTGGTTGCGCTGGAGCCGAGGTGAACTCAGCGTGGAAGCCAGCGACATTGGTGTGGCCTGGACCCTTGCACCGCTGTTCAACAAGCAGCTGCGCTTGAGCCAGCTCAGCGTCGGGTCCTTGCTCATCGATGATCAACGCAGCCCGACCAGCGCGGCACCCGCCACGCCGCCCACCAGCTTGCGGCTGCCGATCACGGTGGATGTGCCGTTCAGGGTGGCCAGCATTCGCGCCACCGGCTCCATGACGCTGCAAGCCTCGGAGGCCAGCGGCCACTACATATTTGAAAATGACCTGCACCGCCTCGAAAAAGGACAGCTGCGGATGGCATCGGGAAGCTACCAGATTGACACCGAACTCCAGGCCGTGGCGCCGATGGCGCTGAAGCTGCAGCTTCATGGCGTGGTGCAAACCACCCTGGCGTCCAGCCAGCGGCCCTTGACGGTCGTGGCAGATGCCCAGCTCACGGGTGCGCTGGCCGGCGCAGATGCCACGCTGGCGCTCACTGCCAGCCTGAAGCCCGAGCCAGCCACTGGCCCGGCCACGCGAACCAGCCAGTCTGAGGCCATGCAAGCGGATGTGTCGGCGCAAATTGCCCCCTGGCAGGTTCAGCCACTGACGCAGGCCAATGCCCGCTGGCAGGCCCTGAACCTGGCCGCCCTGTGGCCGCAGGCGCCTCAAACCCTGCTCGGCGGCGAGGCGAACGTGACGCCTGCGGGTCAAGGCTGGCAGGGAAAGGTCAAACTGGCCAACACCCTGCCCGGCCCGTGGACCCAGCAACGCCTGCCACTCGACACCTTGCAGGCCGATGTCACTTTTGAGCAGGCCCAGTGGATGCTGCAAGCCGTGCAGGCCACTGGCGCTGGTGGCAGCATCACGGGCGCGGGCCAATTCAGTTCCGGCCAGTGGCAGGGCCAGGCCAGCCTGCGCAACATCAACCCGGCTGCCATCGACACGCGCCTGGCCCGTGCCGCCATGGGGGGCGAACTGCAAGCCAGGCAAACGCCCCAAGGCCTGAGTTTCAGCGCGAAGCTGGCAGACGGATCCAAGCAGGGCAAGCCCGTCCCATCAAACCCACCGCCTGACAGTCTGCAAACCCTGCAACTCCAAAGCCTGCAGGCCGAAGGGGTTTGGGCGGCGCCGAGATTGACGTTCAAGCAATTGCGGATCGACGCGCTGGATGCCCATATTGAAGGCCAGCTGGCCTACAACCTCAACACCCAGGCCGCCAATGGCCAACTGGCGGTGAGCTTGCCCGGCTTGCAGGGCGTCATCGACGGACAACTGGCGCACAACGAGGGTCAAGGCACACTGGCGCTTGACCTCAACAATGCTGATTTGGCCAGCCAGTGGCTCAAGCGCTGGCCTGCTGTCGGCACGGCGCTGCAAGACCGCCGCTTGCAAGGCAGCGCCCGGCTGGAAGCCCGCTGGCAGGGCGGCTGGCAGCAGCAGGGCCGCGCGCTGCGCATCGACGCCAGCTTGCGCGCGCCACAACTCGGCTGGCGCAACAGCAAAAGCAGCCTGGCCGGCCAGACCAGCGCGCCCCTTGATGGCCGGCTGCGCGAGTTGCAAGTGGCGCTGTCAGGCACCCTGCCCGCGCTTGAATTCAGCACCGAGGGCCGCGCTGACATCGGCACCCGGCAAATCGACTGGCAGGCCCGGGCCAGCGGCGGACTGCGCGAAACCGGCCATTGGCAAGGCAGCTTGCGCCAGCTCGAACTGAAGGCCCAGGACAGCATCCGCCCCGGCCAGTGGTTGCTGCAAACCGGCGCGGCGAATCAGCAACCTATCGCGCTCGATTGGCGTGCCAGCCAAGCCGGCAACACGCTGACCGTGTCGGCTGGCAGCGCCCGGCTGCTGGGCCCGCAGCCAGGCGAGGCCACCCTGAGCTGGGAGCCCGTCGCGTGGAGCCAGCAGCTTGTCAAAACGAAAAACGAAACGCCCGCCCAGGCGCAATGGCAAAGCCGGGGCCAGATCGTCAACCTGCCGCTGGCTTGGCTGGATGCCATCAGCGACAAGACCATGGCCGACCTGGGTCTGAGCAGCGACCTGATTTTGAGCGGAAGTTGGGATGCCAAGCAGACCGATGCCCTGCACCTGAGCGCAATGCTCGAGCGCAGCTCGGGTGACCTGCGCCTGCACGCGGCCGACAGCCTCCAGCGCGACTTGCCAGCGGAGATGCGCGAGGCGCGGCTGGAAGTCAACCTGGACGATGGCTACCTGTCGAGCAGCCTGCGCTGGGACAGCGCGCGCGCTGGCAAGGCGCTGGCGGCATTCAGCACCCGGCTTCAGCCGCAGGCACAGGGCTGGACCCTGGCCAGGAACGTGCCGATTGGCGGCAGCCTGAAGATTCAGATGCCGCCGGTCGATGCCTGGTCGGCGCTGGCACCACCCGGCTGGCGTCTGCGCGGCACCATGGATGCCGACATCACCCTCAGCGGAACGCTGGACCTGCCAGAATGGTCGGGCCGCCTGCAGGCGCGCGACCTGGCGCTGCGTTCGGTGGTGGACGGCATCGACTTCAGCCAGGGCACCCTGAACGCCCGACTGCATGGGCAGCAAATCGATGTTGAGAATTTCACCCTGCAAGGCGCTTCAGCTTCGAAGGGCGGCAGTGGTGGCCAGTTGGTCATGAGCGGTTCGATCTTCTGGCTGCCTGGCAACACCGAAGCCGATTTTTTGTCACACCTGTCGATGGCTTTCGAGGTGCAGGCCAAGGCCCTGCGCCTGAGCAGCCGCTCCGACCTGCGCGTGGTGGTGTCAGGCAAGGTCGCCGCGCAACTGAAGGATGCGCGCCTGACCCTGCGCGGCGAGCTTGCCGCCGACCAGGCCCTGATCACCCTGCCCGACGACAGCGCGCCGCAGTTGGGCGATGACGTGGTCGTGCGGGGCCAGCCAAGCGCTGCGACCGCGCAGCCACAGGCCGTGCCAGCCAGGAAGTCCGGCACGGCCGGGTCACCCCGCCTGATTTCGGACGTGCTGGTCACGCTTGATTTGGGGCAGGACTTCCAGTTGCGCGGCCGTGGCCTCGACACGCGCCTGGCGGGCAAGTTGTCGCTGCACGCCATCGGCAATGAGCCGCCCAACCTGACCGGAACCGTGCGCACGGTGCGCGGCACCTTCCGCGCCTATGGCCAGCGCCTGGACATCGAACAAGGCGTCCTGCGCTTTGTTGGTGCGTTCGATAACCCGCTGCTCGACATCCTGGCGATTCGTCCCAAACTCGCCCAGCGCGTCGGTGTGCAGGTGAGTGGCACGGCGCTGTCGCCGGTCATCCGGCTCTATGCCGACCCCGAATTGCCGGAGGCTGAAAAGCTGGCCTGGCTGGTGCTGGGCCGCTCGGCCAGTGGCAGCGGTGGCGAGGCCGCCTTGCTGCAGCAAGCGGCGCTGGCCCTGCTCGGCGGCAAGGGCAAGGGGCCGAGCACGAGTTTGATGGAGAGCCTGGGCCTGGATGAGTTGAGCCTGAAAAGCAACGGAGGTGACGACAACGCCGCTGGCGCCACGGTCACCCTCGGCAAGCGACTCAGCAACGACTTCTACGTGGCCTATGAGAGTGGCCTGGCTGGCACCATGGGCGTCTTCACCATCTTTTACGACCTGTCCAGAAACCTCACATTGCGCGCCCGGACTGGCGAGCAAAGCGCTGTGGATTTGATCTGGACGCTGCGCTACGACTGATGAACCCAAGTTCATGCCATTCGCAGGCGCCAGATTGCGAGCAGCAGCAAAGCCAGCGCCAGCAGCAGACAGGTGAGCTTCGACGGCTTGTCAGCGCAAGGGGCCACCAGGGCGCGTTCGGCATTGGCAGGCAGTTGCACCAGCTTGGTCAGCAAGGGGCCAAAAGGAATTCGGATGCGGGCGCGCGCTTTGATTTTTCCAGCCATTGGCATCCGGGGTTTGGTGTATGCTTTCGCTCGAGATCAGTCACCACAAAATCTATTCTCCTCTTCACTTAGCGAAAGGTTCAAATGAGCATCACATCTGAATTCAAAGAGTTTGCACTGAAAGGCAATGTGGTCGATCTTGCGGTCGGTGTCATCATTGGTGCCGCGTTTGGCAAAATTGTCGACTCCATGGTCAAGGATCTCATCATGCCGCTGGTTGGCAAGGCCGTGGGCGGCCTCGATTTTTCCAACTACTTTGTGCTGCTTTCCGCCCCCCCCGCTGCATTCACCGGGCCGATGACCTATGAGGCCCTGACAAAGGCCGGCGTGCCACTCTTCGCATACGGAAACTTCATCACTGTGGCAGTGAACTTTGCGATCCTGGCATTCATCATTTTCTTGATGATCCGCCAGATCAACCGCATGAAGAAAGCAACGCCACCTGCGCCCCCACCAGCCACGCCGGAGGATATTGTGCTTTTGCGGGAGATTCGCGATTCGCTCGCCAAGTAACGCAATCGCTTGATGCGATGTGATGTCATGCCGTTCGCCATCGAGTGAACGGCGGGCATCCGTCAGCAGTCTGATTCCGCCATTTTGGCGTTGTCAGACATGACTGGCGCTCGGCGCCGTGACAGGGACCGCAGCAGCGAGGATTCAGCCCCTAAAATCAGGCCTTCTCGCCATAGCACAACGGATAGTGCGCATGCCTCCTAAGCGTGAAATACAGGTTCGATTCCTGTTGGCGAGACCACATTCAGACCACTGCTTCAAGCCACCGCGTCCGCGCTCTGTCGCGTCAGAATAGCCAGCGTGTTGGCGATGGTCTTGCGCAATTCGCGGCGGTCACAAATCAGGTCTACCGCGCCCTTGGTCTGCAGGAATTCAGCGCGCTGAAAACCCTCTGGCAACGTCACACGCACCGTCGATTCGATCACGCGCGGTCCGGCAAAGCCGATCAGGGCCTTGGGCTCGGCGATCACCACATCGCCCAAAAAGGCAAAGCCGGCACTGACACCCCCCATGGTGGGGTCGGTCAGCACGCTGATGAAAGGCAGGCCCTTCTTGGCCAGGTGCGTCAGCGAAGCGTTGGTTTTGGCCATCTGCATGAGCGACAGCAGGCCTTCCTGCATGCGCGCGCCACCGGTGGCGGTGAAGCAGACAAACGGCACCTTTTGCTCGATGGCGGTGTGCACGCCGCGCACAAAGCGCTCGCCGACCACCGAGCCCATGCTGCCGCCCATGAATTCAAATTCGAAGCAGGCCGCAACCAGACCGATGCCCAGCACCGAGCCACCCATCACCACCAGGGCATCGGTTTCGCCGGTGTTTTCCAGCGCCTCTTTCAGGCGCTCGGGGTATTTGCGGCTGTCCTTGAACTTGAGCGCATCGACCGGAAGCACTTCCTGGCCAATTTCGTAGCGGCCTTCGTTGTCCAGAAAAACATTCAGGCGGGCGCGCGCGCCAATGCGGTGGTGGTGGCTGCAGTTCGGGCAGACATTCTGGTTTTGCTCCAGGTCGGTTTTGTAGAGCACCGTGTCACAACTGGGGCATTTGATCCACAGTCCGCCTGGCACACTGCGCCGGTCTTCCGGATTGGTGTGCTGGATTTTCGGGGGAAGCAGTTTTTCGAGCCAACTCATGGTGTGTCCTTTTTCGTCTTTTTCGGAGAATGGCGAATTATGAATCGAGCGCAGCGCGAATCTCGCGCAGGAACTTTTCGGCCGTGGCAGCGACCTGGTCGCGCGGCTGCCCGTCAATGAGTTGGATGATACGGCTGCCAATCACCACGGCATCCGCCACACGGCCAATGGCGCGGGCGGTGGCAGCGTCCCGGATGCCAAAACCCACCCCCACGGGGATGCTGACGTGCTGTCGAATGCGCGGCAGCATGGCCTCGACCGCGCCGGTGTCCAGAGACCCGGAGCCGGTGACACCCTTGAGCGACACGTAATAGACATACCCACTGGCGATGCGCGCCACCTGCTGCATGCGATCAATGGTGGACGTGGGCGCCAGCAAGAAGATCAGGTCGAGGCCGCTGGCTTTGAGTTCGGTGGCAAACTCTTCACACTCTTCCGGCGGGTAGTCGACGATCAGCACGCCATCCACCCCGGCCGCTGCGGCATCCTGCACAAAGGCGCTGCCACCGTCCTTGACATCGGCGCGTTGGTGTTTTTGGCTGTAACGCTCCACCGGGTTGGCGTAGCCCATCAGCACCACCGGGGTGCTGTCGTTTTTCAGACGGAATTCGCGCACCATGGCCAGCACCTGCACCAGGCCGACACCGGCGGCCAGAGCCCTGTCACCGGCCTTTTGAATCACCGGGCCGTCGGCACTGGGGTCAGAAAACGGCACTCCGAGTTCGATCACGTCGGCGCCACCGGCGACCATGGCGTGCATCAACTCGGGCGTGATGTCGGCAAACGGGAAACCCGCGGTGACAAACGGGATCAGCGCCTTGCGGCCCTGGGCTTGCAATTGGGTGAACGTGGCGGCAATGCGGCTCATTTGACAACCTTCACAATGGCTTCGTCGGCAGCCAGGCCGCCCTTGACCGACTGGCCCTGGCAACTGGGTCGGCAGTAGAAATCGGCGTGACTCAGATCGGCCACGGTGCCGATATCCTTGTCGCCCCGGCCCGACAGGTTGACCAGGATCGACTGGTCGACGCGCATGGTTTTGGCCAGTTTCATGGCGTGGGCCAGGGCGTGGCTGGATTCCAGCGCGGGGATGATGCCCTCGGTGCGGCACAGGTAGTGGAACGCCTCCAGCGCCTCCGCATCGGTGATACCGACGTATTGCGCGCGGCCAAGGTCGTGCAGGTAAGCGTGCTCCGGGCCGACGCCGGGGTAGTCAAGCCCGGCACTGATGCTGTGGGTTTCGGTCACCTGGCCGTTGTCGTCCTGCAGCACATAGGTGCGGTTGCCGTGCAGCACGCCGGGGCTGCCGCGCTGGATCGAGGCCGAGTGTTTGCCGCTGTCCATGCCCTCGCCCGCCGCTTCCACGCCGATCAGTTGCGTGGCTTCATGCGAAATGTAAGGGTAAAAAATGCCCATGGCATTGCTGCCACCGCCGACACAGGCCATCACCACATCGGGCTGATCGGTTTTGCAACCCGCAGCTTGAAGCATCTCGGGCATTTGCACCAGGCATTCCTTGCCGATGACGCTCTGGAAATCGCGCACCATCATCGGGTAGGGGTGCGGACCGGCCACGGTGCCAATGATGTAGAAGGTGTTGTCGACGTTGGCGACCCAGTCGCGCATGGCTTCATTGAGCGCGTCTTTCAGCGTGCGGCTGCCGCTGGTGACGGGCACCACGGTGGCGCCAAGCAGCTTCATGCGGTAGACATTGGGGCTCTGGCGCTTGACGTCTTCACTGCCCATGTAGACCACACATTCCATGCCGTAACGCGCGCAGATGGTGGCCGTGGCCACGCCGTGCTGGCCCGCACCGGTTTCGGCAATGATGCGCGGCTTGCCCATGCGTTTGGCCAGCATGGCCTGGCCAATGGTGTTGTTGATCTTGTGGGCGCCGGTGTGGTTGAGGTCTTCGCGCTTCAGAAAAATCTGCGCCCCGCCCTGCTCCCGGCTCATGCGGGCCGCATGGTAAACGGGCGACGGGCGGCCGACAAAGTGCGCCAGCTCGTAATTGAATTCGGTCACAAACGCGGGATCAAACTGATACCTTGCGTAAGCGGCCTTGAGTTCGTTGATAGCGTGGGTCAGCGTCTCTGAGGCAAAACTGCCGCCATAGATGCCGAAGTGACCGCGTGGGTCGGGTTGTTGGTATTCAAACATGGTATTAAGGTTCTAAGAGGTAATTGTCATCGCAAGGAGCACAGGGACAAGAACATCCATGCAGTCAAAAGTCATGGATTGCTTCGCTTTGCTCGCAATGACGGCAGGTGTCGCCATGGTGATGATGGAGTTATCGCCTGGATGAGTGGAGTTGAAGGTCTGCCCTATGGACGGCCGCGACAAATTCACGGATTCTGTTGGGGTCCTTGATGCCTTTTTGCCCCGGCACCTCAACCCCTGAGCTAATGTCAACCGCCAGCGTTTTGCAGCGCGGGCGCAGTTGCACAATGCCGTCGGTCACGTTGGCAGCGTTGAGCCCACCACTCAAGACGAGGTGAGCGTTGACGTTTGGAGGAAGCAGTGACCAATTGAATGCGTGCCCGCCACCACCGAAGCCCTCCACTTGCGCGTCGAGCAGGATGCCTTGGGCCTGTGAATAATCTTGGGAGAATTTTAAGAGATCAAAGCCGCGACCTGCATCGCCCAGGGGAATTCGGGCAGCGCGCAAATACGGGCGCTGGCCTCGCGCGCTGGCAGCCCAGCAGGCTTGCGGCGATTCATCGCCATGGAATTGAAGCATGGCGCCGGGCACCTGTGCACAGGCCGCGCTGATATCGGCAGCTTCTTCATTGACAAACAGCAGCACCGGTGTGACAAAGGGCGGCAAACGTCGCGCCAACTCTGCCGCACGCCGGGCCGATACAGCGCGCGGGCTTTTGGCGTAGAGCACAAAACCGATCGCATCGGCGCCCGCTGCCACCGCCGCATCCACATCGGCTTCACGCGTGAGGCCGCAGATCTTGATACGGGTCCGAGCCCAGCCCGCCTCAGCCTGTGCATTCTGTGTGGTCATGGCAATCCGTCCAGCAAGGGAGAATCTTCCGGCAGGCCCCAATGCGGCTCGTAGCGCGGGCCCAAAAAGTAAAGGCCATCGGGCGAGAACGTGGGTGCTGCGGCGTCCCGGTCGCGCGCCAGCATGACCTGCTGCATCCATGCCACGGGCTGGCGCTGCTCGCCAATGTAGAGCAGGCAACCCATGATGTTGCGAATCATGTGGTGCAAAAACGCATTGGCCTCGAACTCAAAACGCCAGTAGGCACCGCGGCGGGAGATATCAATGCGCAGCATGTTTTTGACCGGCGACAAGGCCTGGCAGGCACTGGCGCGAAATGAGGTGAAGTCATGCTCACCGATGATTAGCTGCGCCGCTTGCCGCATGAGCTCAAGCTGCAAAGGGCGATACACCCACCCCACCCGGCCACGATCCAGACTGGGGCGCACTGGCGACTGCAGCACCACGTAGACATAGCGGCGGGACACCGCGCTGGCCCGGCAATGGAACGCTTTTGGCACCACCCGGGCCCACTGCACCGCGATGTCGCGCGGCAACAAGGCGTTGGGACCGCGCACCCACGCGGCTTCAGGGCGCTCCAGCGGCGTGTCAAAGTGCACGACCTGCATCAGCCCATGGACACCGGCGTCGGTGCGCCCTGCGCACAGGGTGGAGACCCGGTGATCGGCAAAACGCCCCAGGGCTTTCTCGAGCTGATCCTGCACGGTCTGCCTGGACGGCTGGCTTTGCCAGCCCTGGTAATGACCGCCGTGATAACTGATACCTAAAGCGACACGGACAGGCGGTTGCGGCTCACATCCCATCCGTGCAGGCCGTCAAAATTGGCGCAGCGCCTGCTGCGCCTTGTCTTTGATGGCGCCGTCAGCCTCGGCGATGACCTGCTTGATCAGGTCACGCGCACCGTCATCATCACCGCTGGCCTTGAACTCTTCGGCCAGCGCCAATTTCGACTCCAGCGGATCAGCGCCCGAAATGTCCGGCAATTCTGCTGACGAGGCGTTGGAATCTCCCAGATCCAACGACAACGAGTCCATGTCAAACGCCATCATGCCCGAGGGCACTTCGACAGCATCGGGTGCTGGCTCATCGATGGAAAAATCCAGATCGAGGTCCAAATCAACCAAATTGTCACCGGCAGGCTGTGCAGCATCAGCCGGCCCGGCATTGGCCGCCACCGTCGTAGCAACGGCAGATAAAGTCGCCTGCGGAAGTACGCTTGGCGGCGATTCCGACTGAGCCTCTGCAAGGTACAACGCATTGCCCGGCTCCAGTGCCAGGCCAGTCCGGCAAATCTGGGACCATTGCGGGCCGGCGCCCTGGGTCAATGGATAAGCCAGGGTCGCGATGGCCGCATAAGCCTTGGCATCCTGGCGCTTGGCATAAATAGCCAACAATTTTTGATGGATTGGAAGGCGCTCAGGCTGGGCCAACAGGGCCTCTTTCAAAACCTCCTCAGCCTGGACATCCCTGCCGTAAGCCAGATAAATATCGGCCTGGGCCAGCGGGTCTGCCTCCTCATCAGCTTTGAGCTGACTGGGAAAATATGACACGGAAGAAGCCGGGGCAAGGCTACTGTCGGTATCCACGTTCTGGCCACCACTGCTGCCAAAGAACGACTCCGCCTGCAAACCGCTTTCCATAAAGGAGGAACTTTCCGCAAGCTCTTGCTCCTTGCGCTGACGGACTTTATAAAACCCCAAACCGGCCAGCAACAAAATCAGCGCAGCGGCACCCGCCGGCAACAGCGGGTTGGCAATGAGATCATCCAGAAACCCCGTTGTCGGCTCGGCAGTCGCGGCTACGGGCGCTGAGGTGGCCACAGCGGCCGGCTTTTGGACTTCAGGTGCTGCAACGGCGATCTCCGGGGTGGATGCCGGGAGCATGGGTGCCGTTGACTCGGCCACGTTGGCGGTGGCTGCGCCAGAAGCTGCCATCAAGGCAGCGGTTTTAGCCAACTCATTGAGATCAGCCGTGTTTTGGCTGATTTCGGCGGCCCGGCGTGCGCTCGCTTCAGCCTCGCGCGTCTGCGCCAGTTGCTCCAGGTCAGATGCGCCTTGAACCGCGCCCTTCGACAGCGTCAGCTTGTCGGGTGTTTGCGCTGCAGCTTTCTTGTCCTCTACCGTCGCCTGGATGGTACCGCTGACGGCGCGCTCGGCGGGTGGCTGCTTGACGACGGCCGCAGTACTCGCGAGCGTTTGACGGAAACGGTTGAAATCCTGGCTTTGCGCCGTGATGATCTGGCTGGCCTGCACCGGCGTGACCGCCCGGGCCTGTTCCTCGGTCGGCATCTGCAAAATGGCACCGGCCTTGATGCGGTTGACGTTGCCCTCGATAAATGCCCTCGGATTGGTCTGTTGCATGGCCACCAGCATTTGTTCCAATGACACATTGGATGACTTGTGCGCCAAGGCAATCCTGCTGGCCGTTTCACCAGGCCGCACCGCCACCTGCCGGCCGTTGCTGCGCGCAAGCACCGGAGCTGGTCTGACGCCAGCAACCGGAGCGGGCTGGCGGGCAGCGGCAGACGCAACGGGAGCCGTTGGTACGGGTACGGAGCGCGGCAACGGGACGACCCTGGGCGTCACCAACGGCGCCGCGACGGGCTGCTCCTGCGGACGCAGGTTGGGCGGGTCAAACAGCATGGTGTAGTCGCGCACGACGCGGCCCGTGCTCCAGCTGGCCTCCAGAATCAGGTCGACAAAGGGCTCCTGGACCAGGCGATCGCCGCTCAAGCGCAGGTAGGCGCGGCCATCAGAACGTTTTTGCAAAGTGATCCGGACACTCGGCAGCACGGGGCTGTATTCCATGCCCGATGACTTGAAAGCCGCCGGCAGAGCGATCTGGGCTTTCAGCGTGGCCGCCTCGTCGGCATTGATCTCCGGAATGTCGATTTCAGCACGCAAGGGTTCGCCCAGGCCAGACTGAATCGTGATACGACCCAGCGACAGCGCCTGCGCATGGGTGCCAGCCAAAGCCAGGAGCGCAGCAAATGCCACCGCGGTGAGTTCACATCGATAAGACTTTGCAATCAATTTTTTGACTCCAGTTTTCAACCTGCAAAAAACAGGAACGCACCCTTGCACACATGCTGTCAATCAATACGTACTGATGCGCCATCGTGCCATCAGACAGCAAGTCTGCTTGCAGCTGATGATTCTATATGGTGAAACAAGGTCATCCATTGCCCAAATCAAGCGTTGAATGAAACAAACCCCTGTCTTGCCCGCCCAAAGTATCAGGCTTGCAACAAGATGCGCAGCATGCGACGCAGCGGCTCGGCAGCGCCCCAGAGCAATTGATCACCAATGGTAAACGCGCCCACATACTCAGGCCCCATGGCCAGTTTGCGGATCCGGCCCACGGGGATGGTGAGCGTACCCGTCACAGCAACCGGGGTCAAATCCTTGACGGTGGCCTCGCGCGTGTTGGGCACCACCTTGACCCAGTCGTTGTCGGCGGCCAGCATGGCTTCAATGTCTGCCGAGGGCACGTTCTTTTTGAGCTTGAAGGTGAGCGCCTGGCTGTGGCAGCGCATGGCGCCCACGCGCACGCAAAAGCCGTCCACCGGGATCTCGACACTGCCAAAGGCAGCACCCTGGCCCAAAATCTTGTTGGTCTCGGCCATGCCTTTCCACTCTTCGCGCGACATGCCCCAGCCGGGCTCGTCGGACTGTTTGCCAAGCCCCAGGTCCTTGTCGATCCACGGGATCAGCGAGCCACCGAGCGGCACACCGAAATTGGCGGTTTCAGAGGCGCTCAGGGCGCGCTGCTTGGCGATGACCTTGCGATCAATTTCCAGAATCGCCGATTTGGGATCGTCGAGCAGCGCCTTGACCTCGGCGTTCAGGGTGCCAAACTGGGTCAGCAATTCCCGCATGTGCTGGGCGCCGCCACCGCTGGCCGCCTGGTAGGTTTGGGTGCTCATCCACTCGACCAGACCCGCCTTGTAAAGGGCACCAACGCCCATCAGCATGCAGCTCACGGTGCAGTTGCCGCCAATCCAGTTGTTGCCGCCGTTTTTCAGGGCGTTCTGGATGACCGGAAGGTTCACCGGGTCGAGGATGATGACGGCGTCATCCTTCATGCGAAGGGTCGAGGCCGCATCGATCCAGTGGCCGCTCCAGCCCGCCGCGCGCAGCTTGGGAAAGACCTCGGAGGTGTAGTCGCCGCCCTGGGCACTGATGATGATGTCGCATTTTTTCAGGGCATCAATGTCGAACGCATCTTTCAGCGTGGTTTCGTTTTTGG